>NZ_JBSZKT010000022.1:0-115755 GCF_055690525.1 Streptosporangium sp. H13245 | reverse complement strand
GTCAGGGCGACGACATCGTCAACAACGACACCGTCAACCGGTTCACCGAGATCTTCGGCTCGGCCGGTAACGACACCCTGTGGGGCGGCAGTGGCCGTGACGTCCTCGTCGGCGACAGCGGCGACGACTTCCTGCACGGCCGGGGCGGTAACGACACCACCGACGGGGGCGCCAACACCGACACCTGCACCGGTGAGACCGAGCAGAACTGCGAGTTCTGAGCGACCGGCCCCGTGACACGGGGCCGGTGACGGGCCGGGCGTCCAACGAGGACGCCCGGCCCTTCCGCGTTTCAGGTCCTTAATCGAGTGATCCCGGAAGAAGGACCTGACGTGCTGAAAGCGCCTTCGTACCCGGCGGTCGTGCCTTGAGCGTCAGCAGATGTGACAGCGGTCCGTGCTCACCGTCCCACTCCCGCCGGACCCCGGACGGTGACGACCAAGGACGGCCGGGCGACTCCGCGCGGCCCCGGCGCACTTGGACGACGAGGCCATCCTGACCTGGCAGGGGGCCGGATCCCCGCATCAGTCCGGGTTCGGGCTCACCGTCACCAGGGACCGCCAGTATGTCTGGCTGGGCGAACCGGACGGGCCGAGCTGGGACCTTCCCGCGTAGGCGACCGCGCGACGTGAAGCCCCTGGCTCCGGCCGGGGCTTTCGCCGTCTCGACGTGTCGGCCGCGAAGCCACTCCGCCAGGTCCATGCCGGTGCCGATGGGGACCACTGGTTGAGGAACCTGTTTGCCCGTGCGGGTTGGTGATCGCTGCCGTTGTCCGGTCCTGTCTGGTAAGGCACGTGGGGGTGGTGTCGTGTGCGGCCGAGGTCCTATTCGGTCACGGATGGGGCGGCCTCGTATGTGCCGATCAGGCGGGCCAGTTGTCGGCCCGCCGCTCGCAGGGGTTCTTCGCTGCGTTTGACCTGGGCCGTCACTTCGGCGCCTTCCAGGGTGCTGATGATCGTGGTCGCGAGGTCGCGCGCGTTCTCGGCGCGAAGGCCTGAGCGCAGCAGCTTGTCGTAGACCAGTCCCTCCCAGCTGTGTAGCGCCGCCGCGCACACCCGCTGGATCTCCGAGTCGGTGCCCAGTGTCTCCAGCGCCGCCGCGGTGATCGGGCAGCCGTCGGTCCAGCCGGAGGCGCGTAGTGAGTCGGCGAGTTGCCGGGCGCAGGCCTCCACGGCGGCCCCCGGATCCTGCTCGCTGTCCAGTGCTTCGCGGAGGAGGGCCGCGAACTCCTGGTCGCCGTGTTTGATGGCGGCGACCGCGACGGCCTCCTTGCCGTCGGGGAAGAAGTGGTAGACCGACCCCAGCGTGGCCTGCGCCTCCTTGGCGATCTGTTTGATGCCCGTGCCGACGTACCCCTGGCGCTGCAGGAGACGTGAGGCGGCGATGACGATCCGGTCTTTGGTGCTGGTCTGGCCCATGCGCCCAGCCTACTGGTTAGAACGTTCGTTTTAGAGATGTGCTACGGTCTACCCACCCTCTAAATAGAGCGATCGTTTTAGCCATTGAGCGCACCCACCACGGAGACCTCCACCATGAACAACAGGCAACCCGTGACTGTCATCGGCCTCGGCCCCATGGGACAGGCGATGACCGAAACCCTCCTCGACAAAGGCCACCAGGTCACCATCTGGAACCGCACCCCCTCCCGCGCCGACGCACTGATCGAGCGCGGCGCCCTGCTCGCAGGCAACATCGAGGAAGCACTCACGGCCAACGAACTAGTGATCCTAAGCCTCACCGACTACAACGCGATGTACGCCGTACTGAAACCGGCAGCACACGCCCTCCCCGGCCGCGTACTGGTCAACCTCAGCTCCGACACCCCGGACAAGACCCGCGCGGGCGCCCAATGGATCACCGAGCACGGCGGAATCCACCTCACCGGCGGCGTCACCGTGCCACCCTCAGGCATCGGACAACCCGAGTCATCCACCTTCTACAGCGGCCCCCGCGAACCGTTCGAAACCCACCGGCCCACCCTCGAAGCCCTGACCAGAACAGACTTCCGAGGCGAAGACCCCGGGCTGGCCGCACTGCTTTACCAGATCGGCATGGTCATGTTCTGGACCTCCATGCTCAGCTACTGGCAAGCCATCGCCCTGGCCAACGCCCACGGCCTCACCGCCAAGGAAATCCTGCCGCACGCCACCGAGACCATGACGTCGATGCCCGGCTTCCTGTCGTTCTACGCGGCGCGCATCGACTCCGGCGAGCACGGCGGCGACGTGGACCGGCTGGCCATGGGCATGGCCAGCGTCGAACACATCCTGCACACCAACACCGACGCGGGCATCGACACCGCACTTCCCGCCGCCGTCGTGGACCTGTTCCGACGCGGCATGGACGCCGGTCACGCGGCCGACAGCTTCTCCAGCCTGGTGAAACTGATGAAAAAGGCGGGATAGCCGGCAATCCGTGCCCACCCGGTGACGCTCGTTCACCGGGTGGGCACGACCCTCTTGGTCCCATCCAGGTTGATTTGACAGAAAATATTGTTATTTCTGAATATCCAGTCTAAGTTGAGAAACATGACGATCAAGGAGCTGCAGCTGCAATACGCCGGCCGGGTGGCACGAGTCTGGGTCCGTCGGATGCGCGTCTCTCCCGTCGCGGGACGGGTGGTCGGCTACCTGCTGGTCTGCGATCCCGAATGGCAGAGCATCGACGAACTGGCGGCCGCGTTACGCGCGAGCCGCAGCGCCATCGCCGGAGCGGTGAAGGATCTGGAGGCGCACGGCGCGCTGCAGCGCGAGCGGACGGTCGGCGAACGGGTGGACCGGGTCAGGGTGTCCATCAACCAGACCCAGGGATTCGACCCCGAACCCTATCGGGAGGCGGCAGCCTTCGCCCGCGAGGGCCTGACGCTGCTGAACGACCAGAGCGCTGAGCGGCGCAGACCGCTGGAGGAGCTCGCCTCGCTCAGCGACTTCCTCGCCGAACGGTTGCCGCAACTGCTCACGGAGTGGCGAGAACTGCGCGACGCCGACCCCGCGACCGGTCAGGAGCTCCACCCGGACCGGCGGCCGAACGGCGAGCACCGGAACGAAACCGAGCACCACTCGACGGACAGGAACCTCTGATGAGCCAGGGCGACACCCGGATGCCGACATCCATGACCCTCGACGACGGCCGCACCCTGAGCTGGTACGAGTACGGCGATCCGGCGGGCCGGCCGTGCTTGTTCCTGCCCGGGGTGGGGACCTCCGGGCGAGCCGGAATCACCCTGGACGCGGCGGCCACCGCCGACGGGATCCGGCTGCTCTCGATGGACCGGCCCGGACTGGGGCATTCCGATCCGGCACCCGCGCGGCGGGTCGCCGACTGGGCAGGTGACGTCGAACAATGGGCCGACCACCTGGGCCTGGACCGCTTCGGGCTGATCGGCCACTCCGCCGGAGCGGCCTACGCCCTCGCTGTCGCACACCGGCTCCCCGACCGTGTCCACGGCACCGTGGTGGGGGCGGGGAGCCCGCCGTACAGCGAGGAGTGGACGCGAGCCGACGGCATGATGTCACGCGTGTCCCGGCTCTACTACGGGCTGGCACTCCGTGCGCCACGGTTGTTCGGTGCGCTGTACCAGCTCAGTACCCCCCGATCGGCCAAGGCCGTCGACCGCCTCATGGCCCTGGCCACCCGCGGCACGTCACCGGACGCCCAGTTCGCACGGGAGTACCCCGATGAGACCAGGGCGTCAATGGAGGCGCTCGCGGACGGGTGCCGCCAGGGGCCCGCGGGCCCGACCCAGGACATCGTGCTCCTGTGCCGGCCCTGGGGTTTCGACCTGCCCGATGTCACCGGTCCCGTGGAATGGTGGCACGGCGAGCAGGACGGCAACGTGAGCCCGCAGTCGGGACGGGAGATGACGTCCAGGCTCCCGCGGGTGACCACCCACTTCGTCGATGGCGGACACTATGTCCTGTTCGCCCACGCCAAGGAGGTCATGGCCGCGCTCCGGCGTACCTAGGACCACGACGGACGCGACCGAGCCAGGCCGCCCGCGACCCCCTGATCCATCCAGGTCCGCCCCGCCATGAAGGATCCGGTGTCCCGGCGGATGATGGTGGCGGTGCTCACGGTGAGAGCTTCCGGGGAACGGTGGTCCACCGTCAGAGGGACCGCGCCGATCAGCGACGCGACCGTCCCAATGTCGTCGTAGGTGGTGAACGCGGTGCGGAAATCCGTAACCACGGAAAGATCCAGTGTCACGCGTTCCACTCTCTGGGCCGTCGCGGGTCCGAAAACTGAGGACCATCCCTTCCAAACGCTTCGACCGGGGTCCTGGTCACCTACCTCAACGAGCCCGAAATCGGTTCCCCAAGGTTGTGACGGGCTGTCGGCCCCCGAACGCCTCCCCGAAGCCGGGCGACGCGAGCACGGCGTGCTGGTCGTCGCCGGGGAACTTCTCGCGTAGATCCGTCATCGTGTCGTTCCTCATTTTTGGGGCTTGAGGAGAATCTCTACGAGATCGTGCTTGGTCAGGCGAGGGTGCGGTCACCCGCATGCTGGCATTCTCTGTGCATGATCGGACGTCTCGAAAAGACAGTGATCGACTGCCCGGACCCGCGTACTCTCGCGGAGTTCTACTGCCGGGTGCTCGGCATGAGGATCAACGAGGACATCGACGGTTGGGTGGTCATCGGCTTGGAACCTGGGCTTCGACAGCTGGCCTTTCAGAGGGCGACCCCATGGGTTCCGCCGCGCTGGCCTGACCCGGTGTATCCCCAGCAGATGCACCTCGATATTCGCGTGAGTGATCCCGACCAGGCCGAGCGGGAACTCCTTGCCCTGGGTGCCACCCGCGTCCCAGGAGAACGTGAGACGGGCTTTCGCGTCTTCGCCGATCCTGTCGGTCACCCGTTCTGCATCGTCTTCGGTGGTCACAGTACGGGCTGAACCGGCCACGGCTTGTCCACCGCCAAAATCCGGCCCGATTCTCCTCGAAAGCCGAGCAGCCATGCGTTCACCGACCTACCTGCACGACCTTTTGGTCTCGACTCTCTTCACCGAAGGGCTCGACGCCGAGCCGGACCTGTGGTCGCTGGGATTCAGCGCCCTCTGGATCAAGGGCGCGGACCTCGACGCTCTCGCCCGGGACTTCTCCCTGGACCTCGCCACCCGTACCCCCTGCCATCTGAGCGAAATTCTCGACCACCACGGCGACGACAAATCCCGCTGGGTGGCCGAGGTCAAGGACTGGTTCGCCATCGTGCCGGCGCACGGCCACAGCGAGTTCCTGCGATCCATCACCGAAGGCGGCCGACAGGCCCTCGGCCTCCGCATGGACATCAACGGCAACGCCTTCTTCGATTACGCCCGCGACGGGCACGTGATTGTTTCCTTTGACCCGACCTGGCCACAGGAGCGGTCCGGCGACGATCCGCACGCGCTCGACCGCCTGATGGACGGGCTGCGCTTCCAGATCAGCGATGACGACGTCCCCGACGATCCCGTGGAGTATCCGGAGAGCGTCAGCTCGGCCCTGGCGCTGATCGGGCGCTTCACGGGAACCGACATCGCCACCGACTGGTTCGAAGCACAGCACTCCTGCATCAGACCCACCTCCTGACGGCTCGCGCTCAAACCCAGGGCGTACCGTCGGCGCGGTGGTTCGGTACGTCCGGGGGAGTGCTCGGTGTTGGCTGGCGGGTGAGCAGGGCCTCGGCGCCGACCGGAAGGAAACCCGCGCCCAGGAAAGCCCGTACGCTGGCGGCGTTGCCCGGCGCTACCTGCGCCCACACCGCCTGCCCGGCGCCGAGGAGGTGCCGTCCCGCTCGCGCGAGTCGCCGACCGAGGCCGTGGCCTCGGTAGGCGTCCCCGACCTCGACGGCGATCTCCCATCGGCCCGCCACCCCTTGCCCGAGCAGCACGATTCCTCCGTCGGCCTGCCACGCTCGCACCCCGTCGCGGTGCTGGAGGGCGCGGCGTACCCGGGGGTGGTCGACGTCGGTGATCTCTGTGAGCGGCAATGGGGGCGGGCCGCTCAGCGCACCGGCGACGGCGAGCAGGTCCAGGTTGTCCACCCGGCGCCCGGTCCGCTCCTCCAGGGCGCGCAGGAACGGCGGGTTCAGCGGCGCGGACACGTCGTCGGCGGGCAGCAGGCCGCGCATCCAGTCGCGATCGACATCGGCGAACACCACGCTGTGCGCGGTGAACGCGATCACCCCGCAGTCGCGCGGGCTGGGCTGGTCCACGAACTCCACCACCCCATCGGCATCGGGAAAGACCCCGCAGGAGGCCTCCTCCAACAGCCTTCTCAGCTCGTGCACGCCTCACTGCCCTTCGCCATGGCGCGCAAGGCGCCCGCAGCTTCCCACCGGATAGAGGAAGGCGTGACCGTCTCCGCTTCCAAGAACACGATCTCCTCGGAGGCGCGGTGACCTACGCAGATCGGCTCACTTCGGGGCCGGGGACATGTTCGGGAGGAGAACGCCTTGACCACAGGCACCGAAGAAATCCTACGCGCGGGCGCGCAAGAGCCTCAGGTGGGGACGAAGTCCTCGCCGCAGGTGCCGTAGCCGATCGTGCCGCGCTCCCCGGTCGCCGGGTGGCCCGCAGGCGCCGGGGCGGCTGCGGGCAGGACTCAGCGTCGCGGGTTCAGTGGCGAGGACACGCTGGGTCTCTGGGCAGCTCAGCGCAGGCATCCAGGGGTGGCGTCCTGGGGTATCCCCAGCCGCCGCCGCCTGTCCCGGGGTCTCCCCAGCCGCCCGAGTTGCCGCCTGTTCCGCCGTCGGGGCTCCCGCCACCGGGGGGCGTCGGCGGCTGCGGCTGCGGTGCACCACCCCCACCGCTACCACCGCCTGTGGTGCCGCCGTCTCCGCCGCTCTCCTCGCACTCAAAGAGGGGGCAGTTCGGCGGCATGGCCGCGGCGGGACCGGCACTGATCAGGCTCGCGGTGCCCACCGAGAAGAACACGGCCATGACCAGCACGGCCTTGCGCCTCTTGTTCATACGGTCACTCCTTTCGTCGTCATACATCCGAAAGGATCTCCGGCCACCCTTGGAAGCCGGTTGTGAATCAATGAGAGCCGCTGCCGTCCGGGGCGTCGGCCCTCGAAACCGTCTTCGACGGTCTCAGCACCTCGATCGTGACGCCGCCTTCGGAGGCTGTCTGGCAGATCTCCTGAGCCATACCGACTGGTTTCTGGCGCGGCACTCACGCATCAGACCCACCTCCTGACGGCTCGCGCTCAACCCCGGGGCGTATCGTCGGCGCGGTGGTTCGGCGCGTCCGGGGGAGTGCTCGGTGTTGGCTGGCGGGTGAGCAGGGCCTCGGCGCCGACCGGAAGGAAACCCGCGCCCAGAAAGGCCCGTACGCTGGCGGCGTTGCCCGGTGCTACCCGGCGTTACCTGCGCCCCACCGCCTGCCCGGCGCACTGGATCCGCCGCACCCGCGAGCGCGCCACCACAATGCGTTACGACTCGGCTGGGCAGAATTCCGCCGCGAGCACGTTGTCGAAGACGCTCAAGCCGCTCCAGTCACCGTTGACCTGGCTGGTGACCATGTGCCTGCCGTCACGAGACCCCATGGCATACGCCCACGAACCGTAGGTCGCGCCGGCGTTGCCCCAGACCGTGACGCCGCATGACAGCTTCTGCGAGAAGACGCCGAGGCCGTACCGGGTGTCGGGAATCCAGTTCTGGGTCGCGACGGTGGTGAACATCTCCCGCTGCTGGGCGGGCGGCAGCAGGCGTCCACTCAGCAGCGCGCCGAAGAACCGGTTGAGATCGGAGGTGGTCGAGATGATACCGCCGGCCGCCCAGGCGAAGGACTGGTTCATCTCGGTCGCGTCGTAGATCTTGGGGTTGGCGTCGGAGGAGAACAGCGTGGAGTAGTGCACAGGGTGCGCCCCGCGGATCTTCGCCTCGCGGCCCGGGAGGTATGTCCCGGTCAATCCCAGCGGACGGAAGATCTGCCGGGTGAGCTCCTCGCTGTACGTCCTGCCCGTGGCCTTTTCGACGATCATCGCGGCCAGAACGTAGTTGGTGTTGGAGTAACCGAAGCCCCTGCCCGGCTCGAAATAGGGCGGGTTGGCCAGGGCGACCTTCACCAGCTGCTCGGGGGTGTAGGTGTCGTAGCGGTGCTCGAACCATGCGGCTCCCTGTCCCGTGGCGAAGAACTCCTTGTCATTGCCGTAGTTGAAGATCCCGCTGGTGTGGTTGAGCAACTGCCGGACGGTGATCTCACGGCCGTCGTAGCCGTCGCCCTTGACCAGGCCGGGCAGCCACCTGTCCACCGTGTCGTCGAGGCTCAGCTTGTGTTCGGCCGCCAGTTTCAGGACCACGGTGGCCGTGAACGCCTTGGTGGCGCTCCCGATGCGGAACCGCTCGTGTCGCCGACGCTTGTGGCCGGTCTTGGTGTCGGCCACGCCCGCCGAGCCGAACCACTCGCCGCTGCCATCGCTAATCTCGGCGACGATACCGGGAGTGCCGTCGGCCACGGCGTGGTCAAGAGCACGCTGCACCTCGGCATGACCGGGAGTAGACGTCGCCGTGGCAGGGGCCGCCATTGCGACCTCTGCCACCGTCACTGCGGCGATGAGCAGCCCTGCCGTAACGGGGAGGGACTTGGTCATGTCGATTCCTTTCAGGCGAGGGACATCGGCGCGACACCGACTGTCTCGCTCGCGATAGTGCTTGTTCGGTATATAGAAAAAGCTAGTTTGCGTTCACAAAAATGTCAAATTTGATCTCAGATTTTTTCTATTTATGCAGGTCAAAGTGGTGCAATTTGCAATGACTCTGCGGTCGAACGCAATATAGATGATCGCTTCTTGCAATGATGTGCTCGCGAACGCAATACTGTCCATCCACCCCGCGGACGCGTCAGGCGAGCTGGGACGACAGAGCGACAGGGGGCGAACACCCGATGCCGGGAGGCAGGCTGACCTACCAGGACCGTCGACACATTGCCGAGGGGCTGGCCGAAGGACTCACCTACACCGAGATCGCCATGCGCCTGGACCGGCCGATCTCGACCATCAGCCGGGAGGTGATCCGCAATGGTGGAGCCGGTGGCTACCAGGCCGACCGGGCACACCAGGCGACCGAAGACCGTGCTCGCCGACGCAAACCGGCCCCGGCCCCGGCGCCACCGGCCACCACCGACGCGCACGGGCGAGACCCCGAGGCGGTCCACGAACTGGAGGAACAGTTCGCCGCGATGATGATCGGGACGGGGTTACCGCGCATGACCGCCCGGGTGCTCACCTGCCTGTACCTCACCGACAGCGGCAGCCTTACCGCCGCCGAGCTCGTCCAGCGCCTCCAGGTCAGTCCCGCCTCCATCTCCAAGGCCATCGGCGAACTCGAACAGCAGGAACTGATCCGGCGGGAACGCGATCCCCGCCGACGGCGCGACCGGTACGTCATCGACGACGACGCCTGGCTCCGCGGCTGGCTGGCCAGCGCCAGACAGAACGCCATGCTGGCAGATTTCGCCCGTCAAGGAGCCCGGACCCTCGGCGCCACCACACCCGCCGGCACCCGGTTGCGGGACGTGGGCGAGTTCTTCGAGCACGTCGGCCACCACATGCTCCAGGCGGCCGAGCAGTGGCGGCAGGCTCATGCCGCGAGGCGAACGACAGATGGTTAGTACGGCGAAGCGACGCACGGGAAGTCTTAAGAGACTCCCTTGCGCGAACCCGGCTCACCAGCGCGCCCTCGACGTCGACGACACGAGGCCGGAGGCGATGTGCGGCGAGCGTCGGCCCGGACAACACCAATCGAGTGGCGCTCCAGCGCCGACGTTACTGGTGTGATCGCCTAATCAACTGTCGCCAGTTCCCCGAGGAGTCCAGTCAGCTGGTGACTGACTGTGGTCGCCAGCGGCTTGTCGCGCCACCGGGTGATGGCCTTGTCCTGGTAGCCGAGCGAGTCCGATACGATGGCGCAGGATTCGGCACGGGGCCGGAGAACAGCTGAGCATGGGGGGTGCTAACTTCCTTCCCGTGGCAAAGCACCAGGACGAGACCAGGACGGCCTACGACGGGGTCGTCGAGTTATATGCGTCGATGTTCGCTAACCGACTGGAGACGCAGCCGTTCACACGGAACATGATCGGCACCTTCGCCGAGTTGGTGCGTGGGACGGGGAATTCGCGGGTGGCGGACGTCGGCTGCGGGCCCGGACATCTGACGGCCATGCTGCACGACCTGGGGCTGGATGCCTTCGGGCTCGACCTCTCTCCGGCCATGGTCGACCACGCTCGGCGGGCCCAACCGGCGCTGAAGTTCGATGAGGCCCGGATGGAGGAACTCCCAGTTGAGGACGGCGCGCTCGGCGGCGTGCTGGCCCACTACTCGATGATTCACACCCCTCCTGGGGAACTACCCGCGCTGCTCGCCGAGCAGGCGCGTGTCCTGGCGCCGGGAGGCATTCTCCTGGTCTCGTTCTTCGGAACCGACGCGCCCGAGCCGGTCCGCTTCGACCACAAGGTGACACCCGCCTATAGCTGGCCGGTGGACCGCTTCGCCGAGTTGCTGGCCGGGGCTGGGTTCGCCACATTCGCGCGGCTGCTCCACGACCCGGCCTCCGACCGGGGTTTCCTGGACGCCCACTTGCTGGCCCGTCTCCGCTAGAGAATGGCCTTCTGCTGTGGGCCCTCGTAGTCAACTGTCGCCGGCTCCCCGAGGAGGCTGGCTTGTCGGTGACCTTGTGTGATCGCCAGCGGCGTATCGGCTCCATGTCCCGCCGGTCTCTCTGATGAGGCGGCTGGTGGTCTTGTTGTGGTAGCCGAGAGCGTCGGCAACGACGGGAGCGGGCAGTTCGAGGAGCTGCTGGCGGATGGCGGCGCCACGTGCTGCGGAGGCCGGGATCCCGGCCTCGTTCAGGAGCGCGGACAGGTGGTCGGGGCGGGCTGGCTGTCCTACCCGGCGGCCCGGGAAGAGCCATCGGGAGGCGGGGCTGGTGGCGGTGTTCATGTTGTCGCGGTTCGCTATGTGCTCCAGCAGCAGAGCGGCGACCGGTGCGGGAACGGGCGAGGCGGGTTTACCGAGCCGTAGCAGTAGGGTGTCGCCGTCGTGGACCACGTCGTCGACGCTGAGCCGGACGATGCGGCTCACGGGCTGCGCATAGAGGAGCACGATGACCCCCGCGACACGCAGACGTATCGGAATCTCCGTGTCGGTCAGCAGTCGGCCAAGGGCGTCGAGGCGTTCGTCTTCGCTCAGTGCGGCCCGCCGGGAGACCTTCATCGCGGGGATGGACAGGGAGCGTGGGCAGTTACGGGTCTGCATGGCCCAGCTGAGAAAGGCCCTCAGGCAGGTGCGGCCGTGTTCGCTGCTCTCGGCCCACCAGGCGTCGATGTCGATCTGGCCGCAGGACGCGAGGCTGTTGTTGCGTTGGCCGAGCCATTGCAGGAAGGCGGTCGCGTACTTGATCTGTTCGGCGGCGAACCTCCGGACGCTGGGTGTGATGTGGCTTCGCTCGGCGCGGGCCCGCAGCCGCGGGAGGACGCGCCAGGTCGCGAAGAGCCTGATCGTTTTGACGTGCTCGGAGTCGGTGATGCTGGCCAGATGCCCGGGAAGCCAGCGTTGGAAGGAGCAGAGGTACTTGTCGACCGTAGGCAGGACTCCGCTGGTCATCAGGAGTTCTTCCAGGTGATCGGCGGTTCGCCAGGGCTGGAGCTCGTGGAAGGCGTCGTGGGTCAGCGAGATCTGGCCGAGGCCGAGCTGTTGCAGCAATCGGGAGGCGTTCGCCGGTTGGCTGTGGCGCATGGCCAGCCAGGCCAGTCCGCTGCCGGGCTTCTCCATCGCCACCAGCAGGTTGAACAGCGGGATCAGCGCGGGACGGATGCGGCCGGTGCCGTCGTCCAGGAGCGCGGTGAGGCGGTCGCTGAGCGTGCAGCGCTCACACAGCCGCCCGCCCAGGAGCTTGCCCTCGAAGCCGCAGCGTGAGCAGTCGAAGGTTCGGGAGAAGCCGGCGCAGGTGGTGCAGATCGGGACTCCGTCACCGGGGCGGAGTCCAGGCAGGGCCCGGTCCTGGCCGCATCCCGGACAAATACCCCGTGTCCGGACGGCGCGGTCCGAACAGGTGCGGCAGACGTATCCGTCCGGCCAGGTGCCGGCCTTGTGCCTGCGGCGGCCGCAGCGGCAGCACTCGGCCATGTACCGGCGTTCGTACTGCTCGCCGGTGGCGTAGGTGCGGGTCATGCGTCGGGCAGGATGCGGGCCGCGCGGGGCCGCAGCTTCGCGACGTTCGCGGGCGGTGCGGGCAGGTTGTCGGTGGCGGTCTTGCGGACCCCGGCGTTCTCGGCGGTGGTGTCCACCAGGTCGGCCGGAGTGCAGGACAGGATGTCGCAGAGCGCGGCCATGACCTGCAACGACAGGCGTTCCGGGGTGCCGGAGACCAGGCGGTGGACCTGGGAGGCGGACAAGTCGATGCCCCGTTCGCGCAGCAGCGGCACCAGTTCGGTGGCCGTGAAAATCTGGTGCTGGGCCATGACCTCACGCAGCCGCCACGTGTAGCCGACCTTGCGTTTCATGCCTGTCTCCCGGTCTGGGTCCCAAGGGCCGCGGCGATGGTGGCATCCAGGTGCCGCCGCAGGGTGCGGGTGCGGAAGTCCGAGGAGACGCAGGTGTAGAGCGAGGTGGTGCTGGCGTGCTCGTGGCCGACTTGCTCCTGGACGAAGCGCGGGTCCCAGCCGTCCTCGATGAGGTGGGTGACGTAGGACCTGCGGAAGGAGTGGAAGTCCAGCCCCTCGTCGAGGCCCAGGGCCTTGCGGTAGGCGATGAAGCGGGAGTTGAGCCGCTGGCAGCCGATCCGCAGGCCCCGTTCGGAAGGCCAGGCCGCCGGGTTGTCGTTGGTGCCGAACAGCGGGTGGACCTCGGTGAACCACTCGTCCAGGACGTCCGGAGTCCAGTCGAACACGGTCAGCACCCCGCGGCGCTTGGGCGGCGAGCCCTTCTTGGCCTTGCCGAACCGGACCTGGCACCGGCCGTACACGCCGAACTCGCCGCCGTGCGGGTTGCGGCCGAAGTCGGCGGTGTCCAGCATCCGCGTCTCGTTGCGCCGTAGTCCGAAAGCGTAGGCGGTCTTGAACAGGGTCGCGTCGCGAAAGGCGGGCAGCCAGCCCTTGCGGCCGAAGGCCCGGATGCGGGCGACCTCGTCGTCACAGTGCGCGAAGAAGGCGTGCAGCTCGGCCTTGGTGAACGCGCGCTTCTTGGCGTCCGCCTCGTTGTCCTGGACGTGCACGGCGGTGTTCCACTCGTGCACGACCTGCACCGGGTGGGTACCGAACCGCTCTTCGCAGGTCGCTGTCCACTCGTAGAGCGGATCGGTGATGAAGTGGCAGAACGCCCGTACGGCCTCGGAGTACGAGCGGATCGTGGAGCGCTTCAGGTCCCGCAGCGAGCGCAGGTCACCGAGCCACTCGTCGACCATCGCCGGTGTCCAGTGCCAGGGGTAGGTGTTCACGTAGTCCGCGAACGCCTTGACTGTGTTCTCCCGGCCCTCCACGGTCGTCCGGGCCAGATTCCGCGCGAGCTGCTGGTTGGCGAACCCCGTCAGCATCGCCGCGAAGACCTGTTCTTCCGGCCGCAGCAACGCGACCCCGTCGACCAGGTGCAGCCCGGCCGCCCCCGGTATCGACCCGTTGAACCCCACCGGTTCACCACCCTCCGCGACTCGCATCAGATGCGAGAAAACCGCATCCTATGCGAGTCGTCGGCGGAGTCCAAGGCCAGCCCCCCCTGCACGGGTCGCAGCAAGGCTCTCGTGACCGGTATCGTCGCGGCCAGAATCCTGCTCAAGTACGCAGGTCCACAGCGTGATTGCTCCACTCTCCGGGCAGATTCTCCACCTGTCGCGAGTTCGCATCCGATGCAATTGGCGGCACTTGGAACATCGGAACGGAAACTGGCGCTAAGCCGCTGGGGCTGGAAAGGTGCTGTCCCCCTTTCGAGGCCGCGCCCGCTATAGCGCGCTTGTCGATGCGGCAGTCTCCTATGGTGACGCCCCGCGTGCCGCTCGACCTGAGGGCGTTCACCGGTCGGGTGAGTCGAACAGGCCACATCGCGGACGCGTGCGCTTGTTCATCCTCCGGGACACTCGTTGTCCCCGCCGCTGCGCTCGATGCAACGGCCCCTGGGCACCGGCTCTGAAGAGGGGACTGGAACGGTGACGATCGTCGTGACGATGAGCAAGCAGAGGGCTGCCGTGACTCCGAACACCAGCACGGCGACCCTCCTTCGGATTCTGTCGGCGATGATGGCCGCGAGCGTGGGCGCGGTAACTCCGACAACGGCTGTGGCGATGAGGAGACGCGTACGATCACCTTCGGAAAAACCTTCGCGCGGGCCGTATACGCCTGCCAGTGATGCTTGCATGAACAGGAATGGGGTTCCTATCAGCCAGATCAGAGTCAAGATCACCAAGGCGGGGTCGCCCCATTTTCTCGATTCCGCGGTCCCTGATGTCATGCTTTATATTATCTATCGGTATGGCTGTACACATTCAGAAAAAATTCTTACCCACCCGCGCCGACGCCCTGGCCCTGCTGCGCGCCGCGTCTTCTCCCTCATAGAAGGACAAGGGGGTTGAGCAGCAGCCGAACCGTCAGTGGCGTTGGCAAGCCGTTGGTGTCGCGCGCGGAGATGATGTCAGTGGATGCGCGGGATTGTGGTCAGCGAGTCGCGCGGACTTAATGTCAGTGACTGGCTGACGAGGTCTGCGACCCGACTGGTCTGGCCGATGAGAACGGTCATGTCAGTTTCGGTGGAACGCCCTTACCGCCGGCACCGACGGGACGAGGTGCTCGCGTGGCTCGGAGAGCCGATCGATGCTCAGTCCCGCGTCGATGAACGCGTTGATCAGGTCGGGCAGCGGTACGTGGCTCATGCCGACCCGGTCGCGGACCCCGCCCTCGCGCCACCATGGTGAGCGGCTGTGCCAGCCCCTGAGCTGGTAGGTGGGGTGGATGACCACCGCTCCGTCGGTACGGACCTCGATGTGCGGGCCATTGAAACAGGGGTGCACCCCGTAGAACAGCAGCGGACCACCCGGAAGCAGCACTCGGGCCGCCTCCTTGATCAGTCTGGATGCTGCTCAACCTCCGACGCGGCTGGCCGAGGGGCCACCCGAGTGGCCGGTCACGATTGATCATCGCTGACGGCCATCACGCCATGGAGGCCGAGCAGATCGATCAGCTTGGAGGGATGAGGTGGTGGTGACAGACACCACGCCTAACTGAACGGCGTTGGTACTAGAACTTGGTGGTGTCGTCGGTGATCCCGACCTCTTTGATCTGGTCAGCGGTCACGCCCCGAACCTGACGGAGATCCGCGCCCGTTAGGTTCGTACGTGTCAGGTCCGCGTCTTTCAGGTCCGCGTTTCTCAGGGTCGCGTCCAACAACGCCACTGGCCGTTCCGTTGTCGATCAAACCCCGCCACGGCAAGGCCATCGACCGACTCGGCAAACTCCTCGACCGGTTGGTGTGACGATCCCTGGGCGCGAGGCCGCTCACCGGCTCTCATCTGGTGTAGGCCAAAAGCATGCGTCAACGGTCCGTTGACGCAGGTGAGCCGGTCGGCGTAGAAGCGGCGTCTGGGCGGTGTGGGGTGTTGTCAGAGTCGTGTCACCAGGTACACGCGATTGCATTGGCCCAGGTCAGCGGACTGGGTCAATGGGACAGAGTAAGCGTTCCGGCGGACGACCCCGCTCCGGCTGCGAGGGCTGCCACCAGGGTCAACACGATCGCGTGTACCTGGTGACACGACTCTTAGCGACACCTCGGTTCGCGCGCTTTGCTGCGTTTGTGATCCTCTTTGGTCAAGGCCCTCTCGCGTGAGGCGCTCGCCTGGAGCCGCTCATGCAACAGTTTCCGCACTTTGCTCCTCTGGGATGCGAAAGAAGCGACGGAGGGGGAGAAGTGTTGGAAGTTGATTCGCGTTTTGCGGAGTTCGTCGCCGAACGCGGCGACGCGCTGCTGCGCTACGGCCACGTGTTGGCGGGCAATCCGCACGATGCGGCCGACCTGGTCCAGGAGGCGCTGCTGAGGCTGCGCGCCGCCTGGCCCCGGCTGCGGCACAAGGAGAATCCCGAAAGCTACGTGCGTACCACGATGGCCAGGCTGCACATCGCCAGCTGGCGCCTGCGCAGGCGCGAGCTGTCCGCCTGGAATCTGCCGGAGCTTGAACACCACGACCAGCTGCCCGGCGACGACGAGCAGAAGATGTGGCAGGCGTTGGCTGGCCTACCGCGTAAGCAACGCGCGGTGCTGGTGCTGCGCTACTACGAGCAGCTCGACGACGCCGAGATCGCCGCCGTGCTCGGGATCTCGCGCGGCACCATACGTAGCCAGGCCTCCCGCGCGCTGGGAAAACTCCGCCGCTCCGTCCCGATCGAGCCGATGACCAGGGGGAACGTACGATGACCGAAATCGAGGAACTGCTGCGCAGGACACTGGGCCAGGCGTCCGACCAGGCGCCCCGGCTACCTGCCCTGCTGCCTGAGTGGCTTGATCGGGCCTACCGGCGCAGAAGGCAGCGGACCAGAGTGATGCTGGCGGCTGCCGCGATCGTCCTGGTCGCGGGCGGAACGCTCGCCGTGGGGCCCGGAGGCGACACCACCACCACCACCGCCACGCCCGCCTCGGGGCCGCTCCTCCCCAATCCCGCCGCCAAGCCCGCCGCGCCCGTGGAGAAGGTCTGGCCGCAGGCCGTACGGAAAATTCCGGCGAAAGGACCCGGCGGCCAGTCGTGGCGGCCAGTGGCGTTGATCGACGATCACTCACTGCTGATGGTGACCTTGATGGCGGACGTCGGGCGGGTAGCCGCTGTGTACGCCTACGACCTGGACAAGGGCGCGGAACGCGAGATCATCACCCTGCCGGAGCCCGAGGGCGAGGACGGCTTCGCCAATGGCTTCGCCGTGGGAGGCGGGTACGTGGCCTGGTGGACCGCGAAGGACTCCGTCGCGCAGTTGTGGGCGGTGCCGCTGGCGGGCGGAACGGCCAAGATCGTCGCCGAGCAAAAGCTCGCGCCCTCCGACGACGGCAGTGGGATCGACCAGCTGGCGGTGGTCGACGACACGATTGTTTTCTCGCTCTACACCGGGGGGGTCTTTTCCGCCCCGCTCGCGGGCGGCGCGGTGAAACCGGTCGAGGGAGGCGCCGGGATGCATCTGCTCACCTGGCCGTGGATTGGCACGCCCGGGCAGGGCGGCGAGCCGCACGGCGCCCCGTACGCCCGGATCCTCAACGTCGAGACCGGCGAGACCAGAACGGCCGTCACTCACCCCGGCGAGACGATCCAGTTCTGCGGCGTGACCATCTGCCTCGGCAGCACCGCAGAGGGCGGGAACTTCTTCCGGCACCGGGACGGCACCGCCCACAAGGCCATACCCGGCGTGGTGTCCGTGGCGACGCCGCCGTCCCAGGACCGTTTCCTCACTTCGAGGTACGGCGACGGCTTACTTGACGGCGTGGGACTCTACGACCTGAGCACCGGCGTTTCAGGTGACCTGGGCATCCGCGCGGAGGGCCAATCCATCAGCATGCCTTCCACGGATTCGACCGGTCGGCTCCTCAGCTACGCGCTCGGAGACCAGTTCTATCTGATCGACCTCGCCAGGATTCGGTGAGAGACGCCGAAGTTTCTCAGGAACAGGCGCATCGGAGCCGATTTTCCGCATTCATGGCCTGGAACCAGGAGCTGTTTGGGGTTCGGATCTAGGTGAGGCCCGGTGGCGGTCTGGTCGTGGCTGGTAGAACTCGGACGTGGCGCGCTTTGATGTGACGGATGCCGAGTGGGCGTTGATCGAGCCGTGTCTGCCGGTGGCGGCCACCGGGTCGCTTCCCCGGCGGGTGCGTGATCAGTTCAGCGGGATCTTGTGGCGTTTTCGCACCGGGTCGGGCTGGCGTGACGTGCCGGAACGGTATGGGCCGTGGTCCACGCTCTACTCCCGGTTCAACGGCTGGGCCAAGGCCGGGGTGTTCCAGGGGTTGATGGAGGCGCTGATCGCCGAGGCCGCCTTGCGCGGGCAGGTCGAAGTGGTCAGCGTGGACTCCACGATCGTGCGGGCGCATCAAGAGTCGGCCGGGCTGGCGGTCGCCGGACAGACCTTGGATGCGCTGGAACAGGCACTGACCGAGGAAAAGGGGGCTCCGCCGGCCAAGCAGCCGCCGGTGCTGCGAGTGATGCGCCGCAGGCCACACCCGGCGCGGACGGCGCGGACGCGTCGCCCGCGCCGGATCGTGCCGCCACGTGGTGACGCCGAAAGGCCCGGGCGAGGGCTGCCAGGCTCGGCCGGTCCCGGGGCGGGCTGAGCAGCAAGGTCCATGCTGCGGCCGATGCCGCCGGGCCGCCGCTGACCTTCGTGCTCACCTCCGGCCAAGCCGGTGACTGCCCGCGGTTCATCACCGTTCTGGACAAGATCCGCCGCTCTCGGGGGTCCCCCGGTCGCGACTGCCGATCACTGCTCCCGTGCTCTACCGCCTGGGCCTTCCGCTGGCTCGATGCCGTGGGCCGACGAAGGAGGCCTGCGGCGCCGAACACCCTGGCCCGTACGGTGAGGACCGAAGTCGGTGATCGTCACGACCTGGCCCAGCTCCTTCCGGGGTCGTCCCGCGATGAAAGCCGTTTCGGCCGAAACGGCTGAACACCCGTTCGATACGACGTGTCCTACTCGCCAGACGAGATCATCTCTCTGAACTGCAAGAAAGAGGACAAAGGCCCAAGACAACGATCGTATCGACAAGATCGGCCCCCAGGTGGTCAGGCACCACAACACCAGCCTGCTCACCGAGATGATCGCCGACCTGGAAGCCCGGCCCACCGAGTCGGCCGCAGGATGACCTACTTGCCTTACCGGGCATCAACCCGCTGACCAGCAAGAACGCTCAAAAACCAAGATAACGATCGCGCCCGAGGCCACGATGGAGGTGCTCCAGCCGGTGATCGCCCTCCTGCGAGCCCTCGCTGACCTGATCAACCAGCTCGCGCAGCAGGAAACCGGCCCTGAGCGGCAGCTGACGGCCTGGGAAGCGCCCGAAACCCTGGGTCTGAGGGCCATCGTCACTGGTCCGGCGCGGTCAGGAAACGGCCGGAGGCTTGCCGAGCCCGGCCAGCTGTGCCAGGACGGCAAAGCCGTCGTCGGTGCCGGGCCAGTGCCGGCGCACGGCTTGCAGGCCGGCGCGGCGCACCACCGAGCGCAGCACGGCGACCACGATGATGACGTCGTCGGCATAGCGGGGGAGATAGTCCGGATTCTCGCCCGGCGTGACGTCGTGGGTGAGCGCGAGCACGGGCTGGTGGAACGGCCGCGGTTCGGGGTCGCGGGGGAAGCCGCCCAGATTGACGACGGCCGCGAACCGGAGGTCCTGGCGGGCGGCGCCGCCGAGAAAGTGGCCGGTCGCCGCGACCCGGTGGGCAGCCGTCAACACCGTGCCGGGTGTGATGCCCTACCCCGATCCCCGTCGGCGAGTTCGATCCACTCTGCCCGCGCCGACATGAGCACCGTCCTTCACCACCTGAAGGGGATCGGCGCGGACAACGGGCGAAGTCATCCCACCACGCCGGCCATGCCGCCGCAGGCGAACACGGCGCCCCCGCATTTGGCGCGAAGCGTTTTTCCTGGAGCCGTTGCGCAACCTCCTGCGCGAGGTCATGGCTGAAAACGGGCGTTCGTTATCGCAGCGGAGACGATGCTCGGAAACGCATCATGCGGAAGGCGTATCCCGAAGCCGTGGATCGGGCTCATGCCGACGTCGCCTGTGGTTCAGTGGGTATCTGATCGGCGCGGGCACGCCACTTGATTTGGGGCGCACGTTCTGCGATACGCCTGCGCCTAACCCTCCGGCATGATATTTACCTGAAAGACGATATCGCCGGAGAAGGGTGGCCCGATGACGCCGACGGCACTGAACTTCATGATCGAGACGCTTGAGGTCGCCTTGAAAAACGCTGAACCCGTGACTTACGGTGGCACGGAAGGGCGAAAAGAGGTCGGCCGTGTCATCGCCGGGCTGAAGAACAAAGCACTGTTCTACGAAGGCGGCCCGCGCGGCTGGAACATAGCGGATCTGGCCGGTAACAAAGCCTTCGACCCGCAGATGCCACTGGCGAAACTGAGGCTCGGCAATCGGCTGGGAAACCTTCTTGGCCGTGAGGACATATGCGTAATAGCCGACCTGACGACCCGCACCGACGAAGAGTATCTGGATATCCCCAACATGGGCGTCATCTCCATGGACGAACTCCGTGACAAGCTGCGGCATTACCTGGAAACGAATCCGCTGTAGATCTGATACGGCTTGCCCTGTCTCGGCCGTCGTCTACCGGCCGCCGCGGGGCCGAAAGACCCCGCCCGGCTTGTGGGATCGACCCTGATCACCTGGTCGAGCGGGATGGGGCTGCCCAGTCACCACCCCGGACACCCCACCCCAGAGACCGGACGCCCGGGTGTGCTCGGCGAAGAGGCAAGGACATCAGCTCACCAACACGATAGCTCATGAAAAGATCTTGAAGGTGAGAATCGTACGCCTCGGAATGAGAAACCTTCCACACGGATACAGATCCCCCTCTTCGAAACCTTGTCCGGTGAGAAGGTTCAAATCCTGAAGTCACGTGTTTTCGCAGCTCACCGACGTAAATAGCTGACATCCCTGAAACGGATGTCTTTCAGGTGACCGAAGCGCCCGCACACCCTATGGTTTCCTCCACGCAGTCCTTACCAGGCCGTGCGAAAACGAAACCGCTCGGCGAAGAGGCATCGAGGGGCAGGGAGAGCGGATGCCGAAGGATCTTGTGGCGTTGGTGGCTGGAGTCATGGTCACGATCACCGTCGTCATCGTGGCGGGTTATGCCGCCGCCAAGCCGGCACACGCCGCACCGGCCCAGACCCTGCTGGCCATAGCGGCACCACTCGGAGTCATTCCAGCTATTTTGATTGCTCTATACAGCACTCAAGGATGAGCCGGATGTTCCCCAAGGCTGACCGAATGTGTTTTTGGAACGAACTGCCCTTGCGGGACCGTCAGGTACTGGGCCGTATCGGAAAACGCACCCACATCTATAAGGGAGACATCGTCTTTTCCGCGGCAAACCCTAGCCTGGTGATCGTCATGTCGGGCGGCTGGGCGCGGCTTCAGGAGTCCGGGGCCGGGTGGCCGGGGCCAGGCCCGCGCCGCGCATCAGCTTGCCGTAGCGGTCGGTCGCCTCCACAACCCCGCGGACGCTCTAGCTGAGCGCCTTCTCCAACTGGGCCTTTGTCATCTTCGAACGCCCCTTGACGCCGCGGCGCCTGGCCTCGGCATACAGCTGATCCCGCGTCCGGCCGCCCGCACCCGAGTGCGAGCGCAGCCCGCCGCGCCGCGATGAGGAGATGTCCTCGATCGAGGTACGGCTCGCGGTCCGCGACTCACCGGCCCTGGCCCGCTCCTTGTTCACCGTACGGGCCGCGATCTCGGCCGCCAGCTTCTCGCTCACGCCGCGCTCGCGTTCGCTGTCCTTGATGTGCTCGTACTGCCGTTCCCGCTTGGAACTCGATCCCCGAGGCATGACGATCTCCTCCCCCTGATCCTTTCGCATCTGTGCCCTTGTCCGGTCCATGCCCCAACGCCGCCCAGGCATGCGGGCACCGGCCGAACGGAGATCACTGGCCAGGCGTAGGGGAGTCCGGCAGCCCTGCGGCGCTCGCTTTCGGGCACCCGCTGCGCCCGCCGTGCTGGTCGTCCCGCATCAAGGACCCCACCCCTCCCAGTCGGCCGGCTCACCTGCGGCCCCCGCCCTCCCGGCACCGGCCACGACGGCCAAGCGGGTGCGCGTGCCGTCACCCGCTGCGACGACACCGTCATCGCCCACGACGAGTTCAGCCCCGCTTCTTCTCATGCCCGCGACCGCCATCGCCACCGGTCCCGTCTCGGATCAGCCACCGAAGAAGTCGCCCAGGGCGGCGGCGAGCGCGTCCGGGGCCTGTTCTGCCACATGGTGGCCGGAGTCGATCCCATGGCCACGTAGGTCAACGGCCCAGTGCCGCCAGATCTTCAGCGGGTCGCCGTACAGGTCTTCGAGGTCGTCGCGCAGTGACCACAGGACCAGAGCGGGGCAGCGCAATCGCACCCCGGCGGCCCGGTCGGCCTCCTCGTGGCGCAGGTCGACGGTGAGACCGGCCCGGTAGTCCGCCAGCATGGCCCGCACCACGTCGGGATTCCTGGTGGCCGTACGGAACTCGTCGTAGTTCTCCCGGCCCATGCTCTGCGGGTCGCCGTGGTACCAGCTGTCGGGGTCGGCGTTGATGACGCGTTCGGGGATGTCCGGCTGGGCGAAGAAGAACCAGTGCCACCACTGGGTCGCGAACGTCGCGGTGATGCGAGACAGGTGCTCGCTGATGGGCAGACAGTCCAGGAACGCCACCTGAGAGACCGCGTCGTGGTGATCCAGCGCGAGGCGGAGCGCGACGGCGCCCCCTCGATCGTGTCCGGCCAGAGCGAACCGGGCATGCCCCAAGGAACGCATCACCGCCACCATGTCGTTCGCGACGGCGCGCTTGGAGTGCCCGGAATGATCGGCAGTGGGTGCCGGGCCGCGCGAGCGGCCGTATCCCCGCAGGTCAGGGCAGATGACCGTGAAGCCGCGCTCGACCAGCCGAGGCGCGACGCGATGCCAGGTCGCGGAGGTCCGAGGATGACCGTGCAGCAACAGCACCGGCGGTCCCTCCCCGCCGTGGCGGACGAAGATGGACGCTTCCTCGACTTGGATCAGTTTTTCCTCGAAGTCTTCGAACATCGCCTCGACGTCCCCCGGGCGCGGCTCGACAATCATCGGCCTGTGGCGTGATCGTGTCCGAGAATCGGTCTTGGGGTCAAGGGATCAACGCATCACCGGTCATGAGGATGATCACGCTGGACATCAACTGCTCTGTCGACGCTTCGTTGACGTGACAACGTTCTCGGGCCAAGACCACTTCGCCCTCTCCCCGCGCGCCCCGGCTGGCCGCTTCTCGACTTCCTGGATAAGTCTTTTTATCCGGGAGTCCCGATATGGCCTACCCGGATAAGAAGAGAATGGGTCCCCGGGGTCTTACGTCTATGACCTTTTTGTCACGCCGCCGCCGGGTGTTTCTGGGCATTCATCACCTAAATGTCGTTTTAACCGCTTGTCTGTACGGTGTCGTTCCCGCATGATCCAGATGGGGAGTGAGGCGTATCGAAGGGCGACGATGAAGGCATTGCTGGTTTTCCTGGGCGTCGCCGCGGCGATCGCGCTGGTCGTGGTCATCGCGCTGTTGCGGGACCCGGCGGGCGGCGGGCCAGGTGAGGAGCGCGTGGCCTCGGATTCCACCGTCACGGCCTCCGCCTCACCCGTGGCGGGAAAGAGCGTGCTGCTGGACGTCGAGGGCGCCGTCATCGAGGAGTTCTCCGGCGACTGCGTGGGCAGCGGGTATCCCTACCTGTGCCAGAAGGTCAGGGAGCGGCTTCTCGCCGAGGACCCGGGGCTGCTCACCGGTGCCGGCCTGACGATCCGTACGACGATCGACCAGCGGCTCCAGCGGGTGGCGCAGCGGGCCATCGACGCCCACGTCCACCGTGACGACGCGCAGGTCGCCACCCAGGTCATGATCGTCCCGGGTGAGGGTGCCATCAGGGCCATGGCCACCAGCCGTGGGAGCGGAGACGAGACAGCCTTCCAGCAGGGTACGACGGCGATGCCCTACACCCTGGCCGCCGCGCTCGCCGCCGGTCTGCGCCACGACGACGGCTTCCAGATCTCGGACGAGTACCGCGCCCCGGACTACGCGGCGTTCAAGAACTGCGCGGGCCAGGTTGTCGCCGACCCGACCCACACCATCGTGAACCTGGAAAAGCGCGGGGACCGGTTCGTCACCCTGCGCTCGGGCACCCGGGAGGTGGTGAACACCTTCTACCTGCGCCTGACGGAGAAGGTCGGCCTGTGCGAGACCGTCAGGATGGCCGAGCGGCTCGGGCTCAGACGCGCCGACGGGTCGCCGCTTCGGGAGTTCGAGGTGTTCACGATGGGCATCAACGAGGTCGACCCCGTTTCCGTGGCCAACTCCTACGCCAGCCTCGCCGCCCGTGGCCGCTTCTGTGAGCCGATGGTGATCACGGAGATCCGCGGCGGCTCAGGTGCCCCGCGCTCGTTCCCGCCGCGCTGCGGCCAGGTCCTGGATCCGGCGGTCGCCGACGCGGTCACCGCGGTGCTGTCGGAGGTCCTGGCGAAAAGCGCGCTCGGTGGCATCGGCCGCGAGGCGGCGGGCATGCCCGGCACGACCGACAGCTTCACGGCGGCCTGGTATGCCGGATACACCCCCGGCCTGGCCTCGGCCGTCAGCCTCGGCGACCCGCGCGGCGCGCTTCGGCACCCGCTGGTCGACGTCACCATCGGCGGCCGCCACTACCCGCGGGTGGACGGCACGTCGGCTCCCGGCCTGATCTGGAAGGAAGCGATGACCAGGGCGGTGCGAGGGACACCGGAGACCGGCTTCACCCGGCCGGACGCCGAGCGCTTCGGCGCCTGCCGCGACGCCTGCCCGAACTGACCGCCGCGACCCGCCCGCCCGGCCGCCGCCGTCCCGCCGACCGCGCCGGTGCCGTGCGGGCCGGGGGTGAGCCGGGCACAGGCCCTCGGGGGGATGTTCACCTCGTACGAGACGGGACGGCGGTGGCTGACTCTCGGTGTCCGCGTCACCTCGTGGTCGATCGAAGGTATCCGCGAGAACCGCCGGTCCCGCCCCGGCTGTGGCCGATCGACGCGGGCCAGGCCAAGAGCGCTCCGTCGTGCAGGCGTTCGGAGACCTGGACGGCCCTGAGACCGTCGTGAACGTCACCGGCCCCGAGCGCCCGCCGCGTCCCGGCGGCGGGCTCGCCGCCCTACCGGCCGACGACGGTGGCAGGAGTGGGTCCCGGCGCTCACACGGCGTCGCGGAGGTCCTCGCGTACGGAAGTGCCTCAAGAAACTCACAGGGGGCGGAGCGGCATCAGGCGGTGTGCTGGTACGCCGAGTAGGTCAGGTAGCCCGCGTCGCCGCCCTGGTAGTACGTCGCCTCGTCGACGGGAGCGACGGGGAGGCCGGTACGCAGCCGCTCGACCAGGTCGGGGTTGGCGAGGAACCCCCGGCCGAAGCTGATGAGGTCGGCGCCCAGCCCGAGCCAGTGGTCGGCCTCGGCCCGCCCGGTCTGCTTCGGGCCCATCGGCAGCACCGGGTTCACGACGAGGGTGCCCGGCCACGCGCGGCGCAGCCCGATCAGCACCTCCTCGTCGGCGGTGGCCTCCAGATGGACGTAGGCCAGGTCGAGGCGGGCCAGCTCGGTCAGCAGCGCGGCGTACAGCCTCGGGACCTCGGTCTCCCGCACCCCCCAGAACGTCCCGCCAGGGGAGAGGCGGATCCCGGTCCTGGCCGCGCCGACGGCTTCGGCGGTCGCGGACACCGCCTCGACGGCGAACCGGATCCGGTTGGTCACCGAGCCGCCGTAGCGGTCCGTGCGCAGGTTGGCGTTCGACGAGAGGAACTGCGAGATCAGGTAGCCGTTCGCGCCGTGCAGTTCCACGCCGTCGAAGCCCGCCTCGACGGCCCGGCGGGCGGCCCGGCCGTAGGACTCGGCGTGCTCGGGCACCTCGGCGGTGTCCAGGGCGCGCGGCGTCGGCGCGGGCCGGGGCCCGGAGGGGGTGAACACGTCGCCGACGGCCGGGACCGCTGAGGGCCCGACCGGCCGCATGCCGGTGGTGTCGGGATGGGAGACCCGTCCGCCGTGCATGAGCTGGGCGAAGATCCGCCCGCCGTTGGCGTGTACGGCGGCGGTCACCTGGCGCCACGCGGAGACCTGCTCGTCGGTGTGCAGTCCCGGCGTACCCGGGTTGGACTGCCCGACCAGGCTCGGCTGCGTGCCCTCGGAGATGATCAGCCCGGCCGTCGCGCGCTGAGCGTAGTACGTCGCCATCGACGGCGTCGCCAGCCCTCCGGCTGCGGCCCGGACCCGTGTCATCGGGGCCATCGCCATCCGGTTGGGGAGCGTCAGGTCGCCGAGCCGGTAGCTGTCGAAAAGGGTTGTCACGTCGTCCTCCGCGGTCGTCGGTCCCGGATTGCGGGTACGACGAGTACGCTAAAAGCTCACATCCATGTCAGAGGCAAGTCCTGTGTCGCAGATCACAGTGGGAGGACGGCGTGCGCATCGGCGAGCTCGCGTCACGGACCGGGGTCAGTGTCCGGTCGCTGCGCTACTACGAGGAGCAGGGGCTGCTCGCCAGCACCCGCAGCTCCAGCGGGCAGCGGCACTACACGGACGACGAGGTCGAGCGGGTCGCGTTCATCCAGCGCCTATACGCCGCGGGCCTGTCCAGCCGTACCATCGCCGAACTGCTCCCGTGCACCGAGTCGCCCAGCGCGGAGAACTCCGACGTCGCCCTGGAGCGGATGGCGCAGGAGCGCGACCGGCTCTCCGCGCACATCGGCGACCTCGTCCGCACCCGTGACGCGCTCGACGAGCTGATGGCCACGAACCGGGCGCACCGCGAGAGGCTGGTGACGTCGCCGCCCGGCTGACCACCGCCGGCAGCCGGGGCGTCCCCCGCCAGAGAAGACGCAGAGGGGACTCAGAGGGGACGCTGGCGGGGCGGCAGGCGCGGCACCACGAGCCGGGGCCTGGCCGCCGGGTTGGGCGTGTGGGGCGGCTGGAGGACCAGACGTTCCTGGGCGGCCTCGATCGCCCGGTCCAGCTGGGTGTCCATCCCCGCCGCGTAGTCCTGCGGGGTGATGTCGACCTCGATGTCGGGGTCGGTGCCGTAGTTCTCCACCCGCCAGCCCACGTCGTCGAAGGCGAAGGAGAACTCCGGCTGGGTGGTGACCGTGCCGTCGGCCAGGTGGTGCCGGGGCCAGGTGCCGATCACCCCGCCCCAGGTGCGCTTGCCGATCAGGGGACCCAGGCCCAGCAGCTTGAAGGTGTGGCTGAAGATGTCGCCGTCGGAACCGGCCCACTCGTTGGTGACGGCCACCATCGGGCCGCGCGGCGACTCGTCGGGGTAGGGCTCGGGCACGCCCCAGCGCGGGAAGTCGTAGCCCAGGCGGCGCCGGGCCAGCTTCTCCAGCAGCAGCGCCGACACGTGGCCGCCGCCGTTGAAGCGGACGTCCACCACGAGGGCCTCGCGGTCGTACTCGGCGAGGAAGCCCCGGTGGAACTCGGCGTAGCCCTCCGGGCCCATGTCCGGGATGTGCAGGTAGCCGATCCGGCCGCCGCCGAGCTCGTGGCAGCGGGCCCGGTTGGCCTCCACCCAGTCGCGGTAGCGGCCAGGCTGCTCGTCGCCGATGGCCCGCACGGTGACGGTCCGCCTGTCGTCCCCGCGCCGGATCGTCAGCTGGACCTCCTGGTCGGCCTGGTTGACCAGCAGCTCGTCCGGGCTCACGTCCACGCCGACGGGCTGGCCGTTGACGGCCAGCACCGCGTCACCCGGCCGTACGTCCACCCCGAGGCGGTTGAGCGGCGAGGTCGCCTCGGGATTCCACCGGTCGCCGCCGACGATCCGCGCGATCCGGTGGACGCCGTCCGCGTAGGCCCAGTCGACGCCCAGCTTGCCCTGCCGGTAGTGCGGCCGGGACCGGTAGGCGCCGCCGCTCTCGTAGGCGTGGGAGGTGCCCAGCTCGCCGAGCAGCTCCCACAGCAGGTCGGAGAACTCGCCCCGGGTGGTGACCCTGTCGACCAGCGGCAGGTAGCGCCGGTAGACGTCGTCCCAGTCGAGCCCCGCCATGTCCTCGGTCCAGAAGTTCTCCCGCTGCAGCCGCCAGGCCTCCCTGAACATCTGCCGCCACTCCGCCTCGGGCCGGATGGACACCTTCACCCTGGACAGGTCCACCCACCCGCTCGTACGGCCGGGCGCGTCGTCGTCCTCGGGCTCCTCGCCCGCCTTGACCATCCGCAGCCGCTTGCCCGACTGGTAGAGCAGCGTGCTCCCGTCGCGGCCGAGCTGGAACTCCGACACGTCCCCGACCAGGGTCTCCTGCTTCTGCTTGGCGAAGTCGTAGACGTGCAGGGTGCCGTCGGAGGAGTCGGCGTAGTCGTCGCCCAGGCTGCCCTCGACGGGGAAGGTCAGGTAGACGGCCTTGCCCTTGATGCCCGCGACGGCGTCGTAGCGCCCCTCGGGGACGGGGAAGACGACGACCCGGTTCTCGATGCCGTCCAGGTCGATGACGACCTCGGGCGGCCCCTCGTCCTCGCCGTCCTCCTCCTCGTCGTCCTCGTCGTCGTCCCCGAGCGGCCGGGGCTCGGGGACGAAGGGCGAGGGGACGTCGGCGCGCAGCGCGATCGCGTAGGGACGGGAGCCCAGCGGGAAGCTCAGGTCGAAGTGGAGCTCGTCGTAGACCGGGTTGAAGACGCGCTGGCCGATGAAGTACAGGTAGTCGCCGCCCGGGTCGAAGGCTGGGCGGGCGTCCCACAGCACCGGCCGGGTCGCGAGGAACGTCTCACCCGTCTCGACCCTGCACAGCTTCACCGCCGTCGTCTGCGCGGTGTCGCGACAGGCGTACGCCAGCCAGCGGCCGTCGGGGGACCAGGCCAGGTCCTCGATCGCGTCGAACCTGCTGGAGTCGATCACCCTGCCCCGCGCCGGGCCCTCCTCGCCCGTACGGCCGGGAGCCTCGCCGGGCGCGAGGTCGACCAGGATCAGCTCGTTGCGGTGGTTGGCCACCGCGACCAGGTCGGCGGCAGGGGAGACCGCCAGCTCGATGGCCCGGCCGGTGTCGAGGTGGTCGAGCCTGACGGGCTCGGCGCCCCCGTCGGCGGTGAGCACCGTCAGCACCTCGCGGTCGCCCTCGTCGCTGGCCGCCGCCACCAGCCGCTCGCCGTCGTTGAGCCAGTTCAGCAGCCGGTAGCGCACCCCGTACAGCGCGCCGTGCTGGCGTACCGGCCCCTCCCAGGCGGCGAAGGAGAACGCCTTGCCCCGGGTGGTGACGGCCAGGCCGACGCCGTCGGGGCTGAGGGTCGCGCTGTCCAGGAAGTCCTCGGCCGGGGCGAAACGGCGGTTGCGCTGGGTGCGCGAGCTGCGCAGCCGCACCTCAATGAGGCGTGACTCGCCGTCCTCCACCAGGTAGAGCTCGCCTCCGGCGTGGTAGACCAGCCGGTGGCCGTCACCCGACAGGTTGCGGGCGTAGTAGTCGGTGTGGTCGGAGTGCCTGCGCAGGCCGCCGCCGTCCGCGTCGCAGGAGTAGACGTTGCCGATTCCCTCGTGGTCGGAGATGAAGTAGATCCGGTCACCGGCCCAGCGGGGCGAGGCGAGGTTGCCGGGCAGCGCGGTGAGCCGCCGGAACCGCCCGTCCTCGCCGGTCTCGATCCACAGGTCGCCCACCGTGCCGCCCCGGTAGCGCTTCCACCGGGCGGGGTCGGCGGTGTTGCGGCCGAGCACGATCCGCGGGCCGTACGAGATGGTGTTGGCGGGGCCGTACGGCAGGCGCTCGGGCACCCCGCCCGGCTCCACCCGATGCAGCCAGGTGCGTCCCTCGAAGGGCTGGCCCTGGTCGCTGGCGTAGACGATGCCGCCGGTGGGATCCCAGCCGGTGACGCTGGAGCGGGCCCCGTGGTAGGTCACCCGCTGGGCCGCGCCACCGTCGGCGGGCATCACGTAGACCTCCTCGGGCCCCTCCTCGCGGCCGACGAAGGCGAGCCGGTCGCCGCCGGGGGAGAAGCGCGGATATCCCGCCTCGGCCACCCCGGCGGTCAGCCGGAAGGCCCGCCCGCCGTTGGCGGTGACCATCCACAGGTCGTCCTCGGCGGCGAAGACCACCATGTCACCAAATATCGTCGGAAATCGCAGGTAGGCGGGCATCGTGTCACTCCATGATCGGGTGACCGGATTTCACCCCGGTCACCCGATCATGATTTCACGCCCTCGGCGGCTGGGCGGCCCGCCCGCCCAGGTGGGCGGCCCCCGTCTCCGGCATCCTGGCCTCGGGCTGCTCGCCCTGTCTCTTCGCCTCCTTCGCCGACCGGGTCGCCTTGATCGCGGCCTTCTTGCTCTTTCCCGAGCCCTTCGCGGCCTTGTTCTTGGAATCCTTGGCGTCCTTGGAGTCCGTCATCGTTTCCCCCGTTGTGCTTGATGGACGATGCCTTTGATTAGGCATTCAAGGAGGTTTAATACCCTTTACGGGCATCAATCATCCACGGTCCGTGGCGGTACGAGCGCGGAGAGTGACGTGAGGCGCGCCAGGGCGTCCGGGCCGGAAATCCGGTTGCGGTCCCGCCCGGCCGTACCCGACCATGAACGCATGTTCCGGCACGCCATCCTCGCGACGCCCGCCACCGCGGGCGCGCCGGGGCGTGCCCCGATGCCCGCCGCACCGCGGCTCGACGGCGCGGAGCGCTGACCCCTTCCCGTGAGTCCCGGGTGACCCGGCGGGGAGGGGTCGGCCGAGCACGGGTCGCCGCCACAGGCGAGCATCGAGGGAAAGAACAGTCATGGCCAAGCAGGCCTACGTGCGGAACAAGCCGCACCTCAACATCGGCACGATGGGACACGTCGACCACGGCAAGACCACGCTCACCGCGGCCATCACCAAGGTGCTCAGCGAGCGGGGCGGCGCGAGGTACGTGCCGTTCGACCGGATCGACCGGGCTCCCGAGGAGGCGACGCGGGGCATCACCATCAACATCTCCCACGTCGAGTACGAGACGGCCACGCGGCACTACGCCCACGTGGACATGCCCGGCCACGCCGACTACGTGAAGAACATGATCACGGGGGCGGCGCAGCTCGACGGGGCGATCCTGGTGGTGTCCGCGCTGGACGGGATCATGCCGCAGACCCGCGAGCACGTGCTGCTCGCGCGTCGGGTGGGTGTCGAGCACGTCGTGGTCGCGCTCAACAAGTCCGACGGGGCCGACCCGGAGCTGGCCGACCTCGTCGAGCTGGAGCTGCGGGACCTGCTCACCGAGCACGGCTACCTGGACGTGCCCGTCGTCAGGGTCTCCGGGCTGCGGGCGCTGGAGGGCGACCCGGAGTGGGTGGCGTCGGTCGAGGCGCTGCTCCGGGCGGTCGACGACCACGTCCCGGTGCCGGTCCGCTACACCGGCGCCCCGTTCCTGCTCCCGGTGGAGAACGTGCTCACCGTCACCGGGCGGGGCACGGTCGTCACCGGGGCGATCGAGCGCGGCACGGTCACGGTCGGCGACACCGTCCAGGCCGTCGGGCTCGGCGAGGGCTTCACCGCCGTCGTCACCGGGGTCGAGACCTTCGGCAAGACCATGGAGCGGGGTGAGGCCGGTGACAACGCGGCGCTGCTGCTGCGCGGGATCCGGCGCGAGCAGGTACGGCGCGGCCAGGTGCTGGCCGCCCCCGGCACCCAGACCGCCCACCGCGTCTTCACCGCCCGCGTCCATCTCCTGACCGGTCGGGAAGGCGGGCGGAGCGGTGCCGTCGCGACGGGTTACCGCCCGCAGTTCTACCTGCGGACGACCGACGTGCCCGGCCGGATGGACCTGGGCGGCACCGGCCTCGCGCTGCCCGGCGAGACGGTCGAGGTGACCGTCGAGCTCGGCAGGCCGGTGGCGCTGGAGGCCGGTCTCGGCTTCGCGATCCGCGAGGGCGGCAGGACGGTCGGCGCGGGCACGGTGACGGCCCCGCTCGGCTGAACCGAGCTCCGCGCGGTCCGGTACGGGCCGTCCCGGACCCGCCTCCGCCTTGAATGGCCGGGTGGCGGGTCCGGGAGGGCTTTTCGTGTGGGCTTTCCGGACGGGTTTTCCGGGCGGGCTTTCCGACGGGACGGGAGGTCGGCGCCGAAGGGATGGACGGCGGTGGCGCCCTCTTCCCGCCGGTTGGTCTGGTCGGTTGGTCCGATTGGTCGGTCCGGGCGGTCGTTTGGTTCGGTCGGTCCGGGCGGTCGCGGTCCGGTTGGTCGGTTTGGTTGGTCCGGGCGTCGCCGTCGTGGTGGTCCCTTTTATGCCCCGCCCTCGCCGTCGGGGTTTCCGGCGAGGGCCCGCGCGGCCGCCGCGTCGTGCTCGCTCATGCCCTCGTAGCCGCTGCGCCGGTGCTGCTCGGCCTGGTCGTCGATCCACCGGCCGTGCGCCTCCCACGCGGCCTGCTTGCTCGTGCCCAGGGCCGCGCCGATCTGCGACCACGACGCGCCCGTGGCCCGCGCGGACCGTACGGCGAGCTGGCGCCCGTAGCCCGCCTTGCGCGCGACCACCTCCCCGAGCGCGAGGAGCTCCAGGGTCTCGTCGCGGGTGAGGGATGGCGTCTCGGGATCGGCGGGGTCGTTGGGGTCGTCGGGGTGCTCTCCGCCGGTGGCGTCACCCGCCGCCGGAGCCAGGGCGTCGCGCACGCGGAGCTCGTCGTATCGGGTGGCGGCGGTCAGGAGCGTGAAGTCGCCTTCGAGGCTGTCCGGTGTGAACATGCCCCCAGCATTCCGTCAAGCCACCCTGACGTCAAGAAGGCTTGACGCTCTATCGCCGCCGGGCAGGGATGTGGGCGTCACGGAAAGCGCTCCCGACCCGCCGGGTGGTGCGACGGAGAAGATCGGGGGCGGTGGAATGTCGAGATCGCGGAGAAGGCTGGGAATCGCCCGACACCCCCGGCGGCGCCGCGCCCGCCCCTCGCGAGGGCATGATCGCGTGCTCGGATTGCGTCCGTGAAAAGAAGAGGTAAATCGAAGCCCTCGGAAAGGATAATGATCTTCACGATTGGGCAGAACGTCCGCACACGGCTTGCGTTCCGGGGAGGTGATGCATGGCCTGGTCACAAGACGAAGAGCGCATGCTGCTGCAGATCGAGCGCCACCTCATCGATGAGGATCCACGGCTCGCCGCGCGGCTGGAGTCGTTCAACGAGCGTGTCCAGCGCAAGGAGGGCGGCGCTCGCAGGCGTGGCACGAAGAAGGGACGGGGCCGGGCCTCCCGGCGTCTCCGCCGTTCGACGGTCATCATCATGTTCAGCTGGTTGCTGATCGCGACGTTGATCGCCACGCTGCTCATCATGGTCCTGCGCCACGAGGCCGCCGCCGCGTTCCCGTTGTGATCACGACGGCGGGCGAGGTGATCAGGATCGTCAGGGGGAGCCTTAGCGAAGGCTTTCGCATGACCTCGTGAGCGCGGAAGTACCCTGGAAGTAAAGATCAACTTCGGGGTACGGTCCGGAGCCCCTGTCAGCCCAGGGCGCGCAGGAAGTCGGCGGCCACCGGGGCGGCGACCGCGCCGCCGCCCGAGCCCTCCTCGACGATCACCGCGAAGGCCACCTCGCCGCGGAAGCCGATGAACCAGGCGTGTGTCTTCAGGTCGCCCTGCTCGCCGTACTCGGCGGTCCCGGTCTTGCCCCGGGTGCCCTTGGGCAGGCCCGCGTCCTTGGCGGTGCCCTTGGTGACGACCGCGGACATCATCTGGTGCATGCTCGCCATGACGGCCTCGGGCAGGGCCTGCGGCTGCGTCTCCTGCTTGATCGAGGAGACCAGGGTCGGCGGGCGCCACGTGCCGTCGGCCAGCGCGGCGGCGACCGAGGCCATCATCAGCGGGCTGGCGGTGATCCGGCCCTGGCCGAACGACTCAGCGGCCAGTTCGGCGTCGCTCTCGGCCTTGGGGAAGCTGCCCTTGGCGGCCACGACGCCGATGTTGAGCGGCTTGTTGAAACCGAACAGCTCCGCGGTGCTCAGCAGCTTGTCGGAGCTCAGCCGGTCCTTGGTCAGCGGCGCGAAGGTGGTGTTGCAGGAGTAGGCGAAGGAGTCGGACAGCGTCACCGAGCCGTAGGCGGCGTGGTGGGAGTTACGGATCGGCAGGCCGCCGACCTTGACGTCCTTGGGGCAGGTGACCCGATCGCCGGGATTCATCCCCTCGGCCAGCAGCCCCACGGCGGTGACCGCCTTGAAGGTCGAGCCGGGAGGGTAGTTGCCGTCCAGGGCCCGGTTGAAACCGCCCTGGTTGTTCACCACCGCGAGGATCTCGCCCGAGGAGGGCCTGATCGCGACCAGGGCCGCGGTCTTCTTCAGGTCGCGGACGGCCTCGACCGCGGCCCGCTGGACCCGCATGTCCAGGGTGGTCTCCAGCGCCTCGCCGGACTCGCCCTCGATCGTGCCGAGCGTCTTGACCGCCTTCTTGTCCGCGCCGACGAGCTCGATCTCGGTGTCCGGCGTTCCGGCCAGGCGCTCCTGGAAGGTGTGCTGCAGCCCGCTCGCGCCGACCGCGTCACCCACCTTGTAGGGCACGCCCAGCTTCGCGGCGCTCTTCGCGGTGGCCTTCTCCAGGTAGCCGACGAGCTGCTGCACCGAGCCGCCCACGTCGGAGCCGTCGATGCGGCCGCCGTCCGCCGAGGTGATCGCGGCCCGTTCCGGCCACTTCGTCTTCAGCGCGAAGGCGGTGGTCGCGGTCAGGTCGGGGTGGACGGCCTTGGGCGACCACTTGACCCGCCAGTGCCGGTCGACGACCGCGAGGTCGACGCTGCCGGAGTAACTCCACTCGCCGACGTCCTTGAGTCTCAGCGTGGCGGTGTAGGTGGCCTGTCCCGTGCCGTCCCCGGTCTCGCGCACCCCGTCGAGCCGTACCGCGGTGCTCTCCACCGCCAGGGCCTTGCGCATGTTGTCGTACGCCGTGGCGAAGGCCGGGTCCGGCGCTCCCAGCTCGGCGCGCATGCCCGCCAGGTTGCCGCTCTGCCAGGCGCCGACGAACCGCTCCGCGGTCTCCTGGGGCGTCCCCCTGGTGTGCAGGTACCACCAGGCGCCGCCCCCGGCGGCCCCGGCCACCAGCACGACGGCTGCCGATGTGATCGCGATCGTTCTGCCCCGTGCCACCTGACCCCCCAGTTCGCTGCCCCAGGGCCGCAGCCTAGCGCGTACTAATGCGACATATGTCCATAAATGATCATTTGCTCTGTGTACGGCTGGGTGCGTAGCTTGCCGCGTACTCCTGTCCGGAGAGCTCCTGGATCGCGAACATGATCTCGTCGGTCACCCTGCGCCGGTCCCGCGCGCTCGTCTCTGAGCCGGTGAAGGTCATCGGCTTGCCGATGCGCACCTTCACCCGGCCCAGCCTGGGCCTCGCGGCCCCGATCGGCAACACCTCGCCGGTGCCCTCCATCGCCACCGGGACCACCGGGGCGCCGGTGGCCAGGGCGAGCCAGGCGACGCCGACCTTGCCCCGGTAGAGGCGGCCGTCGGGGGAGCGGGTGCCCTCCGGGTAGATGCCGAACAGCTCGCCGTTCTTGAGCACCTCCGCCGCCGCGTCGAGCATGTCCTGGGCCGAGGTGGGACTCTGCCGGTCGATGCTGATCTGGCCGGTGGCGCGCATCCACATCGCGGTCACCGGATTGCCGGTGAAGTACTCGGCCTTGGCGACGAAGCGCACCTGGCGCTTGAGCACCAGCGGCAGGAAGGTCGAGTCGAGGATCGACAGGTGGTTGGAGGCCATGATGGCCGGACCCGTGACGGGAACGTACTCGTGTCCGGTGACCGTGGTCGGCCAGAGCAGGTGCAGGATCGGAGCGCCGACAATCTTGGTCAGGCGATAGAGCACGGACTCTCCTCATGAGACGGGTTACCCAACACTAGGTGGTGGCCCGACGGCCGACGGTTGTACGCACCCGCACAAGCGAAGCTCACAGGTTTGTAGCCCTCCTCCAACGCCGCCGCGCTTTTCCGGGGCAAATCCAGTGAAACCCCCCACTGGGCGCGGACGAGCACGGAGAAAAAGAAACGCCCCGCGGGCCGGAAGGGCCCGCGGGGCGTGACGTTTGGTGCCGATGTGGCGGTCGCCTCCTCGGCGAGAGGCACAACACGGCTCCAGCCGAACGGTATTCCGTGAAGGCGGTAATTTGCGGCCCGGGGGACACAAACCACATCGGCACGATCACTCTAACCGACGTCTGCCGCTGGTTATTCCGCTTTGGGGCTACCGGCGTGTCCCGCGCGGTCGCGAGCTCCGGAGATCCGCAGGTCACGGCCCTCCGGCGCCCTCCCGGAGAAGCTCCGGCCGATGTCGTGGCGGGTGGCCCGGCCTGGTCCGCCGGGCGTGTCGAGGCCGGGCCCGGGGACCACGTCCTCGCGAGGTGTCCGAGGCTCCGCGATCGCCGCTCCCGGTACGGGCGACGATTAAAACGTGTTATTCGATCTCGGGAAGACCTCGTCCCGGAGGCGGTGCGCGCCTCGGCCCACCCCGTCCGAGAGGTGGCGTAACGCATTGGAAACGAGGGTTTCATCCCCCATTGACAAGGAAGACGGCCGGGATTAGCGTCCCGCTCACCCTACTAAAACGTTTTTAGGTCCTGGGAGAGGTGTGGCGCGGTGACCGTACCGGACGAGGGAGAGGCGCCGCTCGGGCCGCCCTCCGGCGAGCCCCCTCCGGTCCTGGCGCTGGCCGGGGTGAGCAAGGCGTTCGGCGCCGTACGGGCGTTGCGCGACGTCTCCCTCGACCTGTACGCGGGAGAGGCGCACGCGCTCGCCGGGGAGAACGGCGCGGGGAAGTCCACGCTGGTGAAGATCCTGGCGGGGGTGCACCGGCCGGACACCGGGCGGGTTCTGCTGGACGGCGAGCCGGTGGAGTTCGGCGACCCCGCCGACGCCCAGCGGGCGGGCGTCGCGGTGATCTACCAGGAACCCACGATGTTCCCCGACCTGTCGGTCGCCGAGAACATCTTCATCGGCCGCCAGCCCCGGCGTACCCTCGGCCGGATCGACCGCGCGGCCATGCGCGCCCGGACCGCGCGGCTGTTCGCCGGGCTCGGCGTGGCACTCGACCCCGAACAGCCCGCCCGCGGCCTGTCCATCGCCGACCAGCAGCTCGTCGAGATCGCCAAGGCGCTGTCGCGGGACGCGCGAGTACTGATCATGGACGAGCCCACCGCGGCGCTGTCGGGCAACGAGGTGGCCCGGCTGTTCGACGTGGTCGGGACGCTGCGCGAGCAGGGGTGCGCGGTCCTGTTCATCTCGCACCGCCTGGACGAGATCTTCGAGCTCTGCCAGCGGGTCACCACGCTGCGCGACGGCGCCCGGATCGCCGCCGAGCCGGTCGCGGGCCTGACACACGAGCACCTGATCCGCCGGATGGTCGGCCGCGACCTCGGCACCCTCTACCCCAAGCAGGAGACCGAGACCGGTGAGGTCGCGCTCAGGGTGGGCCGGATCACCCGCGAGGGCGTGTTCACCGACGTCTCCTTCGAGGTACGGCGGGGTGAGATCGTGGCCCTCGCCGGGCTGGTCGGGGCCGGACGCAGCGAGGTCGCCCGCGCGATCTTCGGGGTGGACCGCCGGGACGCCGGGACCGTCGAGGTGAACGGCAGGCCGCTGCCCGCCGCGTCCCCGACCGCCGCGATGTCCGCGGGCCTGGCCCTGGTCCCCGAGGACCGGCGCCAGCAGGGCCTGGTCATGGACCACTCCATCGAGCGCAACATCGGGATCACCGGGCTGAGGACACTGCGCCGCGGCCCGGTGATCTCCCGCGCCGCCGAGCGCGACCGCGCCCGCGACTGGGCGATCCGGCTCCGGCTCAGGTTCGACCGGCTGTCGGACGCGGTCAACGTGCTCTCCGGCGGCAACCAGCAGAAGGTCGTGCTGGGCAAGTGGCTCTCCACCGAACCCGGCGTGCTCATCGTCGACGAACCCACCCGGGGCATCGACGTGGGGACCAAGGCCGAGGTGCACCGGCTCCTGTCCCAGCTGGCCGCCGACGGCCTCGCCGTGCTGATGATCTCCTCCGACCTGCCCGAGGTGCTCGGCATGGCCGACCGGGTCCTGGTCATGCGGGAGGGGCGGCTCGTCGCCGAGATCCCGCGCGAGCGGGCCACAGAGGAGAGCGTCATGTCGGCGGCGACCGGGAGGATCTCGTGATGAGGCGGGACGAGGGCACGGGCCCTATCGGACGTCCGGGCGGGGGCGCCGGTGGACATGTTTCGGGCACACGCCGTGTGAGGGGTGGCTCAGGGAGCCGCGTCCCGGTCGCGCGTCTTACGGAGGAGGCCGGAGAGTACGGCGCTCCGGGAGCGTGGGTGACGGGCGGGGGCGCCGGTGGAGACGTTCCGGGTGCGCGCCTTACGGGGGACGGTCTCAAAAGGTGCGTCCCGGGCCCGCGAGCGGCGAGGGAGGGCGTATGAGCGCCGTCACCGCGGGGCGGAGCGCCCGCGGCCTGGTGGACCTGGTGTTCCGGGCCCGCGAGCTGAGCATCGTGGTGGCGCTGGCCGTCCTGGTCGCGGTGACCGCGAGCGCCAACGGCAACTTCCTGTCCGGGCAGGGCCTGACCGACATCTTCCTCAACGCCTCCATCCTGGTACTGCTCGCCGTCGGCCAGTCCGTCGTCGTCATCACCCGCAACATCGACCTGTCCGCCGGGTCGGTGGTCGGGCTGGTGGCCTTCACCGTCGGCGACCTCCTCTCCGCCGGTCACGGCAGGGGCGTCGTCTTCGCGGTCGTGCTGGGCGTCGCGATCGGCGCGCTCTGCGGCCTGGCCAACGGCCTGCTGGTCAGCTTCGGCCGGGTACCGGCCCTGGTGGTGACCCTCGGCACGCTGTACGTGATCCAGGGCGTCGGCCACTACATCGCCCACGGGCGGCAGATCAACGCCGTCGACCTGCCCCCCGCGCTGCTCTCCCTGGGCAACGGCTCGGTGCTCGGGGTGCCGTACCTGCCGGTGATCGCCGTCGCGGTGATGCTGGCCGTCGGCTACTACCTGCGCTCCTACGCCTCGGGCCGCGACTTCTACGCCATCGGCTCCAGCCCGGAGGCCGCGAGCCTGGCGGGCGTGCCGGTGCGGCGCCGCGTGATGGGGGCCTACCTCTTCAGCGGCGCGCTCGCGGGCCTGGCCGGGGTGCTCTGGCTGTCGCGGTTCGGCACCGTGGTCGCCGACGCCGCCAACGGCTGGGAACTCCAGGTGGTCGGCGCCGTCGTGGTCGGCGGGGTGGCGATCACCGGCGGCGTCGGCACCGTGTACGGCGCGGCGCTCGGCGCGCTGCTGCTCACCACCATCACCAGCGCGCTGGTCGTGCTCAAGATCAACCCGTTCTGGCAGCAGGCCGTCACCGGCGCGCTGCTGCTCCTGGCGATCAGCGTCGACCGGCTGCTCGCGCTGCGGGTCGCGCGGGTACTGCGGAGGAGGAACTCCCGACATGGCTCCTGACGTGACGACCGCGAAGGCCGGGGTGACGACCGTGCCGCCCACCGGCCGGCCGGAGCGCGGCTCGCTCGGCCGCCTGCTCCGCTGGGACGTGTTCGTCGGCCTGCTGCTCGTCCTCGTCCTCATCGGCGGCTCGGCCGGATCGCCCGGTTTCGCCAGTGTCGGCAACCTGTCGTTCGCGCTCGGCGACCTGGGGGAGATCGCGCTGGTCGCGCTGGCGATGACCATGCTGGTGGTGGCCGCGGAGGTGGACCTGTCGGTGGCCTCGGTACTCGGCCTGTCCAGCGCGCTGGTCGGCTCGCTCTGGGACGCGGGCTGGGCGATCGAGACGATCATCCCGCTGGCGGTCGCGGTGGGAGCGGTGTGCGGGCTGGTCAACGGCCTCCTGGTGACCAGGCTCGGGCTGCCCTCGCTCGCCGTCACCATCGGCACGCTCGCGCTCTACCGGGGCCTCGCCTACGTGGTGCTGGGCGACAGGGCGATCGCGGAGTTCCCGGCGCCGTACACGGAGCTGGCGGTGGGCGACGTGCCGGGCACGCCGATCCCGTACCCGGTGGCGCTGTTCGTCCTGCTGGCCGCGGTCACCGCCGTGGTGCTGCACTCCACCGGCTTCGGCCGGTCGCTGTTCGCGATCGGCGCGCAGGAGGAGGCGGCGCGGTTCGCCGGTATCCGGGTCAAGCGGATCAAACTGATCCTGTTCGTGCTCTCGGGCACCGTCGCCGCCTTCGCCGGGGTGATCTTCACCCTGCGGTACGGCAGCGCCCGCGCCGACAACGGCATCGGGCTGGAACTCGCCGTCATCGCCGCCGTACTCCTCGGTGGCGTCGACTTCGACGGGGGCCGGGGCACCCTCGGGGGCGTGATCGCCGGGGTGCTGCTCATCGGCCTGCTGCGCAACCTGCTCATGCTCAACGACGTGGCGACCGAGATCCAGTCGATCGTCACCGGCCTGCTCCTGATCATCTCGGTGATCACCCCGCGTCTCGTCACCGCGGCGTCGCGGCGCGGGCACGCCCGAGTCGTCCGGGACGCGTCACCGCAGCAGGCTGACACCTCGTGAGATGACGACCACGGAGAGGATGAGCGCCGACACCGACTGCGCGGCCATGAGGAGCTTCGCCCGTACCGACAGCGGCATGGTGTCGGTGGGGCTGAACGCGGAGGAGTTCGTCACCGACACGTAGAGGTAGTCGAGGAAGCCGGGCGTCCAGCCCGACCTCGCCGACGACCGGGAGGCCACCTCGGCGACGGCGTCGTGGTCCTCGTCCTGCGGGAAGCGGAAGTCGGCCGCGGGCAGGTGGCCGCCCTTCGCCTGGGTGCGCCGTACGGGTCCTCCCCGGTCGAGCTCCCAGAAGGCCAGCCCGAAGATGATGATGTTGGTCACCCACACCTCGCCCGCGGCGAGCAGCAGCTGCCTGCCCTCCCTCACCTCCTCTGACACCAGCTCGATGATGAGCAGGACCAGCGACACCCCGTTGGTCACCGCGATGACCAGGACGAGGGCGAGGGACAGCCGCCTCATCAACCAGTTCTCCCGGACCATGCGCCGGGGGTTGATCGCTATCAGGGGCACCAGCAGTAGCAGCTCCAGCGTGGGGATGACATACCGCGGCCCGAGGATGAGCCTGCCCGGCAGTGCCGCGTACAGCACCGCGGCGACCATCACCGCGCACGCGGCGGGGAGCCGGGGCTCGCCCGGGTGCCCGCGCCGCTCCGCCCGCTGCCTCGCGTTCACGCCGTCAGGCTCCGGTGGTCGCGATGGTCGCTTTGGTCATGGCGTGCTCGACGTGACGGTGTTCATACGGTGCCTCCGGTACGGGAACCCCGGGCTCCGCCTCCCGGGAGAACGGTGAGAGCTCTCAGAACAGGTTCGGAGCAGGTTCAGGGCAGGTCAGAACGGGTCAGAACAGGAAGGTCAGCGGGAGGCAGCACCCGAGGGCGGCGACCGCGGCGCCCGCGCAGGCCGCGATCCACGTGGTCAGCGGATCGTTGACCAGGGGACCCATGACCGACCGGTCGCGGCAGAAGTGGACGAGCAGGAACAGCGCGACGGGCACGCCGAGCGAGATGACCACCTGGCTCACGATCAGCAGGCTGGTCAGCGGCACGCCGAGCACCAGGGCGAGAACGGCCGGTGTCATCGTCACGACGCGTCTCAGCTGGATCGGGACCCGGAGGTTCAGGAAGCCCCGCATCACCACGTCTCCCGCCAGGGTGCCCACCCCGCAGGACGAGACCCCCGACGACAGGAGCATGACGGCGAACGCCAGGGCGGCGCCGCCGCCGACCCGGTTCAGCAGCTCCGCGTGGGCGGCGAACAGGTCGCCGGTCCAGGCTCCGCCTGTCGCCGCGCCGAGCCCCGCCCCCAGGGCGATCATCGACACGTTGACGACCGTGGCGATGCCGAGGCCGAGCAGGCAGTCGATCCGCAGCGCCCGCCGGACGAGCGCGGGCCGCCGCCACGCCGCACCGGCCGGCCATCCCCGTCCCTGCACCAGCGCGGAGTGCAGGTAGATGGCGTGCGGCATGACGGTGGCGCCGACGATGCCCATCGCGAGGACCAGCGAGCCGCCGCCGTCCAGACGGGGTACCAGCCCACCGGCCAGCCCGGCGACGGACTGCCCGCCCACCTCGGCGACGTCGTAGACGACCCCCGCCCCGACGAGCAGGAGGCTCGCGGCGCTGACGAGCTCGAACCGCCGCGTCCGGCCGTGCCGCCGCAGCTGCAGCATGAGCAGCGCCACCACGGCGGTGACCACCGCCGACATCGCGGGCGGCATCCCGAAGAGCAGCTGCATCCCGATGGCCGCGCCGACGAACTCGGCCAGGTCGGTGGCGAGTACGACCACCTCGGCCTGGAACCACAGCAGGAGGCCGCCGCGACGGGAGAAACGCTCGCGGCACAGCCGGGGCAGGCTCCTGCCGGTCGCCATGCCGAGCTTCGCCGCCTGGAACTGCACGAGGAGCGCCACGAGGCTGGCCAGCACGACCACCCACACGAGCAGGTAGCCCGACGTCGCCCCGGCGGTCAGGTTGGTGGCCACGTTGCCGGGGTCCACGTAGGCGATCGCCGCGACGAACGCCGGTCCCAGGATCGGGGCCGCCCGCGAACCGCCCGGCCGCGAAAGAGGGCGGGGCGCCGAGGCGGGCGGGGGCAGCGTGAGCGTACCGTCGTCGTTCATTCATGCCTCCGGGCGTGCCGTGCCGTGCCTGCCGTCAGCCGGTGTCCGGCGTGCGTTCGTCGGCGAGCGGGCATCGGGCTTTGCGAGCGCCGCGAGCGCCGCGAGCGCCGCGAATCTCGTGAACGCCGTGAGTCCCGGGGGCTCCGCCTCGGCGGTACGAAGCCGCGCGACGTTCCGTACCCGTGAGTGAATAACCGGGAAGTGTGAATTGGCGGGATATCGCAGCCTCGGTGCCGCAAACCAAGGATTGCTCAGCCAAAGAATGAAGACAAGCAGGTGAGGCCTGGCGGGAGCAAATAAACAGCATGCCTCGGGAATCCATCTCCTATATTCCTGAAAAGCGTATAAATGGCGATGACCTTAAAGTGTGGGTGAGAGGTGATCGCAGAGCCGTTTCGCGATACTTCCGGCCGCGGGGACGATCACCCGTTCCGGCGCAGGTCTTCGACGGCGATCCTCATACGGCCGCATACCGGCACGGGTCGCCGGGCCTTCCCGCGTGGTGGAGGGTGTCCCATGGGCCCGGCGACCCGGCCGCCGACCGGCCGACAATGTGAGACGACGCGTCAACCTCACATTCCGGGGGGTTGTCTCGTCGATCCGGTGAGGGCAGACGCGACCAAGGGAGCCGGTGACACCGTGACCACCCCATCCGAACCGGGAGACGGCCGACCTGACCAGTCCGAGCGGGGGACCGGCCGGTCGGGCCAGCCTGAGCCGGGGGACGGTCGGTTCGGCCAGTCCGAGCCGGGGAGCGGGCCAGGTCAGCCTGGTCAGCTCGGTCAGCCTGGTCAATCCAGTCAGTTCGTTCAGCCTGATCAGTCCGAGCCGGGAGACGGCCGGTTCGATCCGGGGCTGAGCGTGGTCATGAGCGAGCGGCGTCAGCTGATCAATCTCTCCTACCGGCTCCTGGGCTCCCTGGCCGACGCCGAGGACGTCGTGCAGGAGACCTACGCCCGCTGGTACGCCATGTCCCGGCGGCAACAGGAGGCCATCGAGTCGCCCGGCGCCTGGCTGACGACCGTCGCCAGTCGCGTCTGCCTGGACCTGCTCGGCTCGGCCCGTGCCCGACGGGAACGCTACGTGGGCGAGTGGGTCCCCGAGCCGCTGCCCGACCGTACGGAGTGGATCAGCGGGCGGCCGGGTGGCGTCACGGTTGACCCGGCCGACCGGGTCACCCTGGACGAGTCGATCGCCATGGCCTTCCTCGTCGTGCTCGACGCGATGACCCCGGCCGAGCGCGTCGCGTTCATCCTGCACGACGTCTTCCGCCACCCCTTCGCCGAGGTGGCCGAGATCCTCGGCCGTACCCCGGCGGCCTGCCGCCAGCTGGCCTCCTCGGCCCGCCGCCGCATCCGTGCCTCGCGGGACCCCGCGACCCCGGTGGCCCGGCGTGCCGAGATCGTCAGAGCCTTCAAGCAGGCGTGGGAGGCCAAGGACATCGACGCCCTCGTCGGCCTGCTCGATCCCGACGCCACGGGGGTCGCCGACGGCGGCGGCCTGGTCAGTGCCGTGCTCCGCCCGGTCGAGGGCGCCGAGCGGATCGCGCGCTACGCCGTCGACATCGCAGGCAGGGCCCCCGACCTGACGATCCTGGAGCGCGGGGTCAACGGTCAGCCCGGTCTGGTGGCCCAGCTGGGCGGCGTCACCGTGATGGTGATGGCGTTCGACATCGCGGACGACCGAATCAAGCACCTCTGGGCGATACGCAACCCCGAGAAGCTCCGCCCCTGGACGACGGAGCCGCAGCGGTAGGACCCAACCCGGGCACGCGGCCGTCCAAGCCTTCCGGCTGTTTGAGCACTCCGGTCGTCACACGTCACGTCATGGGCGCGGCACGCCCGGCCGGGGCGGGGTGTGAGGTTGACGTGTCGCCTCACATTCCCGGTGGTTGTGTCGTCGGACTTCCGAGGCATCGTCCAGCACGCGGATCGTCGCGGTCCTCACCTCGCCGCCCCGTAGCCGTCAAGGAGTCAGCCATGTCATCCATGTCGCCAAGGTCACCCATGTTGTTGCGTGTCGCGATCACCCTGCAGACCCTGGCCCTCTTCGCCGCGCCGGTCACCGCCGGGCTGTTGCTGTCCTCGCCCGGCGGACGGACACTGCACAGCGTCTCGGCGTACGGGGTGTTCACCGTGGCGGTGTCGCACCTGGTCACCGCGATCCTGCTGTGGCGGCCGGGTGGCGGGTCGCCCAGGCCCATCCTGTACGCGGCCGGGTTCCTGGGGCTCACGCTGGCGCAGATAGCGCTGGGCATCGCGCAGGTGAAGACCCTGCACGTCCCCTTGGGCGTGCTGATGTTCGGCATGAGCGTCCTTCAGCTCAGCCGGGTCTGGGCCGGTCGCACCCAGGTGGCCGCCACGGGCCGGTCGGGTGGCGACGTTCACGCGGCACCCGGGGACCCCGGTCACCCGCGAGCCGGACGCGACGGCGACACGCCCACCGTGACCAGGCGTTCCCGAACGCTCACCTGAGCGAGACGCGTCACTCCAGCCGCTTGACCCAGCGGGACCACTGGGGCTGCGGCGCGTAGCCCGCGGCGCCCCAGGCGTGATGGGCCAGCTCGTTGTCGTGCAGCACCATCGCGTCGGCCCGGAACGCGCCGAACGCCGCGAAGCGCTCCTCGGCCGCCCGGATCAGCGCGGTCCCGACTCCCCGCCTCCGGCGGGCGGGATCCACGGCCAGCCGGTAGAGGTGGGCTCGCCAGCCGTCCCAGCCCGCGAGCAGCGTGCCGACCGTCTCCCCGTCGATCTCCGCGATGAGGACGGCCTCGGGGTCTCGCTCGATCAGCGCGACCACCTTGGCCGGGTCGTCGCGCCTGTCGGTCCCCTCGGCGGCCACCAGCCAGAAGGCCAGCAGCGCCTCGACATCCTCGATCCGCCCGTACCGGATTGTCACGTCCACGGACGGGAAGCTACCAGCCCGCCGGGGCGGCGTTCAGGCAGGGGAGGTCAGGGACGGCACCGGCCGCGGGGGCTCCGCGGCCCTCCCCGACCCCACGGGGATGGCCGAGCGGGGGGTGCGCTCGCGCACGTCCTCGCCGCGGATCGCCATCACGGCGGGCGGGCTGCCCAGGTCGCCGTACCGGGCGGCGACGGCGGCGGTGATCGCCCGGCCCGCGTCGGCGACCGTCTCCTTCGCCGAACCCGGCGGGTGAGCGGCCGACAGATGGCCCAGCAGCGCCGCGAACCGCAACTCCTCGGCCGCCGCGCGGGGGAGCCCGTCGTCGGACGGCGGCAGCGGCCGGTCCAGCCAGAACACCCCGCCGCGCAGGAGCGCGGGATATGTCACCTCGCCCCGCTGGAGCGTGAGCACGGAGTCGACCAGTAACCGCCCGAACTCCTTCAGGTCGGTATCGGGCGGCAGATCGGTCGTGACCAGCAGCGAAACCCTCAGCGCGTCCACCATGAGCGGCTATCCCTCCTTGAGGTGGCTCATAGTAGGGGTCGCCACCGACAGTTACGGCGCGCCCGGTGGAACGTGTCGGGATCGGATCCCGGCCGAGGTGCCGGGGGAGTGCCGCCACCGGTACCCGTACCGGCTTCGCGCCGGTGGTCAGAGCGGCTTGGGCGCGGGGAGGGTGATCCTGTCGACGGCCTCGCGGCGGCGGCGTTCCGGGCGGCGGTCGTAGCGGGCCGTGGTGGCGGGGGAGGAGTGCCCGACGAGGGCCTGCGCGGTGGCCAGGTCCACCCCGGCGTCGAGCAGCTCGCCGATGAAGGTACGCCGGAAGTCGTGCGGGGTGCGCGTCGCGGCCCCCGCCTCGGCCAGGCGCCTGGCCAGGATGTCGGCGACGGCCTGTCCCGTCATGGGGGCGGGGCCGCCGTTCCTGGTCCGCAGGCGGCCGAGCCTGCTGATGGGGCAGAACAGGGCGCCGGAGGGGCGGCCCCGCACGGCCAGCCAGCGTTCCATCCTGGCGAGGGCCTCGGTGGTCAGGTAGACCATCCGCTCCTTGTCGCGCTTGCCGCGTACCCGCAGCGAGCGCGACCCGGGGTCGTAGTCGCCCAGCATGAGCCCGGCGATCTCGGCGCGGCGGCAGCCGGTGGAGTAGAGGGCCGCCAGCAGGGCGGCGTCGCGGGCCCCCGCCGGTGAGTCGTCGCGGTCGCACGCGGCGAGCGCGGCGCCCACCACCTCGGGCGGCACGTGCTGGCCCGCGGGCAGGCGGGTGTGCTCGACCGTCGGCAGGTCGGCGGCGCGCTGGTACTCCTCGGCGGTCATCAGGCCGAGCCGCCAGGCCTCGCGCAGCACCCTGCGCAGCGCGACCAGGTGCTTGTTGACGTACGAGGGAGACCAGCCGCGCTCGGTCATCAGGGCGCGGATGCGCACGGTGTGCTCGTAGCGCAGCAGGTGCCAGGGCTGGCCCGCGCCCGAGGAGACCTCGTCGCCCGAGACGAGCGCGGCGAGCCTGTCGAGGCAGCCGCGCATGGTGCGGCGGGACTCCGCGCTGGTCAGGGAGTCGAGATACACCCGGTAGGGGTCTCGCGCGGGCTCGATGGACGGGCCGGGCGAGGCGGGGACGGCTGGCACGCTCACCATGCAGACCCTACCGGCCACCCGCGAGAATCTACGTTGTAAAGGCACCGGGCCGGGGCGAGATTCTCCGGACCGTGTCTAGGTCCATAACGCCATGTCGGAGGCGATGAGTGTGTGGTTGGCTGTTCGCAATGGACATCTCATCGCGGGCATCCGCCTACCTCAGGGCATATGACGAGCAGCTGCGGGCCAGGCCGATGCCGGGCCGCACTGCCGAGCGGGTCGGGCCGCTGCTGAGGACCGTGTCGAACGGCCACGGTCAGGGTTTCCTGACATATCGGGACCTGGGTGGTCTGGAGGGCGCCGAGCTGGACGCCTTCATCGAGCGCCAGCGAGACTTCTTCACCCGGGTCGGGCGCGAGGTCGAGTGGAAGTACCACGGCTACGACCTGCCCGCCGACCTGCCCGAACGGCTCGCGGCGGCCGGGTTCGAGCCGAGGGAGCGGGAGACGGTGTTCGTCGGCGAGGCCGGTGAGCTGGCCGGTGTCAAGGCGCCGCCCGCCGGGGTACGGCTGCGCGAGGCGGCCGGGCGGGACGACCTGGAGCGCATCCGCGAGCTGGAGGAGACGGTCTGGGACGCCGACCACGGCTGGCTGCCCGGCATGCTGGAGCGCGACCTCGCAGGGCCCGGAGACCCGTGCGCGGTGGTGGTCGCCGAGGCGGACGGGCAGGTGGTGTGCGCGGCGTGGGTGCGTTTCCACGAGGGCACCGACTTCGCCTCGCTCTGGGGCGGCTCGACCCTGAAGGAGTGGCGGGGCAGGGGCGTCTACCGGGCGATGGTGTCGTACCGGGCGGAGCTGGCGGTGGCGCGGGGTTTCCACCTGGTGCAGGTGGACGCCTCCGACGCCAGCCGCCCGATCCTCGCCAGGCTGGGCCTGGAGGCGATCACGACGACGACGCCGTACGTGTGGGTGCCGCCGACTCTCTGATCGCCCAGGGGCTCCGTTGGTGCTCGAATGCCTTCACCGGTTCGACGTGGGCGAGGTGGGCGAAGGGGGCGACGTCGTCCGGCGCCTCCTGGGATCCGGGCGCGTCGGCCGACGGGTGGGTGAGGTGGATCTCGCGTGCGGCGGTGGCGTCGGCGTTCCCCGCCGGGCTGTTCCGGGGACTGGCCGGGAGTTCTGAGGGCCGGGTGCCGGATAGGGATATATGGAACGAATCATTCCGTTCTGATATTCTGGCGCGGATCCGAAGGCGGATCCGACAGTGGATCCGGCCGTGAATCCGAAAAGCGGGCGTCACGATGTCGCCGCCCCCGGCGGCGCGACGTCGAGGCGTCGTGACTCGCCACGAGAGGACACGCATGCCCGAGGTGCTCAGCAGGCGCGCGCTCAACCGGGCCACCCTGGAGCGGCAGCTGCTGCTGGCCCGCGCGGAGCTGCCCGCGCTGGAGGCGGTCCGGCACCTGTACGGCATGCAGGCCCAGGCGCCGAATCCTCCCTACATCGGGCTGTGGACCCGTCTGTCCGGGTTCGCCCACGACGATCTCGCCCGGCTGATCAACGAGCGCCTGGTGGTGCGGCTGTCGCTGATGCGTTCCACCATCCACCTGGTCACCGCCGACGACTGCCTGGCGCTGCGCCCGCTGCTGGGGCCCATGTTGGCGCGGGGCCTGCGCGGGACGGCGCACGGCAGGGGTCTGGCGGAGGTGGACCTGGACGAGCTCGCCGCCGTGGGGCGGAAGCTGGTGGAGGAGCGCCCCCTGACCTTCCGCGAGCTGGGCGCGCTGCTGCGGGAGCGGTGGCCGGAGGCTCCCGTCGCCGACCTGGTCGCCGGGGTACGCAACACGCTGGCGCTGGTCCAGGTCCCGCCGAGGGGGATCTGGGGGGTGGGCGGGCAGGCCGCCCACACCACCGCGGAGGCGTGGCTGGGCCGTTCCCAGGACGAGCGTCCTTCCGCCGAGGAGGCGGTCCGCCGCTACCTCGCCGCCTACGGTCCCGCCACGGTGATGGACGTCCAGCAGTGGTCGGGCATGACCCGGCTGGGCGAGATCGTCCGCGGGATGGACCTGCGGGCCTTCGTGACCGAGGACGGCGCGGAGCTGTTCGACCTGCCGGAGGCCTCGCGCCCCGACCCCGGGACCCCCGCTCCGGTGCGCTACCTGTCGGAGTTCGACAACATGCTGCTGTCGTTCGCCCAGCGGACCAGGACCCGGATCACGGAGGAGGAGTACCGGGGGCGGATCTTCACCATCAACGGCATCATCAAGGCGACGGTGCTGGTCGACGGCTTCGTACGGGGTCTGTGGAGGGTGACGCGGAAGCGGGACGAGGCGGTCCTGGAGGTCGAGCTCTTCGCGCCGGTGAGCGCGGGGGAGCGGGCGGACCTGGAGGCCGAGGGGTCGCGCCTGCTCGACTTCGTCGCCCCGGCGGCGACGTCCCGCGACATCCGCTTCCTCGAAACCTGAGCGTGCCGCTCCCGCGAGGTCCGGACGCGCCGTTCTCGTGAAGTCCGGACGCGTTGTTCCCGCGAAGCCGGGACAGAAGCCGGGACGGGGGTGTCGCTTTCGTGACGGGACAGCGGTGTCGCCTTCGCGAGGGTGAAGGTCCGGTCGCGCTGGTTTCGGTGAAGCCGGAGTCCGGCCGTGTTCGTTGTCGCGAAGCCCCGCCGCTTCGCCGCCCGCGCGGTCCGGTGTATCCGGTGGGCCCGTCGCCCGCGGGGCCGGTGCCGCTCGTTCAGGGGGCGGGTGTCCGGGGCAGGCCCGACACGACCATGGCGATGAGCATCTCGTAGCTGGTGTTCAGGTCCTCCCCCAGGCCGAACCCTCCGGCCGCCTCCACGGAGGCGAAGCCGTGCACGGCCGCGCGGACGCAGCGGGTGGCGTGGATCGCCGAGGCCCCCTCCAGGCCGTAGCCGCGCAGTACGGCGAGGATCACCCCCAGCAGGCGGGTCGCCGTGTCGACCAGGTCGGGATCGATCAGCGGGTTGTCGGGGAAGGCCGCGTAGCGGTGCGGGAAGTCGGCCACGTAGCTCCGCCAGGCGCGCATCAGGGCCGCCATCGCCTCGTCGCGGCTCTGTCCCATGGCCGCCGTGCCGAGCCTCGCCGCCATGTCGTCCATCACGCGCAGGCCGACGAGCTTGCGCAGCTCGGGCAGGCCCCGTACGTGCTTGTAGAGCGAGGGGGCGGCCACTCCCGTGCGGGCGGCCACCGCGGCCAGCGTGAGCGCGCCGGGTCCCTCCTCGTCGATCAGGGCCAGCGCCGCGTCCACCACCGCGCCGGAGGTCAGGCCCGCCCTAGGCACGGGCCGCTCCGGCCAGGAACCCCGTCAGGGCGGTGAAGGTGGCCTCGGGCATCTCGGCGTGCGGGTAGTGACCGGCGCCCTCGATCATCCCGATCTCGGTCGTGGCGGCGTACGGCCTCAGCAGCTCCTCCGCGAGGCGGGCCTCGGCGGCGGGGTCGGGGAAGTCGGGGTCCTTCGATCCCATGACGATCAGGACGGGGCAGGTCATGCGGGGGGCGCAGTCGGTCCAGTGGCCCTCGGAGGGGGCGACCACCCCCGAGACGGCGGCCATCCTGCCGGGCTCACGCAGCGTGGCCCTCAGCTCGCGCAGGTAGCCGGGGAGGTCGGCCGGTTTCGCCGTGGGATAGAGCGAGCGGTAGTACATCCCCCACAGGAGCGGGCTGGCCATGACGAGGTTCTGCGCCAGCCGCAGCATCAGGCCGAGCTGGGGCCGTCCGACGAAGGGCGCCAGCATGACCACGGCGCTCACCTCGCCCTCGGCGGCGGTCGCCGTGGTCCAGGCCACCGCCCCGGCGCTGGAGGAGCTGCCGACCAGGACGGCGGGGCCGCCCAGGTGGCGGACCAGGGCCAGCAGGTCGGCGCCGACCGACTGAGGGCTGTGGTCGGGCCAGCCCGTGCTGGACTCGCCGTGGCCGCGTACGTCGACCGTGGCGACCCGGTAGCCCGCCTCCGCCAGCCTCGGTGCCAGGAACCGGAACACCTTGCGGGTGTCGCCCATGCCGTGCGCGCACACCACCAGCGGCCCGTCCTGCGGCCCGCTGATCTCGTACGCCAGCCGCCCGTCCGTCACGTCCAGGAACTCGGTACCCATCGCGCGTACTCCTTGGCTATTGCTCATAGCTCTAAAGCTAAGCACAGTAGCTTTTTGCGTCAAGGGGCATGACGAGGTGAGTTCAGGGACCGACGAGGTCCAGCAGTTCGGAGACGGGCATGCTTCCCGGGGGCCTGCGCTCGCGGGCGAACGTGTTCGCCACCCGCTGCAGGGTCAGGTTGACCGGTGTCTCGACCCCGTGGAGCCGGCCCAGCAGGACGATCTCCCCGTTGAGGTAGTCGGACTCGATCGACCCCGCGGAGCGGGCCAGGCTCTGCCACGACGACCCGCCGCCCCTCTCCACGCCGTCGATCGGCATCAGCCGCATCAGGTCGCCCCGTGTCCGGGTCTGCTCCTCCTGGCCCGTGTACGCGATCCCGGCGGCGTCGAGCACCGACGCGCCCTCCGCCGTCGCGCGCCGGTGCAGGTCGAGCGCGTCACTCCCGTCCTGGATCGGGCCGCAGATCGCCTCCAGCGCGTTGCCCAGGTTGGCCAGCAGCTTGGCGTACTTCCAGCGCATCACGTCCGGGACGACCGGCGCCAGGAACGTCGACTCCTCCAGGTCGGCCGAGATCTCCTCCACGGTCCGGCCGGTGCCCGACGGGTAGCGCCCGAGGTGCAGGATGCCGGTCTTCGGCGCACCGGGGGCCGCGATCCTTCCCGGTTCCAGGTGCGTCGCCGGTAGCCAGACGCACATCCCGTACACCCGCCGGAAGCGCCGCAGGGCCAGGCGCTCGTTCTCCACCGCGTTCTGCGCGCAGACCAGCGGCAGCGTCTCGCCCGCGGTTCCCCCGCCGGACACCGGGCGCCCGGCCCACGCGTCCAGCGACGCGGAGCTGTCCTGGGTCTTCACCGCCAGGACGAGGACGTCGCCGGGCCGCAGCTCGATCGCCTCCGGCCGGTCGACGGCCGGGATCGGCAGCGTGAACGTGCCGCCGGGCGTCGCGAGCCGCAGCCCGCCGTCGCGCAGCGCCTCGTGGTGCGCGCCGCGCGCCACGAGCACGACGTCGTGCCCGGAGGCGAACAGCCGCCCGCCGATCGCCCCGCCGACGGCCCCGGCGCCGATGATGATGTATCGCATGCACTGATAGATAGCAAAAAATCCGGCTATAGAGGGATTTGTCGGTGTATGGCCGGTGTCGTAACCGGCCCGCCTGGCGTCCCCGGCGCTCCTCCATGCCAATTCCGGAAATTGGCTGTTCTTTTGGCGCGGGAGACCCTCGATGATGGGCCCATGATCTCCATCAGCGCCCTCACCGGCATCGCCGCCGTCGCCCTCGGCCTGGTGCTCACCCCCGGACCCAACATGATCTACCTGGTGTCGCGATCGGTGGCGCAGGGGCGCCTGGCCGGAATGATCTCGCTGGCGGGCGTCGCGGCGGGCTTCCTGGTCTACCTGCTGGCGGCGGTGGCCGGGATCGCCACGATCTTCGCGATGGTGCCCGCCGTCTACGTCGCGATCAAGTTCGCGGGTGCCGCGTACCTGCTGTGGCTGGCCTGGAGGACGATCCGGCCCGGCGCCCAGCCGATCTTCGCGCCCGGCGCCCTTCCCGTGGACCCGCCCAGGCGGCTGTTCTCCATGGGGCTGGTCACCAACCTGCTCAACCCCAAGATCGCCATCCTGTACGTGTCGTTGCTGCCGCAGTTCGTCGATCCCTCGCGCGGTGACGTCGGTACGCAGAGCCTGCTGCTGGGCGTCACCCAGATCGTCGTCGCCCTGTCGGTCAACGCGCTGATCGTGCTGACCGCGGGCTCGGTCGCGACCTTCCTCGGCGGGCGGCCCACCTGGATGCGCGTGCAGCGCTATCTGATGGGCGCCGTGCTCGGCGGGCTCGCCCTCCGCATCGCCACCGACCGCTCGCCCGCCGGAGCCGTGTAGGGAGCCGTTCCGGCTACCGGTGGCTCAGCCGTGGCTGAGGTCGATGACGCAGAACCGGGGGAAAACCGGGGTGGTCGTGCCCGGACGTCCTTTTCGCACCCACGAGTACGGCCGGATGCCGCTCGCCTGTCGTCCGTGAGCCGTGAGCCGCCGGTGCCGGTCGTGCTCGCGGGGAGGTGGTCAGGGTTCTCGACGGCCGGGGCCTGTACCGGCGCTTCACCGGAGCCGCGGAGGAGGGAGACCGGCTCCGCGCCGGTCTCCCTCTGAAATCACTCCGGTTCTTTCCCGTTCCGTGCTGTCAGAAGTCGTCGGCGGTGCGGATCCGGTCACGGATCCAGACGCCGGCCTCCTTCAGCGGCGCGGTGCCGGTCCAGGGGCCGTTCGCGGCGCACGTCCCGGTCTTGAAGACCGCGCCGGAGCGGTTGTCGTCGGAGAAGTTCCAGTTCACCCAGCTGATCTTCTTGCTCGCCATGAGGTCGAGGTAGCGCTGGGACATGGCGAAGTCGTTGGCCTCCTCGCCGGCGTAGTTCTGCGTGCCGAACTCGGTGACGAACATGGGGATGCGGTCGGCCGCGCGGGACAGCGTGTCGAGGTACTCGGTGTCGTGCGAGGCCGCGTAGAAGTGGAAGGTGTACATGATGTTCGAGGCGTTGACCGGGTTGCCCGTCACCTCGGTCTCCGAGGCGCCCTCCGACACCCCGAGCGAGGACCAGGCGCGGGTGCCGACCAGGACGATCCCGTCGGGGTCCTGCGCCCGGATCACCGGGATGATCTGCTCGGCGTAGCTCTTGATGGTGCTCCAGCTCACGCCGCTCGGCTCGTTGGCGACCTCGTAGAGGATGTTCGGCCTGGCGGCGTGCCGCTGGGCGATCTCGGTGAAGAAGGTCCTGGCGCGGGCGAGGTTGTAGTTGGGGTCGCCGGGGGTGAGCATGTGCCAGTCCACGATGACGTACATGCCCTGCGCGCTGACCTGCTCGATGAGCGTGTGCGCGAGGTCGGTGAACATCCGCGGGTTCGTCTCGTAGCCGCCCTCCTGGACGTACGTGGACAGGCGGACGACGTCGGCCTTCCAGTCGGTCGCGAGCGCGGTCAGCGAGGCGGGCGTGACGCACTGCCGGTACCACTGCAGGCCGTGGGTGCTCATGCCGCGCAGCTGGATCTGCTTGCCGTTCTTGTTGCACAGCTTGGTGCCGCAGACCCGCAGCTGGCCGTTGGCCGCGACCGGCGTGCCGCCACCGCCGCCGCCCGCCTGGGTCGTCGCCGTGACGGACGCGCTTCTCGCCGACTCGTTGTTCGCGGCGTCGCGGGCGGTGACGGTGTAGGTGTGGGTGGTCGAGGCGGCCAGGCCCGAGATCGTGGCGGCCGTGCCGGTCACGGTGGCGACCACGGCGGAGCCCTCGTAGACCCGGTAGTCCTTGACCGTGCCGCTGTTGTCGGTCGAGGCGTTCCAGGCCAGGCTGATGGAGGCGGACGTCGTGCCGGTGCCGCGCGGGGAGGACGGCACGCTCGGCGGCGTGGTGTCGCCGGGGTTCTGCCCGCCGCCGCAGGGGGCGCCGTTGAGCGTGCAGTTGACCGGCGAGCCGGAACCGGAGGCGGTGAAGCCGAAGGTGGTGCTCGCCCCGGGGGCCAGGGTGCCGTTGTACTCACGGTTTTTGAAGGTGTAGCGGCTGCCGCTGCTGGTCATCAGGGAGTCCCAGTACGTGCCGAGGCTCGTTCCCGACGGGAGGTCGAAGGAGACCGTCCAGCCGTTCAGCGTGACGGTCCCGGTGTTCTTGACCGTGTACTGGCCGCTGTAGCCGCTGCCCCAATCCTGCGCCTTGGTGAACGTCGCGGTGTCCGCGTGCGCGGCGGACGGGACGAGCAGGGTGAACAGTAACGTCAGCAGCCCGGTCAGCACCAGGGCTGGGGTGGTGCGCCGCATCATCGCTCCTTGCGTGGGGGGTGGACACGTCATGGCGCTTTATTAGGAAAGTTTCCTAACGTGAGACGTGACGTTAGGTGGAGTGGGCCTGTCATGCAAGACCCCGATTCCCTTGCCCGCCTGAGAAAAATTATTCGTTAGGAAGCTTTCCTAACGCTCTTCGTCAGGGCAGGATGGCGTCACGCCCCCGCACACCGCGACCCGGAGGTGGCCGCCATGGAACGTCCGCGCACGCCCCTGCCGCAGCCACCTTCCGCCCCGCTCGTCCCGCTCGCCCTGGTGGCCGGTCAGCCGATCGGGCCGGGACTCTGCCCGATGATCCGCTCTCCGAGCCTGGTGACGAGCTGGGCGCGTACGTAGGAGGGCAGGGAGCAGCCGTGCGCGATGAGGGTGTCGAGCGCGGGCATGTCGAGGAGCACGGCCCAGTCCTGGACGTCGTCGCAGTAGGAGACGTCGAGGTGGCGCAGGTCCTTCAGCGCCTGGAGCGGGGCCAGCGACCGCACGGGCGTGTTCCTGATCGACAGGTGCTCCAGGGTACGGAGACCCTCGATGCCGTCCAGGCCGGTCAGCGGCGTGTGCTCCAGGTCCAGCCGGGTCAGCGAGGTGAGGGCCGAGATGTCCTCGGGGACGCGGTGCAGGCGGCTGCCGGACAGGTCGAGCTCCTCCACCCCGGAGGGCGCGGCCAGGGCCGACAGCAGGAGCGCCGGAGGCGGGAGTATCACCGGCCGGGGCTGGGCGAGCACCGGTGACCGCCCCGCGGCGGCCTCCTGCAGCACCCGCCACCTGTCCACCGGCGCGCCCTGCCCGCCGAGCCGGACGTAGCCCGAGGGCAGCCACGGCGCCAGCCGCTCGGCCACGATGTCGGCGCGGTCACCGGCGCCGATGACCCCGGCCCGCAGCAGGCCGTAGTGCTCGTACGCGTGCTCGGCGGGCACGAACAGGTCCGCCACGATGTCCCCGCCCGCGATGAGGACCCCGTCGTTGCCCGAACAGAAGATCACTCCCGCGGCGATGGTGCCGAGCACCAGGTGGTCCGCGGCGCTGTGGATCGCGCGGGCCCGCAGGTCGCCGGCGACCGCGAGGTAGCCCTCCGAGACGTCGCCGTCGTCGAGGAGCCCCTCCACCGCCAGCCCGCCGATCACGATCAGCGGGGCCTTCACGTCGAGCCCGCCGGGAACGTACGTGTCGCCGAACCAGATCGTGGCCCGGTGCACGATCCACCCCGACTCCGTCCGTTCCGCGCCGTCGGGGAAGACCGAGGGCGTCTCGCCGGGAAACGCCAGCGACCACGCCTGCGCGAACAACAGGCCGTACACGGGAGGCATGATGTGGTGCGGCCACTCCCCGGCCTGGGCCGGTCGGCGTAACCAGGATCCGATCGGATGCAGCTCCTCCGCGAGGTCGCCAAAATAGTCCAGCGCCTCCGCGCCCGCCCCGGCCCGCTGCCGGAGCACCGTCAACGCGTCACCGAGACGCTCCGACGCCCCGGAGAAATGCTCATCCGTCAGATCCATGTCACATACCGTACTCATCGCGACGAATTCCGAAAGCCGTTCGGATGACGCCGCCGGATGGCGGGCGTGTCGGGAAACCACCGGGTGCGACCGCGTGGCGACGAAGGGCAAAGTGGATCTTCACCGGGACCTCGGGTACCGTGCCCGAGGCCCCTGAGCACTCCGGCCCGGCCTGAGAAAACGGGCCGAATGTGAACCTGGACACACAGCGCGCGGACCCGCCCACGGGCCGGGCGTGAACTTGGACACACGGCGCGCGGACCCACCCGGGCACCGGGCGCGAATCTGGACACACGGCGCGCGGGCCCACCCAGGGACCGGGCGTGAATCTGAGCACGAACCGGGCACGGGCGTGAACGCGGACCGAGCACGGACCCGAACATGGACCGGGCGGCGACCGAGTACGGACCCGAGAGGGTGCCGGGCGGGGACCGGGCACGGACCAGCGTGACATCGGAAGGATGGACAGACATATGAAGGCCGGAAATCGCCGGACCCTGCGGTTGCTCGTCACCGGAGGCGGGACCGGTGGGCACACCTACCCCGCGCTGACCACCGTCGCGGCCCTGCGCGACCACGCCGCCGCGCGGGGGCTCGACCTGGACGTGCTCTGGGTCGGTACGGCGGCCGGCCTGGAGGCCCGCGTCGCGGCGGAGCACGGCATCCCGTTCCGCGCCATCACGGCGGGGAAGCTCAGGCGCTCACCCAACCCGCGAGAGCTGGCCACCAACCTCGCGGACATGTTCCGGATCCCGGTCGGCGTGTTCCAGGCCTTCGGCATCGCCGCCCGCTACCGCCCCGACGTGGTGCTGTCGACCGGCGGGTATGTGTGCGTGCCGCTGGGCGTCGCCTCACGGGTGCTGGGCAGGCCGCTGGTCATGCACGAGCAGATCACCTCGCTCGGCCTGGCCAACCGCATCCTGTCGCGCTTCGCCCGGCGGATCGCGCTGACCCACCCCTCCTCGATCGAGCACCTGCCCGCGAGCGTGCGCGACCGGGCCGTCGTCACCGGCAACCCGGTCCGCCCCCACCTGCTGCGCGGCAACGTCGACGCGGGACGGCGCCATTTCGGGCTCGCGGCCGACCTGCCCATGGTCTACGTGACCGGCGGCGCCCAGGGGAGCCGCCAGATCAACACCATGATCGAGGCGATCCTGCCCGCGCTGCTCGGCCGCGCGCAGGTGATCCACCAGTGCGGCCCCGGCTGGATCGCCCAGCTCACCCGTACCGCAGCGGGGCTTCCCGTGGGGTTGCGCGACCGCTACCGCCCGGTTCCGTACGTCGGCGCCGAGCTGGCCGACGTGTTCGCCGCCGCCGACGTCGTGGTCTCCCGCAGCGGGGCGGGGACGGTCGCCGAGCTGACCGCGGTGGGCAAGCCGTCCGTCCTCATCCCCCTGGTGCCCTCCGCCGCCGACGAGCAGCGCCAGAACGCCCGCTACCTCGCCGAGGCGGGCGCCGCCCGCGCGCTCCTGGAGGACGGCCCCACCGCCGACCACCTCCTGGCCGAGCTCGACGCCCTCCTGCGGGACCCGCAGGCCCGCGCCGCGATGGCCGGTGCCGCCGGTGCCCTCGGCCGCGTCGACGCCGCCGACAGCCTGGCCCTGGTGCTCCTGGAGGAGGCGAGGATGGACGACGGCAAGACCGGCTGAGCGTCTCGCGGTGGCCGGAGGTCTCGCGGGGGCCGGAGGGTGGAGCCGCCGCCGGGCACGCGAACCGGACGAAGCACCCCGGGGGCGGGGTGGTCCGTCGGCGGAAGTCTCCCCGGCGTCCGCGCGGAGGCGGTGTCTCATGACCGAAGGTTTACCGGACAGGCGGTGCCGGCCGGGCACCCGCCGGGACGCCGCCTGAGTAATCTGGCGACCGCACGAAGTGAAGTGCGGTGACGCCGAGAACGCCGAGAACACCGCACCGCGAGCATTCGTCCCGGGATTTCCAAGAAATGTCGCGGGTGGGTGACCGTGCGGTCCCACACGGCCGCATGCTCCCAGGCAGGCGCGTCTTTCATGGAGCTTTCCCGCCATGGAGTTTCACGCAGACCGCCCCTGAGAGACAGGTTGGTTATGGCCCGTCAGGAAAAGCTCTCGCCCGAGGTGATCGGCGAGATGTACAACCAGCTCACCGATTCCCGCGCCGACGCGTTCGGCGGCAACCTCCACGTCGGCTACTGGACGGACGACTACGACGAGGCGTCCGTCGCCCAGGCGACGGACCACCTCACCGACCTGGTCGCCGAGCGCCTGGAGGTCGTTCCCGGCGAACGCGTCCTGGACGTGGGCTCGGGCACCGGCAGGCCCGCCGTACGCATCGCGGTGGCGCGCGACGTCCACGTCACCGGGGTCACCCTGAGCGAGTCCCAGGTACGGCTGGCCGAGGCCCGCCCCGAGGCGGGCCAGGGGCAGGGACACGCCGACTTCCAGCTCGCCGACGCGATGTGGCTCCCCTTCGACGACGCCTCCTTCGACGCCGCGTACGCCATCGAGTCCCTCGCCCACATGGAGAACCCGGCCGCGGCCCTCGGTGAGATCGCCCGGGTGCTGCGCCCCGGCGGGCGGTTCGTGGTGGGGGAGTGGTGCCTGCTCGGCCCCCTCGCCGCCGACGACGCCGCGGACCTGGAGACCTTCTCCCGCGCCTTCGACGTCCACTTCCTGCCCACCGTCGACGAGTTCTACGAGGAAATGGACCGCGCCGGGCTGAAAATCGAGATATTTCACGACATATGGGCAAATATCAGCCGATCTCTTCAGCTTGTGGGCGACATTCTCCCGGCCTCCGCCATCCGGCTCGGGGGTGAGATCGCCGGGCAGCTCACCGCCTGCGGGGAGATATACCGGCGCTTCGGGGAGATCCCCCAGATCGGCTACGCCCTGTTCACCGCGGTCCGCCACTGAAGGCGTCCCGATCTCCGGTGCGGTGCACCGCTGTCTCGGCGGCCGTATCGTTCTCGAAAGCGCTCATGGTATGACATATGCGTCAACGGGCCACAAAGGATTCCGTGCAACCTGTCAAGGTCCTTTTCCGCATTGGCTCCCATGCCCCTGAAATCATTCTGCGATCCTCTGTGACGGCCGGGCTGATCTGGGCGAACGGTAGTGGTCCCATTCGGCGTGACTCTTCGCGAATTAAACGATGTCAAGCGTTCCGCAACCGGTGTGAAAGCAAGGTCCCGTATCAATGGGCCACTGCCGGGGGGAGGCATGAACATCGGAAGGTCAAGGAGAGGAAGTCGATGAACAAGCACGGGGTCGAGAAGGATGATCGGCGGCGTGAAAACCGTCCGGGAAAGCGTCTTCTCGCAAAAGTACTGGGCGTCACCATGATTCCGGTGGCCGCGCTCGCCCTTGTGGCGACGCCCGCCGAGGCCAGGCAGGAGTGCGGCTCAACGTCCCTGTACAACATCTGCCTGACGATCACCAAGATTAACAACGACCGGTACGAGGTCACCCTCGGCCTGGACTACCGGGCCGTCACCCTGGCACAGGCTCAGGCCATGGTGAACCGCCCGGTGGCGGGCTGGCTGTACGGTGCCGACTGGTTCGACGACGAGCTCATCGTGTTCACCAACGCGCAGGCGTCCAAGGGGGCTTCGCAGGAGAGCGGATACAGCGTCGAGTGGACGAGGTTCACGAATCGTGCGCTCCTCGACGAGGACGACGACGACCGTGACGAGCTCTTCGGCCGGATACAGCTGCCCCGCCCCACGGGATCGGGGACGATAACGCTGGATACTCCGGAATACTGGGGCAACTTCCTGTAGCCGGGGTTTTCGCGGCGCATCAGGTTCAGGTTCACGTCGGGAGCCGCGCTGAATCCGAGGTCCCGCGGTAACGCGGAGGCTGGACGGTCCGAGGGCACCACCCAGGTGTCTCCCGGACCGTCCATGCTTTTTTCTTCCCACCCTGCGAAAGGCCGATGATCGACGGTCACCCCGGTTTTCAGGTCGGCCGCGCGCCTGCCGGAAATGTCATCCGGCTTTCCTGGCTTCTCTTGAAATACGCCCCCTTCGGCTTTGGGCGCGTCAGGCGAAACCTGATCCGTGGAACCGGACGCCTCATGCGAAACCCGACCCGTGGCGAACCGTGCCCGGCGGCGTCGTGGCACCCGCGCTCACCGCCGTCAATCACCCCGGTCAACCGGGCCCGGGGCCGCCGGAAAAAATTTTTCGGCATCCAAGCCATCCGCCAGGCCCGCGGTGACGAATTCCCGGGATATGCCCTCAACCGGACGAAGGGATTTGGCTTGATTCCGTCGTATGGCACGCCGGTGAACGACCGGCTGAACGCGGCCACCTGGCGGCCCGCCGCCGTCACCGCCCTGCAGCGCCTGCGCGTCGAGTTGCACGCCCACCGCATCTATCCGGCGATCTCCTACGACGAGGGCCACCCTCGCCTCGTGGTCAGCGCCGAGCTGACCGTATGGGCCGACCGCGCCGGGACTGTCTTCCGCTGGGGTGCCTCCTACCAGGAGGAGCCCGCCGACCACGCTTCGGTGGACGACCTGACGCGGGTCGCGGCCAGGATCGCCGAACGACTCGGTGAACACCACGCGAAGCCGGTGAACCCGCCCTGAGTACCGCGTCGGACCGGTGAACCCGCCCTGAGCAGCGCGTCGGGCCGGTGGACCCACCTTGAGCACCAGCGTCGGCGCGAGGAGTGCGCTTCCTCGCGCCGACGCGCCTGGCTGACACGCCTGGCTCTCGCCCTGGCTCCCGCGAGAGGCGGTGCGGCCGAGGACCGCTCGCGGGACCGGACGCGACCGGGCGACACCCCGGGCACGGCACCGCCGAACAGGACGACCGCCTATGCCGTCACCCAGCCGAAGCCCGCCGCGTTCGCCTGTCCCAGGCCCCAGCTCCAGATCGCCTGGAGCGTCTCCGGCGGCCCGGTCAGCTCCACCTCGACCGGCGCCCCGGGCTTCGCGCCCTGGCCCACCGCGAAGGAACGCTTGGACCCCACCCAGGAGATCTCCGTCAGCGACACCTCCGGGTCCAGCCCCAGTGTCTCGGCCTTCCGGCGCAGGTTGCGCTGGAAGAACACCGGGAACTCCGGGTCCGTCGGCAGCAGCCAGGACTGGCGGGTGGTCCGCCGCCCCGACTCGTCGCGGCCGGTTCCCTTCATCACCACCGGCGTACTCGTCCGGAACCGGCCCCGCCCCGGCTCGAACCCCGGGGGCTCCACCGCCACGACGTTCAGCACCCGGAAGGCCACGCCGCCCCAGTCCAGCAGCTCCCGCCGCTTGATCCCCTGCGCCAGCACGGCCACCACGTCGAAGAGCGGGCTGCCCAGCTCCACCCAGCCCCGCCCACCGGCCGCGTACGCTCCCCGCCGCCTCTCCGCCTGCGGGAACACCGGCGCCCCATGCCCCAGCGGCACCATGCCGTACGGCCCCGCTCCGTGGTTGTGCAGCTGCCGCCCGAGCGCCGGAGCCTCCCGGGCGAGCACGTCGTACACCAGCGACCGCCCCGGCGCCAGCACCTTCGCCCACGCGAGCTCGGTGGCCGCCGTGGCGACCTCGATCCGCAACCTCACCTTTTCCCTCCCGCCCTGGTTCGTCTCTCATCTACTACAGATGGACGACGGCTTTTCCGACGCGTTCGCGCGGCCCGGGCGATCGACGGGCGGCCGGGGGCGATGGCTCGTGACCCTGGGCGGGAAGCCTGGGCCGACCCGCGTTCCTCGTCGCCCCCGCAGGGGTTCCACCTGCTGTTTTTCCGTCGTCCATCTGTATTAGGTGAAGGCGGAAGAAGAACAGGGAGGGCGGGCGGGGTGAAGGGGCTGTGGGAGGGCGTCTCTCGGTGGATGGTGGCGGCGGTGGCCGGGGTGGCGGCGGCGGTGGCCGCCGGGACCGTACCGGATGTGATCAAGGGCTGGCTGGGTGACCAGCGGCTGCTCCTGACCGTGCTGTGCGTGGTCGCGGCCGCGATGTTCGCCGGTATCAACCTGTGGCAGCAGCGCAGCAAGGGCGTGGGCATCGTCATCGCCCTGCCGCGAGCGAACTGGCGGGCGCCGTGGAGCGCCCAGTGGATCGGCGCGGCCACCGACCACGCCCGGCGCAACCACGACTCCTGCTTCGCCGTACGGCGTGACGTCGAGGTGGCGGGACCGGGGGCGGACGCGGCCGAGCGGGCGGCGGCGCGGGAGGCCCGCAGGGACACCCTGGACCTGGCCTACGAGCTGGTGACCGCGCGGCTGACCGAGCTGTCGGAGGCCGACCCCTCCACGCCGGTGTCGCTCTACGTCAACGCCGCGCTGCCCGACGCCTTCGAGCTGGGTACGCGGTTCAAGTTCAACGTGCAGCGGGAGTTGCGGGGAGTCAGCGCCAGCCTGGGGGAGCGGGCGGGGGAAGCGGAGGCGGACATCGCTCCCGTACTGCCGCAGCGTTCGGAGAGCGGCCGGTCCGACTTCTTCACGGCGGTACGGATCAGCGGGCGGCTGAAGGAGCCGCTGAGCCCGGCGGAGGCCGTACGGGCGGCGCGGCTGGCCACGGTGGTCGAGGAGCCGGAGTTCGAGGCGGCGGAGGAGGGGCGGGCGGTCGCCCTGGTGGTGCATCTGTCGGACAACCCGATGATGGTCGCCCAGGCGCTGCGGGCGGCGGGTGACGGCTGCGCGGACACCGAAGGACGCCGGGAGCGGTGCCGGGCGGCCCTCGTCGTCGACGGGGGATCGGCCAACCTTCCCGAGGCGGCCGTCGACTTCGAGCTGGTCATCCGGCATGTCTACGCCGCGTGGCGGACGTGGGTGACGGCCAGGCCGCAGTACGCCGCCCTGAGCCCCCGGTTGTTCATCGCGGCTCCGGCCAGCGTCGCCTTCGCGCTGGGCTGGCTGCTCGGCCACACGGTGAAAGCCATCCCGCATCCCTACGAGACCGGCTCACACGAGGGCGGTACGGACGAGGCGGGAGAGCCATGTACGTCGTCATGATCGGTACGGCGGGCAACCAGCGCTACATCTTCTCCTCGGGAAAGCGGCAGGAGATCGTCGGGGCGTCCGACCTGATCGCCAGGGTGGACGGGATCTGGGCCGACGAAGCCCTGGAGAAGGTGTTCCGCGGTTTCGTGAAGAGCGGGTGGCGTGTCGAGAGCCACGACGCCGAGCTTCTGGTCGCGGGCGCGGGCGGGATCACCGTCCTGGTCAGGGAGCGGGAGGCCGGGCGGCGGCTGGTGACGGAGCTGACCCGGCGCGCGCTGAAGGAGGCGCCGGGGCTGGACGTCTGCGGTGTCGTGGTCGGGTACGTCCCGGGTGAGCTGGCCGACGCGATCGGGAGGGCGCGGACGGAGCTGGCGGCCGTACGGGAGGCCAGGCCGGGACCGCAGGCGCGGTTCCCGAGGCTGCCGCTGGTCGAGGACTGCGCGTCGAGCGGGCTGCCCGCCACGGCGATCCACTTCGAGGGGAGGGGAGGGCCCGCACAGCCGAGGTCGGCGGCGGCGATGGCGAAGCTGGCCGCCTACCGGCCCGCCCTCGACCGGCTGGCGCTGGTGAAGGGCGCCCCCGCGGCTCGGCGAGCCGCGGATGTCCCGGCAGGCCGACAAGCCGAGGACGCCGGTGGTGACCGGCGGGTGAAGGACGCTCACACCGGCCGACGGGCCATGCGGGGGATCGTCGACGAGCTCGGCCTGAACGCCGAGTGGGTCGCGGTGGTGCACGCCGACGGCAATGGGCTCGGCGAGCTTTTCCAGAAGACGAGCGAGTCGTACCGGGGCGAGGGCGACCGCGCCTACGCGGACGCGCTGCGGGCGTTCTCCCTCGGGGTGGACCGCTGCGGGAAAGGGGCGTTCCGCGAGGCGCTGCGCCGTACCGCGGAGGAACTGGGAGAGGACGATCCACTGCCCGTCCTGCCGCTGGTGCTCGGTGGCGACGACCTGACCGTGGTGTGCGCGGGCGAGGTGGCGTTGCCCTTCACCCGGCACTACCTGGAGGCGTTCGAGAAGGAGACGGCGAACGACTCCCTGCTCCGGCCGATGCTGGAGAAAGGCGGTCGCGCGAGTCTGGGGGCGGGCGCCGGTGTGGCGATCGTCAAGCGCAACTACCCCTTCCACTTCGCGTACGAGCTGGCCGAGAAGCTGACCGAGGTCGAGGCGAAGGAGGTCAAGGCCTGGGGCTCCGCGCTCGCGTTCGTCGTGCTGTTCGAGAGCGCGGCCCCCGACCTGAGGCGGATCCGCGCGTCGGTCACCCTGTCGGGCGGTTCGGGAGGATCCGCCTCGCCGTACCTGGTGGGGGAGGGCAGCGGCGACGTCCGGGCCCGGGGGCGGCGCTGGGCGGACCTGGAACGGCGGATCGGGGCGCTGAGCCGTTGTGAGCCCGGCTCTGAGGAACCGCTCATTCCCCGGGGCGCCGCCCACGACCTCCGCGAGGGGGTGTGCCTGGGCGAGGAGGTCGCCGCGTCCCGGTTCGGCCTGCTGCTGCGGCGGTTCGAGGGGGACCCGGAGCGCAGGGGGGCGCTCATGGAGCTGACGGAGGAGGGCGCGCTGCTGTGGGAGGACCGCGTCCACGGAACGAGGAAGGTGACGGGCCTGCTGGACGCGATGACGGCGCAGCGGTTCCTGAAGGCGAAGGAGGCGGTGAGATGAACGAGGCCGGGAGTTTCGCGATCTCACTGTTCATGGTCAGCGACTGGCGGGTGGGCACCGGGGCGGGCATTCAGGGGTATGCTGACCGGCTCGTCCAGCGAGACGGAGAGGCGGCGAGCCGACCTGTCCTTCCCGAGGAGGGGAACGGTCCCCAGGGCGGACGCGACACCGAAGGTGGGAGCGGTCCTCAGGGTGGGATCGGCGCGGGGGACGATCCCCAAGGCGGGCGCGACACCGAGGACGGGAGCGGTCCTCAGGGGGGAAGCGGCGCAGGGAACGGTCCCCAGGGCGGGCGCGACACCGAAGGTGGGAGCGGTCCTCAGGGTGGGAGCGGGGACGAGGGCCGTGCCGCCGGGACTGTCCGGCAGGACGGTCTGGACGGTACGAAGGCGTCTCCCGCTCCCGCCGCGCCGATCGTGCCCGCCAAGACGCTGGTCGGGGTCTGGCGCGACTCCTGCGAGCTGGCGGCGCACGCCTTGGACAGCGGTCCCGGCGGGGTGTGGCACGACTGGGTGGGCTTCCTGTTCGGCGGCAGGTTCGCCGGGAGTGCGCCCCGGCCCGCCGCGCTGGTCGTCGAGGGCCCCCTGCGGCTTCCCGTGAGACTCGCCCGGCTCCTGCGGGCGAGGCCGCAGGTCGCCTGGGCCGCGACGTTCCGCAAGCCGGGGGTGGCGATCGACCCCCGCACCGGTACCGCCAGGGCGGGGATGCTGCGGTTCGAGGAGATGGCCCGCGCGGGGGTCACGCTGACGGGCCGGGCGCGGATCGAGGGCTTCGCGGAGCTGGACCGGGACCAGCGGGACGTCGCCGTGGCGCTGCTGGGGGCGGGGGCGCGGCTGCTGGAGGGCATCGGGGGCAAGCGCCGCCGGGGATCGGGGCGGTGCAGGATGACCGTCGAAGGGGCCGGGTTCGGCCCCGTCTGGACGATGCCGCCCCCCGATCGGGTGGTGGCACCCCCGTCGGGCCCGGCGTACGCGGTCGCGGACCGGCCCGTTCCCGCGCCCCGGCCGGCGCGGGCGGGCTGGGAGCGCGCGGAGCTGGTCATCACGGTGGAGGAGGCCGTTCTCGCCGCGGCGACCGTCCTGGGCAACGTCGTGAAGGGCGCGGAGCACATTCCTGGCTGGTGCCTGATGCCGGAGGTGGCCCGGCGGCTCGGCGGCGCCGCGCACGCCCTGGTCCGTACGGGGGACCTGCTGGTCACGGCCGCCACCCCGGAGTCGGCCGGGGGCGTTCGTACGTTGCCGGTGCCCAGGGTCCTCGTCCACGAGAAGGGGAGGCCGGGCGTGGTGACCGGGAACCGGATGGCCGGAGCCGTGTCGTCCGGCAAGCCGTACCGGGGCGGATACGTCGTGCCGGACGGTGAGGACGTGCACGAGGTCGTCGATCCTCCGTCCATGCTGCGCATGCACAACAGCATCCGGGACGACGTCCAGCGGCCCACCCGGGACGTCGGCGGTGTCTACGTCTACCGGGCACTGGCCGCCGGGACGGTGCTCCGCGCCGAGGTGCGCGTCAGGGCGGGCGTGCTGGAGGAGGGCTGGGAGAGGAGGCTGAACGGGCGCTGGCGGGTCGGCCGGTCCTCCAAGGACGACTACGGGCAGGTGAGGGTCGTGGCCCGGCCGGTCGCCGACGGGCGGCGAGCGGAGGCGGGAAGCGGTCTGCTGCGGGTCTGGCTGCTGTCGGACCTGCTGGTCCGTGACCTGAGATTGCGGCCCAGTACGGAGGTCGGCGACGTGGGGCGGGCACTGGAACAGGCCCTGGTCAGGGCGGGCGCCACCGGGGTGAGCCTCACCCCGGTGACCGGACGCCGGGACGGACGGGTCGGCGTCGCGCTGGGCGTCCACCGGACGGAGAGCTGGCATCGCGGCTGGGGCCTGCCCCGCCCTACCCTGTACGGCCTGGCCGCCGGGAGCTGCCTGACCTTCGAGGTGACCGGCGGGCCCATCGCCCCGGACGTCCTGGCCGAGGTCCGGGCCGCGGGGGTGGGGGAGCGCAGGGCCGAGGGGTTCGGGCAGGTGGAGCTGGACCACGACCTCCTGCTGCGGCCCGTCGGGCCCTCGGAGCCGTACGGACTCTCGCCCTCGGCCGCTGTCCCGACGGTCATCGCTCCGACGGCCGTCGCCTCGGTAACCGGTGCCCCGCCGGACGACGTGCTCACCGTCACGCCTACCGGAACGCACGAGCCCGCACTCCTCATGCCGGGCGAGGGCGGTTACGACACCGCGAGGCTCTTCGAGCGCGCCGCCTGGCGGGCCGAGATCCATCGGGCCTGCGAACGGATCAGAGGAGACCGGGAGAGGCGGTCGCTGGTCATTCCCGCCGGGGTGCCCGGCACGCAGCTCAACGCGCTGCGGGAGATCGTCGGGGAACTGCCACGGGGACGTGCCGAGGGCCGTCTGCTGTGGCTCACCAGAAACAGGGCGGGCCGCCCCGACTGGCCTCCGGCGGCGGTGTCGCGGCTGCGGGACCTGCTCACCACTCCCGATCCGATCTGGGAACTGCTCGCCCTGCCGGAGGAGAGCCTCGTCGTGACCGGGGACGGAGCCGCGATCCTGCGGGCCGAACTCCACGACGAGGCGGTACGGGTCCTGGTCGGCGCCTGCCTGGCCGCGCACAGCCGTGACGAGGCGGCGGGCCGTCGTACCGCGGACGGTGACACGGGCGGTGACGGTCGTGACAGGACCGCGCGAAACGGCGGGGCCGTCGCGGCGGGCGTGAGGAGCGAGGGATGACCACCAGGGTGGGACGGCACATGACCGGCAGGCTCCGGGCGCGCGGCTGGCTGCGTACCGAGTCGCCGCTGCACGTCGGCGGTCTCGGCCACGATCCTTCCGAGCCGCTGCCGATCGCCCTGGACGGGCTGGGCCGCCTCTACGTCCCCGGCACCACGCTGGCCGGGGTCCTGCGAAACTGGTCGCGCGGCGCCGACGCGGACTCCCCGCTCCTCGACGACCTGTGGGGTTTCCTTCCCGAAGGGCCCAAGGGGCCCGGGGAAACCAGGGAAGGCGGCGCCAGCCGAGTGATCGTCGCCGACGCGGTGGTCACGACCGACCACCGCCTGGACGAGCACGGGCTGCCCGCCAGTCCCCTCGACCCCGGGGCCCTGGAGTTCCGGCAGTCGGTGGGCATCGACCGGGTGACGGGCACGGCGGCGCAGGAGTTCCTGTACGGCAGGACCGTGGTGCCCGCGGGCTGCTACCTCCGGCTGGAGATCGACGTCGAGTCGCGCCCGGAGGACGACGCGGCCGTCGACGAGGCCCGGATGGGGGCGTTGCTCGCCGCGTTGAGCGCGGGGGAGGTGCGCGTCGGCGCGGCGACGGGCCGGGGGCTGGGAGCGGTACGGCTGCTCGACGACCCGTTCGAGCTGGTCGCGGACCGGTTCGACTCCCCGGCCGCTCTGATGGCCGTGCTGCGCGGCGACCCGGCCAGGGCCCGGACGACCGCGTCGTTGCGGTCCGCCGACGCGGGGCTTCCGCGCCGCCGGGAGGTTCTCGACGTCCGCGTCACGTGGACTCCTCGCGCTCCGGTGATGGTCAGGTCCGGTTCGAGGGGCCTGGTCGTCGACATGTTGCCGCTCACCACGCGTGTCGACCGCCGTCACCTCACGCTGGTCCTGCCCGGCGGGTCCATCAAGGGCGCGTTGCGCGGCCACGCCGAGCTGGTGGAACGCACCGCGCGGAACGTCGGCGCGCGGTCGGCCGAGACGGCCGCGTCCGCCGTCGAGCACAGCGCCGCGTTCCGGGCACAGCTCGACCAGCTGCGTGTCGTACGGGCACTGTTCGGTTCCGCCCGCGACGACGCCGGGGACCGGTGGGCGGGGGCGTTGCGGGCGGAGGAGTGCACCGCCCTGCTGACCGTTCCCGACGCCCTCTGGGAGTCGGCCACCGGCGGGGGCCTGGAGGAAGAGGGGCGGTCGCCCGCCCTGGCCGACTCCGTACGCGACCGGCTGGAGGACCTGGGCATGACGCGGGCCGACCACGTCGCGCTCGACCGGTGGACCGGCGGGGCGGCCGACGGAAGGCTGTTCAGCGTGCTGGAGCCGCACGCGGTGGAGTGGGAGCCCATCCGGCTCTCGGTCGACCTCACCCGGCTGGGCGCCGAGCGGAACACCGGCCTCGCCCTGCTGCTCCTCACCCTCCGGGACCTGGCGGACGGGCGGATCCCGCTCGGTGCCCTGGTCAACCGGGGATTCGGCGACGTCGACGTCACCGAGATCACCCTGACCGGAGGCCCGTGGCCGGAGCCGGTCACGCTGCCCCGGGCGATGAGCGGGCCGGAGATCTCGCCCGTCACCCGGGCCTGGGCCGACTACCTGGCGAACTCTCACAAGAAAGGAGCGAGATGACCGTCCTGTACGGTGCCGCGGCCACCGGGGTCACGCTGGCGGACGCGCTGGAGGCGGCCGGGGTCGCGGGGGGATGCGCCCTGCTGACCGCGCCCTCGGCGTACCACGTGGCCCGCGTCGAGGGGCGCGGCTGTGTCACCCCGACCGGCCCCGTCGACCTGTCCGTCGTGTACGAGGCGCGGGTCTTCACCCCGGAGGTGGAGCTGCGCTGGGTGGAGGCCGGGTACGCGGTGGTGCTCACCGAGGACGGGAGCCTGCTGCCCGCGTCCTTCGGTGAACCGGTGGATCCCCTGAATGCCGGGACGACGCTGGAGGCCCGCTACCTCGTCTGGGGCAAGGTCACCGCGCCGCCCCCCGCTTCCACCGCGCCTTCCGCCTCGTCGGCCCGCGCGCCTGCCCCCGCCGCGCCGGTCGCCGCGTCCGGGCCCGGCTGGGTCACGCTCCGCTCCGCCCGGATCGGCGCCGTCACCGTGCCCATGACGACCCATGCCCCCCAGGACCGGGTGCGGCTGGCCGCCCGCGAGTACGTCGTCGCGGACAGGACCCACGGCAACGCCTACGTCGCCGAGGAACGCCTGATCGGCTTCGAACCCTACGCGCCGGAGGAGGTCGCGTGACGGGAGGAGATCGCTCGATGGGCGGCGCCACGAAGTTCCTGAACCCCTACACGTTCGTCCCGGCGTTTCCCCGGGACGACCTGCCCGAGCCGCTGCGCGACGGTTCCCCGCCCGCCCGCGACCGGTTGCGCCCCGGCTGCTGGACCGGCCGGGTCGGTGTCACGCTCACCGTCGAGACGCCGTTGCTGCTCCTGGACACGACGCGGGGGACGCCCCCGGCCGACGGCAAGGACGGTCACCTGGTCTATCCCGTCCGGCTCAGGGACGGACGGCCGCACCTGCCCGCAACCTCGGTCAAGGGCATGCTGCGCGCCGCGTACGAGACCGTCACCAACTCCCGGTTCGGTGTTTTCGACAGGCACGACACCCCGCTGGGCTTCCGCCGCAGCGCCGACTACGCCCTGGGCATGGTCCCCGTCCTCGTCGGGGCGGGCGGGGTGCTGTACCGGTTCCAGCAGGCGACGCTTGAGATGTACGACCCGAAGACCGGTGAGAGCCTCTTTCCCCGTCAGGGCCAGGAGGCTCCCCGGCATCTGGAACGGCTCCAGGCACTGGTCAGGAGCGAACGGGGAAAGGCGACCACCGTGGGCAGGTTCGTCCGCAAGGGTGCCACCGAGAAACTGATCCCGGGGAACGGGGAGCGGCTGGTGGAGGGGATCGCCTACGTCACCGGCCCCAACATCGAAGGCAAATCCTCAGAACGCCTGTTCTACGTGGAATCGGGCAGGGAACTCGTGAAACTTCCGCTGGCCAGGCCGTGGAGCGAGCTGGAGAAGCAGTGGAACGACCTGATCCGCGACTACGGAAACACGCACGACGGCGCGGAACTGCACGAGCGGCGGCGCCCGGACGGCTCCGTCGCCGGGCCGGGGGAGCGCGTCGGCGCCGGTCCGGGACAGCTCGCCTGGAGTCCCCACCTGTACGACGAGACCTGGAAGAGGCTCAAGGGGGGCATGCTCTGCTACGCCCGTCTCGACGGGGGACGCGTCGACCGGCTCTACCCGGTCCTGGTGCCGAGGGACCTCTACCCCGCCTCCCCGTCGGAGCTGCTGCACCACTCGCTGGCCCCCGCGCCCTCCTACGACAGGCTCTCCCCCGCCGACCGGGTGTTCGGCTGGGTCGCTCCCCCCAACGGCTCCGGCGTACGTCCCGCCGCCTATCGCGGCAGGGTGCGCGTCGGTCCCGTCACCTGTGAGCAGGACGCGGAGCGGGCCGTGGAGCGGTTCGGCGGCGACGGACTGCCGCTCGCGATCCTGGGCGGGCCCAAGCCCCAGCAGGGGCGCTTCTATCTCGCGGAGTCCCCGGCCAGAACCGACCTGCCGGTCAGGGACGGGACGCCCAGGGAGAAGCTGTACCAGCCCGGTCAGGGACTTCGCGGCCGGAAGGCGTACTGGCATCACGCCGGGCTGGACCGGAGCCAGCACTGGAGCGAGGGCCAGGGGAAACTCGATCCCGCGCAGGTCCGCGTCAGCGGCCACTACCGCGAGTACCGCCGCTCCCGCACCTCGCCCGGTGACGGCGGAGCCCCGGACCCTGACGGGAGGCGCTATCTGACGGCGGCCCCCGAGCAGCGCGACACGCAGAACCGCTCGATCGGCGGCTGGGTGCGCCGCGAGACGACCTTCCGGTTCACCGTGGAGGTCCGCGACCTCGACGACCACGAGCTGGGAGCGCTCGCCTGGCTGCTCACCCTGCCGCCGGGGCACTTCCACCGGCTCGGTTTCGGCCGGCCTCTCGGGTTCGGCAGCGTGCGGCTCGACGTCGACGAGGCGAACACCGAACTGCACTCCGGAGCGGAGTACGCGGCGTACTACCGCGACCTTTCCGGCGCCCTCCCGGACACGGACGCGACGAAGGTCCTGGACGGCGCGCGGGAGACGTTCGCCCGCATGGTGGAGAGCACGCCCGCCCTGACCGTGGTCCGCGACGCGGTGCTGGCCGTGTCGCGCGGCAATCCGGAACTCCCGGTGCACTATCCCCGCACCCGGCCGGAGTGGCTGGACGGCGACGTTCCCGCGCCGCCGGATCCGCGGGGCAGGAACTACGAGTGGTTCGCCGAGAACGAGAGGCAGCAGAGCGGGAGGATCGCGCCGGGGCGGGGGCGCTCGCTGCCCGGTCCGGTGCTCCCCGCCGAGCCGCTCACCGTCTACCCACCCCGAAACGGTTCCCCACCCCGAAACGCTTCCCCATCACGAAACGCTTCTCCGCCCCGGAACGGGTCCCCGTCGTGGAAGGGAGACGGGAACGGCGGCGGCCGGAAACCGCCTCCCGCCTCCCCTCGCCGGGGGCGTGACCGGTAAGCACGGTCGGATCAGCAGACGTCGAACTCGTTGCCCTCGGGGTCGGCCATGGTGACGTGATGGCCGGACTCGGCGAGCACGCTCACGCCGAGCGCGCACAACCGGCCGACCTCGTCGCGGATCCGCCGCCACCGCTCGTCCGGCGAGCCGTCGCCGGAGACGTTCAGGTCGAGGTGCATGCGGTTCTTGCCGGTCTTCGGTTCGGGCACCTCGATCAGGGCCAGGTGCGGGCCCCGGCCGCGCGGATCGGCGAGCCAGGCGAACCCGCGCCCGGGGTCCCCATCGGGCGACCGGTCGACGTACCCCAGGGCACCGGTCCAGAAGGCGGCCAGGCGCGGAGCGTTCGCGCAGTCCAGGGCCACCTCGACGACGACGTCCACCGCGCTCCGTCACCGTCCCCTGAGGAAGGTCAGCGTGTGCCGCAGCAGCAGCCCCGCGGCTTCCGGGTCGTAGGACGGCAGCGAGCTGTCGGCGAAGTAGTGCTGGTCGCCGGGGTACAGGCACAGCTCGGCGTCGGGAGCCTCCGCGACGAGCGCGTAGGCCGCCTCGACGTCACCCTCGCCGTGGAAGATGGGGTCCTTGTCCATGGCGTGGATCCGCACCGGGACCTCGGCGGGCCAGGGCCCGAAGTAGGAGGGCGGGACGCAGGAGTGGACGAGCACGGCACCGCGGGCGCCCGGCCGCGTCTGGGCCAGTTTCTGCGCGCTCAGCACGCCGAGGGAGAACCCGAGGAAGACGACCTCGGCCGGTAGGTCCGCGACGGCCCGCGCGCCGCGATCGAGGATCTCCTCGAAACCGGCCTGTTCCGAGTACGCCAGGCCGGCCTCCAACGTGTCGAAGGTCCGCCCCTCGTACAGGTCGGGCGTGTGCACGGTATGTCCCTCTGCCCTGAGCTCCTCGGCGAAGCCGATGACGCCCGGGGTGAGGCCCTGGGCGTGATGGAAGACGACCACCTCGGCCATCGCGGCCACCTCCGTCTGATATGGATGTAAATATGATCCATGAGACTAGAATGTTCCGATGTTGTCGAGCAATAGTGGGTTCCCGGACTACGACCTCCTCACGGAACGCATGACGGTGACCGCGCCCCACGAGCTCCGTGCCATCGCCGAGCCGCTGCGCGGCACGATCCTCGACCTCCTCCTCGAACGGGCGGCGACGGTCAGCGAGCTCGCCGAGGCCGTCGGCCGCCCGAAGAGCACGGTCGCCCACCACGTCAAGGTGCTCGTCGACGCGGGGATGCTGCGGGTGGTGCGGACGCGCCGGGTGCGCGCGATGGAGGAGCGCTTCTACGGGCGCACCGCGCGCAACTACCAGGTCGGCCGGGTACGCGCGGAGGACGTGACGCCACCCCCCTGGCCCAACGAGCTCGCCGACGCCGCCGAGGAGTCCGCACCGGCCTACCTGGCCGACCGGATGCGCGCCCTGCGCCGGCACGTGCACATCTCCGACGAGCGGGCCGGGGAGTTCTGGGAACGGGTCATCGCGCTCATGGACGACTTCAGCCAGCTGCCCCGCGACGGGGACGATCCCTACGTGTTCGTCGTCAGCCTCTACCCGGCCGACCGCCCGACACTGCCCCCCGCCAAACCGTAGTCTCCTCGCATCCCTCGTCCAGCTCGACTGTTCCGCCGAGAATGTCACCGGGGTCGGTTACCGTCGGCGCGGTTGACCGGGTTTCCGCGGCCGATGGAAGGACACCGTTCTGGAGAAGACGACTCGGGGAAAGACGGAGGGCACGCTGCTCGTCCACGCGGTCGGCGGCGGCGACCTGGGATTCGCCGGGGTCCGCGTCGCCGGTCCGGCGTACGAGGGCACGCGGCGTCCGGGCGGGACGGCTCCCGACTTCGAGGGCGACCCCGGGGCGACGGGCAGGGACCGCCGGCCGCTGCGCAAGATCTTCGAGGGCCTGGCGGCGGCACGTCTTCCGGTGTCCCTGGTCGTCCTGCTGGGCACGACGAACACTCCCGGCGCCCCCGGGGGAGGGGCGTTCGCCGACCACGCCGACGCCATGCGGAGGCTGCTCACCTCCGAGACGGGCCTGTGCGGCGCGCGCTTCGAGCCGGGCGCGGTCTCGGTGGTCCGGCTCGAAGGCCCCGCGCTGCGGGACACCTCGGACGCCCTGGGCCGGTGGCTGGCGGGGCGCCGTCCCGACGACATCCTGATCAGCTGCGGTTCGGGCGCGTTCGCGCTCGGCGCGGGCGCCCTGTGCGCGGCCCTGGAGACGCGCCGGCCCACCCGGATCGTCCACCTCGACACCCCGCACCGGCCGTACGCACTGGACCGGCCGCACGACCTGGACGCCCACCTGGCGGCCTGGCTGCTCCGCTACCGCTTCTGGGACGGCCTCGCCGAGGTGGACCCGGCCAACCGGGTGCTCTGGGAGCTGCTCGCCGCCCGGCAGGCCGGAAACCTGGGGGCCGCCGCGCGGCTGCGGGCGGGTTCCCGGACGTCCGGGGTCCCCGGCCTCACCCCGGGGAAGATCACCAAGTTCACCGAGAAGTGGCCCACCGTGCAGGCCGCCCTGTTCGAGCGGATCGGACGGGGAGAGGCCGCCGACTACGGCCTGCTGCGCGCCTGGTTCACCGAGCAGCTTCGCAGGTCGTTCACGCGCGACCAGGAGCGGAAGGTCCTGACGGCGCGCACCGAACGCGAGGTCGGGGAGCTCGTCGCCGCGCTCGGCGACCGGGCGGGGGGAGACGGCGGGCTGTCCGCGCGGATTCGCGCCGCAGCCCGTACGGTCGAGGCGGGCGGTGACGCCGCCTGCGTCCAGATGATCAGGGACGACGCGCTGACCGGCCTCTACACCGCGGCCTCCACCCACCGGGCGCACCTGATGCCGGAGCGGCTGGAGCCGGGGCCGCTGCCGCCGACCCTGCTGCGGGCCGCCGACCGCTGGGAGAAGGACGACCCCGGCTTCCAGCTCGTCGCGGGCACCGGCAGGACCGGATGGCCGGTCCTGGGCAGCGGTGACGTCCTGGGGCTGCTGGCCGTCGGACTGGACCGGGAGGGCAGGGACGCCGAGGACCGGGCGGCCGTGGAGGCGGTCCTGGCGGTCCTGAGGGAGCGGCGCGAGTCGCTGCTTCGCCGGGGGACCCTGCGGCTCCGGCTGCTGGCCAGCGCCGAGACGCGGGAGCGGGCGCACCGGCTCGCCCGGTGGGCGGCCGAGACCTCCGGCGAGCGGGTCGACGCGCGGGTGGTCGACGGCGTCTCGGGTGACCTGCGCGCGATCCACGAGATCGTCGTCGGCGCGCTGCGGGCCGAGGCGGCACCGACCGGCCGTACGGGATCGGGCAGTTCGCGTGACGTCGACGAGGTCGTGATCGTGCTCAACCCCGGCCCGCCGATGACGAACTACGGCATGATCGCGGCCGGGGTGGAGTGGTCGCTGACCGCCGCGTGCCCGCTCTGGGTGACCGAACTGGCCCGGGGGCAGGGTGTCGCGCCCGAGGTGCGTCCCGGCTGGCCGGTGGCGGCGCGGCTCGGTGCCGACCGGGTGCTGGCGGGGCTGGCGACGAGCGCCGTCGGGCGCCTGGACCTGCGGACGGCCCGGCGGCTCATCGAGCGCGGGTCCGGCCCGCTGCGCGAAACGCTCCCCGGCCTGGTGAGGCTTGAGGAGGATCTCTTCGGCCCGTTGCCGGACTCCTGTCCCGGCGGGGAGCGCCGCGCCGCCGCCGGACGGCGCCTGCTGCTGGTCGCCGAGGTGTGCGGGGAGCATCGGGCCCTGGCCGCCTACCTCGCGGTGGAGGCGATCCGGCCGGTGTTGTTCACCTGGACGGTCTGGAAGGAGCTGCGGGCGGAGAACCCCGCGTTGAACGCCCTCGCCAGGCTGGCCAACGCCGCCCTGCAGGGACACGCTCTCGACCATCGGGTCCGCGGGGAACGCCGGGGGGCCGGTGGCGAACGCGGCGATGTGCGGGAGCTGCTCAGGAGCGCCGCGCGTGAGCTTGACGGAACACGCGGAGGCGACGGCGAGCTGGTCGACCACTACAGATCGGTCATGAACCAGCTCAATCAGGCGTATCGCGAAAGCGGTTGACGCTGATCATGCCTCCTGTCAATCTGGTTCCGTTCAACGGCTGCCGCCCGCGAGCTTGAGCGATTCGTGTCGCTCCTTCTGAGGGCCTCGGATGCCGAGGCCGATGTCGAGACCGTCCGCTGTGGACGCGTTCTCCTGTCATGCCTTGGAAGGACGCCGTAATGAACCTCGCCGCCGTCGCCGCAGCACCCGAGCCGCTCGCCTTCCTCGCCTACTTCTCGCTGGTCTCCCCGGCGATGCGGGACGTCGCGCGCGGGCCGTTACGCAGGGCCCGCCACGGCGGCAGGCCGTGCGGCGGGGCCGACGGGACGCGCTGGTGCGACGACTGCGAGCGGACGATCGACGACCACCTCCTCGGCGGCTACACCAGGCTGCGCGGAGCCCTGGCGGGGACACCTCCCCGGACGAGGGCGGGGGAGGCGGTACGCGAGATGGACGCGGTCGTCCGCTGGGTGACCTCGCCGCAGGCGGCCGTCGACCGGATCGACCTCATGGCGCGTCTGATCCGGAGGCGGCCCGGCGACGGGGAGCCCGCCGGGGTTCGCGCGGCTCGCGCCCAGCTCGTCCACCACCCCCTGCGGAACATCGAGGCCCGCACGTGCCGTGAGGACGCGGTAGGGCGCGGCGCCTCCGCGCAACCGCTCCGCGACCTCGGGAAGTCCGACTGGGCGCGGCCACTCCGCGACGACGGCACGTCCTTCGCGCTGCTGACCGACGCCGTCACCCGGCTGCGGAACGGGGCCCGCGACCCCTACGACATCCCCGCCGGTCTGCTCGACCGCCACCGCCTCGACCCGCTCGCCGCGCGGCGCTCGCTCCGCGCCGCCCTGGACCGCCTCCGCGTGCTCCGGCCGGGCTTCTTCATGGCCAACGTGACCGTCCTTGTGGAACAGGGCGAGTTCTTTCCCGAGCTCTTTCCCCGGCTGGACCACAACCCCGAGGACCTGCTCATCCTCGGCGAGGAGAAGGAGCTCGCCCGCCGCACCCTGTCCACGCTGATCGCCGCCGAACGTTCGGCGGGCCGGGGCGTCTGCCACCGGGGGGTGCTGGCCGGGATCTGCGCGGACGTCCCGGCGGGCGGTGCCGAGTTGGTGGCCCGCGCTGTCCGCGACCTCGGAATCGGCCCCCTGGCCGCCGACAGGTTCGTACGGAGGCTCGTCTCGCTCGTCTCCCGCGCGGGCAGGGACTGGGTCGCCCACCGGTTGCCGGCAGCGGAGAACCCCCGATAGGGCGGCCGATGCATCCCTGTCTTTCTCGTATTGAGTATTTCTCAGCATGAGGATAACTTGTGCCCGGGAGGAAAGATGAAGCAAGCACGCCGGGCGCTCGCCGCGCAGACCGTGGAGATTTTGGAACGCGGCTGGTACGACCACCCTGCGGAGGGGCGGGTGTCCATCGAGGAAGAGCTCGCGGGGGCCGTCGCGGGCACGCGGTCGTGGGGGCACGACGAGCCGGTCGGCCCGCTCGCCGCGTCTCCGGCCGTCGCGACCTCGGTGGAGGTCGTCAACGAGACCTCCCTGTCGGCCGCCCGCCGCATGACCGGGGCCGCCGGGGCCGTGGGCTGCCTGAACTTCGCCTCGGCGAAGAATCCCGGGGGCGGTTTCCTGAGGGGGACCCAGGCGCAGGAGGAGAGCCTGGCGTACGCGTCGGGGCTCTACCGCTGCCTGGTCGAGGTGCCCGACTTCTATGCCTTCCACCGGAAGCGGCATGATCCGCTCTACAGCGATCGCGCGATCTTCTCGCCAGCGGTCCCGGTGTTCAGGGACGACCGGGGTGACCTGCTCGCCCGCCCGTACCCCGTCTCGTTCCTGACCGTGGCCGCGCCGAACGCGGGTGCCATGGACCAGAGCGACAGGCGGCGCGCCCGCCTGCCGAAGGTGTTGTTCGAGCGCTCGGGAAGGATCCTGAGCCTCTTCGCCGCTGTGGGGCTGCGCGAGCTCGTGCTGGGCGCGTGGGGGTGCGGGGTGTTCCGCAACTCGCCCGCGCTCGTGGCGGCCTGCTTCGCCACGCACCTCGGCCCTTCGGGGGCCTTCGGCGGGCGCTTCGAACGGGTGGTCTTCGCCGTGCTCGACGACGCCCCCGGAACACCCACCCACGGCGCTTTCGTACGGGCGCTCACCGACGAGCCCGGATAGGCACCGGGTCCGGCGCCGTGGACGCCGGACCCGGTTGGGCGCGAGAAAGGGGCGGTCAGTATGCGACGCCGACCGGCTGCCGTACCGTCGCGGGGTCGTCCAGCACGCCGAGGATCGCGTGGGCCAGGTCGGCGCGGGCGATCGTGCGTCCGCGAGGGACGTTGCCGCCGACGACCAGCCGGTACTTCCCGGTGAGGGGCTTGTCCAGCAGGCGGGGCGGCCGTATGACCGTCCACTCGGCGTCGCTGTCGCGGATGATTTTCTCCATCTTCCCCAGGTCGGCGTAGACGTCACGCAGGATCCTCCCCACCAGCGGGGTCATGATCCTGCGGTCGAGGAAGGGGTCGCCCTCCGGCGACGGGCCGACCGGGGTCGCGCTCACCGCGACGAACCGGCGCACCCCGCAGAGCTCCATGGCCGCCAGGACACTCCGCGTCGCCGGCGCGGCGACACCGTCGCGGGCGAGCTTCCTGCTGCGCGGGCCGATGCCCGAGATCACGGCGTCCCGCCCCTCGATCGCGGGGCGCAGCGACTCCGGGTCGGCCAGGTCGGCCGTGACCACCCGCACGCCGGTGAGGCCCTCCGGCAGCCGCGCGGCGTCGCGCACCACCGCCGTCACCTCGTGCCCCGCCTCCAGCGCCTGCCGCACGACCTCCTGCCCCGTGCCGCCCGTCGCTCCGCAGACGGTCAGCTTCATGGCGTCTCTCCCACCCGTACGTTGGTGAATGCTTACTAACTACTATAGTGAGTGTTCACCCACCATCCGTCAATCCACGCAATCCGAGGAGCGCCCAGCATGAAGCCGACGCGGGTCCGGATCCTGGACGCCGCCGACCAGCTGATGCGGACCATCGGCCTGGCCCACACCACCACCAAGGAGATCGCCCGCGCGGCGGGATGCTCGGAGGCCGCGCTCTACAAGCACTTCGAGAGCAAGGCGGAGCTGTTCGTGTTCGTCCTCAAGGAGCGGATGCCCCGGTTCGCGCCGCTCCTGGCCGAGCTGGAGACCGGGGGGCCGAGGGACGAGGACGACGTCGAGGAGACGCTGGCCGAGATCGCGAGGCAGGCCGTGGCGTTCTACACGTCGAGCTTCCCGATCGGCGCCTCCCTGTTCTCCGACCCGGTGCTGCTGCGGCGGCACGGTGAGGAACTGGACAAGCTCGACCTGGGCCCGCACAAGCCGCTCGACGCGCTGGCCGCCTACCTGCACAGGCAACGCGACGCCGGGCGCGTCCGCGCCGACGCCGACCTCGCCGCGGCGGCGGCCCTGTTCCTCGGGGCGTGCTTCCAGCGCGCCTTCCTGAGCTCCTTCGCCGAGGGGCGCCCGCCGTCGGGCTCGGCCGCCCAGCCGGTCGACGCGTTCGCCACCGCCCTGGCCAGGACCCTCCTGGAGGGCGTCCGGGCCCCCGGACCACCCGCCCGGCCGTGACCGTCACCGGCCTACCCGCCCGGCCGTGACGGCCCCCGGGCCACCCGTCCGGCCGTGACCGCCACCGGCCCGGGTACGTGACGACCGGCGGCCGGTCGTCACGTACCCGGGGTGCCCGGTGCCCGGTGCCCGGTGCGCGGTGCGCGGTGGCCCGACCGGGCGCCGGGCTCACGTCAGGCGGTACGCCGCCAGCCGGTCGGCGAGTTCCCCGGGGCGGCTGAGAGCGACGTTGTGGCCCCCGCCGATCTCCTCAGGAACCACGCCCAGGCGTTCCTTGACGAGGCGGCGTACGAACCCGGCGGGAAGATAGCGGTCGTCACGGCACAGGAGGAACACCGTCGGCACGGGCGGCCAGGCGGGAAGCGGCCACGGGTCGGCGAAGGGGGTGGACGACTGGTCGCGGCCCCTCCTGACCGCCTCCGCCGCGAGGCCGGGCGGGACGTCGTGGAAGAACAGGGCGGTGTCGTCGTCCGGTGCCCGGCCGTCGCGCTCGTCCTGCTCCCGCCTCGCCCGTTCCCAGCCGGTGTTGGCCCACCAGTCGCCCGGCGGCTCGCCCGGTGCCGGGACCATGGCCGTCACCAGCACGAGGAGCTCGACCGGCAGCCGCGCGCACACCAGCGGCGCGGTGAAGCCGCCGAAGGAGTGGGCGACCACGACGAGGCCGGTACGGTCCCCGACGGCGTCGGCCACCGCGTCGGCGTACTCGGACAGCCCGGCCGAGTCGTCGTCGCAGGGCAGGTCGGGCGTGATCACGTCATGGCCGCGCGCACGCAGCTCGGCGGCCGTCAGATGCCAGTACCACGAGTCGGACGCGGCACCGTGTACCAGCACGTAGGTGGTCACGACCGGCCCCGGCGCTCGAAGTCCGCCACGCTCGCGCCGCCGGGCAGCCGGGTCTGGAAGTCGAGGACCCCCACCCAGGCGGGGCGGACGGCGATGCGGGCCATCCTCGTACCGGGGTGGTCCACCGCCGCCACGTTGGCGGCGCCCTGCTCCGCCCCGGCGTAGCGGTGCTGGGCCAGCGCGTACTCCGGCACGATCCCCTCGACGTCGGTGACCGACGCCCGGCCGCGGACGAGGAGCACCCGCGGTGGTGTCGAGGCGGCGTCGATGGTGATGGCGACGTCGGGCCTGGCCCGCAGGGCGGCTATCTTGGCCGCCCCCGCGAACGTGGACATGACGACGTCGGTGCCCGTCCAGTGGAACAGCATCGGGAACACCCGCGGGGTGCCGTCCGCCGCCACGTACGCCAGCCGTGCCAGCTCCGTCGAGGCGAGCAGGCGCCGCGCCACGTCACTGTCCAGCAGGCGTACGTCGCCCTGCGGCAGCGTCATCGCGTCTTCGTCGATCGTCATCGTGTGTGCTCCTCATCGGTGGTCGACCGCGCTTGCCGAGGTCGACCACCGTTGAGACGGGTGCGGTTCCCAAAAGGGGTCACTGTCCGGGGGCAGCGCCGGGGGCAGCCCGAACGCGGCCAGCAGGTGCGGTTCGAAGATGGCGATCTCGGCGATCTCGCCGTCCGCGATCCTCAGCACGTTGAGCACCTGGGCCCGGTAGGCGGGCTCGCCCGGCAGCCGGATGTAACCGGCCACCGCCGGCTGCCGGTTCGCCCGCGTCGGGATGCTCCGCCACCGCCCCCCGTACAGCGGGGAATCGGGGCCGAAGGCGTGCGCGGCGAAGGCCTCGACCGCGTCGCGACCGAAGAGCCAGAACGGAAGCGGAGGCATCGTCATCCGCACGTCCTCGCTCAGCAGCTCCACCAGGGCGGCGGGGTCGGTCCTGTCGTGGGCGTCCATGAAGCGTCGCAGCAGCTCCCGTTCCTGAACGGTCGGAGCCGTCGACGGGGCCCATTCGAGACGTCGTTCGGGAAGGTGGGTCCTCAGGGTCGATCGTGCGCGTTTCAGGGCGCTCTTCACCGAGTCGACACTGACCTCCAGCTGCTCGGCGGTCTCCCTGGCGGACCAGCCGAGCACGTCGCGCAGGATCAGCGCGGCCCGCTGCCTGGGCGGCAGGTGCTGTATGGCGGCGAGGAACGCCAGCTCGATGGTCTCCTTGCCCACCACGGCCGCGTCCGGCTCCATGCCGTCGGCCGCGATCGGCTCCAGCAGCCGGTCCGGGTAGGGCTGCAGCCACTGGACGTCCGCCGGTGGCGAGCCCGGCTGGGGCCACTGTTCCGGTCCTACGTCACGAGGTCGCGGGCGGCGGGGATACCGGTCGAGGAAGTCCAGGCACGTGTTCGTCGCGATCCGGTAGAGCCACGTGCGGACACTGGAACGGCCCTGGAAGGTCCCGCGCCCGCGCCACGCCCGCAGGAAGGTCTCCTGCACCAGGTCCTCGGACTCCTCGAAGGAGCCGAGCATCCGGTAGCAGTGCACCCGCAGCTCCCGCCGGTGACGTTCGACGAGCCCGGTGAACGCCCGGTCGTCGCCCGCGAGGACGGCCGCGACCAGCGCGCTCTCCTCGGCCCCCGCCTCGTTCATGATCCGCCCCACCGCATGTACGACACGCTAGCCCCACCCGGCGACCGGCGGGTACGACATCGTCGCGGGCCCGCGAAACGCCTGTCCAGCGATTACCGTGTGTCCTGTGCGAACGCGGGGGCTCCGACGTCCCCGGCCTGGGTTTCCCTTTCGGTCCTGACATGTCGTACGCGAAGTCGGAGGTGATCACGGTGCGCCCGGTCCCATGACAGCCCCAGCCCGGGGCGTCACGGAGCCGAAAGGTGACCGTATGAGCAAGACCGACAAGACCCGGCCCTGGTGGGTGCGGATGGCCGACGCGCCGATGGTGACCTGCCTGCCCGTGCACGACCATCGCTTCGGGTCGTGCACGCTGCCGGACGAGATCACCGCCGACAACGCGTCCCTGAGCCACCGTACGGGCGGCTGTCACTGGGGGGACTTGAACCGTTCGCCCATCTCCTGAGCGGCACCGACGCTCCGTGGCTGGACCTCTCATGCCCGGAATGAGCGCCCAAAAAGCTGACGCCCGGACTCAGCTCGACAAAATCGGATCTGACAGCGCGACACACGCTCATGCCGGGGAACCTCAGCAACCGCTGGTTCAGGACCTTCAGCAGGCGATTTCCGATGCGCCGGGGGCAGGGGCAGCACGGCGGGCGAGGTTCGGCGGCTGTACCACCGAAACCCGGCCCGTGACTCAGCAACCCGATCAGTTCAGGGGTGAGGCCGTGCGCCGCCCTTCGACACCACCGATAGCCGGGGCGCTGTTGGTCGAAACGGTCCCGGCGGAGCGCACCCAGCGAGATCGGGCTGGGGACCGGATCATCCTGGGCTGTGCGGTGGCTGTCCTGCTGGCGGTCGCCGGCGCGGCCGCCTACGTCTCGTACCACCACTTCTACGGTCTGGCGATCGCTCTGGGTGAGCGGCACGCCAGCCCGTTGAGATTCTCGTTGAGGTGGAACGCGTGGTGCCGCTGCTGCCCACCGACCGGTACGAGGCGGCGCGGCTGACCTGTATCGAGAGCCTCAGTGAGGGCAATCAGCGGGTCGGCCGACGCCCGCTGATGAGCCGGTGGGAACTGGAACAGCGTGAGGCCGAGGAGATCATCGCCGAGGTGGAGAAGGAGCGGGCTCACGCCATCGTCGAGGTGGCCGATTCGGAGAGTGTCGTGCCGCCGCCGGGAGGCCTCCGTTCGACCGGCACGAGCGAGGCCTGTGGCGCTTAGTAAAGGACATCGGTAACGGGGTGGTCGGGTCGTCCTCCAATCGCCCAATTCGATCATCGGGCGGTCTCCCCATCTTGAAACGATCAAGGTTCTGGGTCGCGATAAGAAATTTATCGCGACCCAGGATTGACGCCAAGATCAGTTTGTGTTCCGCGGAGCATGGGCGCGTGCAGCTGAACTCCGCTTGCGACTAGAGGATTCGTGCGCCCGAAGCAACGGCAATCATTCGTGTGGATACGTCACCGACAGGCTGGAGATTCTCCGCCTTAATGGAGGAGGTGACTCCAGGTAGCAGTTCAGCTTGGGGCAAAAGCGATCTGGTGTGTGAGGTGATGGGGCGCCAGGGATTCGAATCCTGAACCTACGGATTAAAAGCCGCAAGGTCTTGTGTTTGTCCGTACTCGAGCCTGCTCAATTATATCACTCGGGCCATAAATGCCGGTTTTAAGATGTCCAAGAATGAACATATTTCAACCTCAACTACCTGGTCAGAGTTCTGTCCTGAGCAAAGGGCCTGGCCATGGAGCCTTCGATCGGCAGTCCGACGACCACCTTTCTAGAATCGGCCGACCATCGAACCTCTGTCGACGGTCCGGGTGAAAACTGTTCAGTAGTAACACTGGAGTTGCATGTGGTCGAAGCGGATGTAGGTTTTGACGCCGTTGTTGTTGCCGTAGATGACCTGCAGGTAGATTTCCCCGTAGGATTGTAAGTTGAGTCCGGTTATGTAGACCTGCCTGTAGCCGCCTCCGGCGACCCACGGATAGGTTTCCGCGATGACGCGCCACCCGTTCGGGTCCCAGATCTGCAGGCCGACCTGCGCGCCGGAGGCCAGGACGTTGAACCAGACGGCCGCCGAGCAGTTGAAGCGGGGGCTCATACTGGCGAGGGGTTTGCGGATCCGGTTGGCGGCCCAGCCGTTGCCCACGTAGAGCCAGCCGTCGTTTAGTCCCGAATAGGCCACCCCTCCGTTGATGTCGTAACCGGCGACGCCGTCTCCTTGGCCGCCTCCCTCCCATGTGGTCCAGGGGGTCGGTCCTTCGAGGCTGTCGACCCAGTCGATGAGTCCTGCCTGGGCCGGGGAGGCGGTGCCCGCCACCGTCCCGGTCGAGGCGACCACGATGGCGATCAGCAAGGTCAGCGCCCGGCGTAATCGCGTTCTACGGATTAGTGTGTTCAAGATTCCTCCGGAAAGGGCGTTGGGAAGCCCGGGACAAATCGAGTATGGACGCGCCCACGACCGCCGTCTATTTAAGGTCGGGCGAACCAGGACTCGGGGCGCCCGAAACCTGGTGCCGCCTGGATGAATCCTCGTATCCAGCGGAATGCGGCGGCGCGCGCTTTACCGGGGCACGCCCGGGGCCGGCCACCGAAATATGCCCATTCCATCAGCCTTTTTCATCCCCGTGCGAGGGCTGGCTGGTCACAGCATGATCGCGGGTCGGGCGTCTGGCCGCAGACGTGGTGAAGCCCCTAGTATTCCAGCCGCACTTAATGATCTCTGGTGCGTTGTCGCTGGTAGTGGGATCGACGAGCGCGCTCTTGGTGACGTAACCGCCACATGGACCAGTGCATGATGTGGTGCTCGTTGATGGGCGGCCGGGTCAATGACGCGAACAGGCGGCGGATTTCGTTGGTGGAGATCGTGGTCGCTGGACCTGCGGGATTCATGTCGTTGCCGAAGGGAGACCTCTGGCGCTCTCTTCGGTCGGACGGGTCCGGTTCGTCACTGAATGCGGCTCGGGTAACGGCGAGGAAAGCCAGAGCGAGCATGTCCGGCGTCATATACCGATACCAGGCCGGATAGAGCCGGACCTGGTAGTGATCAAAAGCGGCCTCGTTCTTGCCGGTCTGGAAGCACTCCTCGATCGTCCAGCGGATGCCAGCCACCGCCACCAGACGGTGCAGCGGCGCAGGATTCACGGTGTGACACAGGTAGAAGGCCAGCTCTGATGGCCTGCCGATCGAGCGGCGAATCAGCAGCCGGTGTGATGGGCTGGCGGTGGCGACCAGTGCCCCGTCATAGCGCCGCATCCCTTTGGCGCCGTTGCCGCACGACAACCGCTGCCAGGCGGCCTTGCCGAGCCGTTTGGCGATGACGTCCGCGCGGACCTTGCCCGCGCCGATGGTGATTTGATGGTCGCACGCCACTGCCGGCACGTACCCGAGCTGCTGATTTTCCAGGAACCGGCGCAACGGTCCGTTGTCGCCGTAGGCCTCATCGGCCGTCACCCAGCCGAACGGCACCCCCGCGGTGATCGCACGGCTGATCATCGCCTGCAGTAGCTGGGGCTTGGTGGCGAACTCCTCCTGTTCGGGAATCTTCGCTGTGCTGCGGCGCCGCGCATCAGCGATCCATGAGGCACGAGGAAGGTAGAGCTCCCGGTCCACCAGCGCGTGCCCGCGGGAGGTGGCATAGCCGAGAAACACCCCGATCTGACAGTTGGTGATCTTCCCGGCGGTACCGGTGTACTACCGCTGCACCCCGGCCAAGCAGGTGCCCTTCTTCTCGAAGCCAGTGTCGTCGCCGACCAGCACTCCGTCGGCTGCGCCCAAGTGGTCGATTACGTAGTCGCGGACATCGTCACGCGTCCCATCGGCGTCCCATTTGGCGCTGCTCAGCAGTCGTCGCATGCCGTCCGGGGTAGCCTCCCCGGCGTACTCGGCCAGTGACCAACCGTTCTTACGTTCCAGCCCGGACAGTAGTCCCTCGATGCAGGCGCGGGCGCGCAGGCGTACTTCTCGCCGTTTGAATCGGCCTGCGACATGAGCAAAGGCATCATCCAGGCCAGAGCGCAAACGAGCGGGGTCAGTGTGTTCTACCCTGGCCAATGCGGCCACCGCATGATCTTCAGATCCATCACACCTGAATGATCACAGCGGTGGCCGTTCCCTCGTCTTGCGCGTACGTACGTACATGAGCGCACACCTCAGCCAAGATCCCGATGTGCGGCTGGAGTACTAGGAAGGCTCTGTTCTCCTATCATCCCGTCATCCTGGGGGTTTTCTCCCGAACGTGACCCCAGCCCCAAAGTAGCTCTGGGTAAACCCTGTGACGGCGTTGACCGCTGCGGCAAGCGCGAGAATGGCGAGCACCTGTGCCGTCTCGGGGGGGCGTTCAGGACTGACAGCGCGCTGCTCTGGTGGCGACTGTGCTTGAGCTGGGGTCGCGCCCGTGGCATCTCCTCTGTTCGGGGGATCGTCGAGAGGTTGCCCCTTGAAGTCTTTCGGCAACCGGGCTGCCTCCTCGACGTGCCGGTCAGCCTGGCTGCTAGGCACCGTGCTTGGATCACTCCAGGTCTTCCCAATAAACCGGTGGATGACCAGCCGAGGACACGAAATCTGGCCTACCGGGAATGGTTGCTCGCCCGGGCGGCCGAGCACGCGGACGTGTTCGTCGACCTGGTCGGCGCCGAAGCCGCCGTCACCGCCTGGCGCCGCCGCCTGCTCGCCGCAGGCACGTCGCGGGCGCGTCGCCGGCGACGGTGAACCAGGCACTGGCCGCCGTTACGTTGTTATATGAACACGGGCCCGCGCTGCGGCTGGCGGTCAAACGCGCCCGGGTCACCAAGCCCGGCGCCCCCGACGCGTTGTCGCGGGCACAGGAGAACGCGGTGCGCCGCGCCGCCGACCGTCGCGGTCCCCGCGACGCCGCCCTCATCGCCGTCCTGCTGGGGGCCGGAGCCCGCGCCGAGGAAGCCCAGCGTCTCCGCGTCGCCGATGTCCCCATCACCGCGCGCAGCGGCACCGCCCGCCTGCACGGCAAGGGGGATGAAGTCCGCACCGTTCCGCTGCCGGTCCCGGCCCGCGAACGCCTGACCGCCTGGCTGAAGGTGCGCGCCGAGCTGCTGACCGCACGGCCCACCCTGGCCGAGGTGGCCGGTGAAGGACTGTGGGCCGGCCAACGCGGACGGCTGACGGTCGACGGCGCGTAGAAGCCGGCGATGTCCTCACCGTGAAGATCGCTGAAGTCGACATCGCCCGTCGCCGGATCGCTCTCACGCTCGGCGCGCCTGCCGCCGAACCTGAACTTGTCAGGTAGTGCTGTGCGCTACCGGCCATCAAGCTCTGAAGATCACATCCGGGCCGAGAGGCAACCCCGGAAAGCTCTCCCGGGTAACAAGGGGTCGCTCAGGGGTGCGTCCACCGCCGGTGCCGTCGGCGAGGATCGATATTCGCGGCCGGAACGCGAGGTCACGAGTCGTGGACGATGGGCCCGCCGCGTCCGGATACTTGAACGAACGGAGCGGGAATTCAGTTGCCCGGGGGTTGTTCGATCACTGCGTGGGGTGGGGTCTGTGGCGTGGTGGAGTAGTCGACGTCGTCTTCGTCGATGACCTGGTCGGCGGGTGGGGCCATCACCGTGACGCTGGTTCCCCAGTCGGTGTAGCGGGTGTCGCTTGCGTAGTCGTCGATCAGGTCGGCGAACGCGTCGCGGGTCACCAGGCGGGTCACCAGCCCTTTGTTGTCCGTCCAGAGCCGCCAGGTGATTTTCCCCGGCTTGTCCTTGCCGTCCAGCCCGAAGGAGGTCGTCTCACTGTAGGAGCGAGAAGCGGTGCGGAGTTGGGCCAGGGTGATCGTGCCCCGGTACTGGGTACCGCCCTGATCAGGCAAACGGTGAGTCGAAGCGCGCAGCAAGAGCGCCAAGGTGGCCGGTTCGAACACGTTGATCTCCTGATCACCGAAGACGGTGCCCCATTTCTGTAAGGGTCTGTCGAAGCTGGCGCGCACCCACGATTTGCCGGCGGGAAGGTGAGCGTCGGCTGGGGTGACGTCGCAGTGGTAGTGCTTCCCATCGACGTTGATCATGTGTTGTACGTAGACGGGGATGTCCTTATCAACAGGCTGACTGCTGCTGGCGCGCCGTACGACGTCGGCGGCGACGACGCCGGAGGGGCCGAACTGCAGCGTGCCCTTGCGGCGTATGGTCCTCGCATCCCTTTTCCAGTCGAGACGGACGGTCTCGGTGAGCCGCACGCCGCGCCCGGTGCGGAATTGCTGTTTGAGCGCGTTCACCGGATCGACCGCGGCCAAGGAGACGGTGGCCGCCTGGGCGGGTGCGGTCGTGGGGGAGGCGGGCAGGGCCACGACGGCGGTCGCGGCGCCGGTGAGCCCGACGAGTCCGGCGATGAAACGCTTCACGTGAATGCTCCCGGAAATGCCCTCACCCCGTGTGAAGGAATGAGGGCATTCTCGCAGAGCAAGATCGCGGAAGGTGTTGATATTGGTGGAGATATGTCGCGTTGATTGAGGATGTTTCGTGCAGAAACCGCATGACGGCCAGCGGTGCGAGTAGCGGTACCCCCGAACCGTTGACCGTCTCCCATCACCGGCATCTGGCCGACTGCGGATAGGTGTCCGCCCAGGTACGCGTGACGTTGCAGGCCGACTTGACGTCGGGCGGCAGAGCAGGGGGCCACCACATCGCCTCGGTTCAACCTGGCGGCCGAGGCGTGTGTGGTAACGGATATGCGTCATCGTGGTGGGTTGTCGTCCTGGGGCGACAGGGTTGGGGCGTGATGACTTCTTTGTCCCTGGCGGATGCGGTGGAACTGGTGCTGTCCACGGTCGGTGCCCCGACCGGACCCGATCGTGTTCAGGCTGAGGAGCAGGCCGGGCGGTTGGCTGCGGAGCTGGAAGGATCACCGTCGGCGCTTCGGCTGGCTGGTGCCTATATCGCCACCACCCCTGGTGTGAACCTGGCCGGCTACCTGCGCCTGCTGCGCGCCACTTCTGGGGGCGTCCCGGGCGCGGGCGGGGCGATGGCCCGGGTGTGGGCGCTGACGTGCCCTCAGATCGAGCAGGCCGACCCCCTGGCGATTCGCGTGCTGGGCGTGCTGGCTTGTTATGCGGCTGAGGACCTGCCGCGCGCGGTGCTGAACGGGCTCCAGGGCGCCGAAGACAGCGCACAGGACAGCGCCCGGGACGGGGGCCTGGACGGCGCGCTGGATCTGCTGGTCTCCTACGGCGTGATCGACCGGGCGCCGGATGGTCTGCTGGTGAGGATGCACCGCCAGGTCCAAGCCGTCATCGTGGCAGGACTGACCGAGGACGAGCGCGCCGCCTGCGAGGCCACCGCGGTCGCCTTGGTGCAGGCGGCGCTCCCTTCTGATTCCGGGCAGCCTTCCTCCTGGCCGGCTTATGCGAGCCTGCTCGCGCACGCCCGCACGGTCTTGGCTCTTGACTCTGGTGCCATGGGTTCCGTCATCGAGTACCTGCATGACAAGGGGGAGTACCGCACTGCGCTGTCCCTGCAACAGCGGCGCCACGCCGTCATGTACGACACCCTGGGGCCCGAACACGCCGACACCTTGGCCGCTTGCGCCGATCTCGCCACCTTGGCCGGGGCGATGGGGAACATCGCCGAGGCCCGGCATCGGTTGGCGGAGCTGGAACCGGTAACCGAACGGCTGCTGGGGCCGGAGCATCCCACCACACTGGATGTGCGCACCAACCTCGCTGGCTTGGTCGGATCGGTGGGGAACGCCGCCGAGGCCCAAGAGCGGTTCACCGCGCTGGTACCGGTGCTGGAGCGGGCCTTGGGCCCTGAGTATTCGGTCACCCTAAATGCCCGCGCCAACCTCGCCTTCTGGGCGGGGGAGGCAGGAACTCCGGCCGCTGAGATCCGGGACCGGTTCGCGGTGCTGATACCGCTAGGGGAGCGAGCGTTGGGCGCCGAGCACCTCATCACCTTGAACGCCCGCGTCAACCTCGCCCGCTGGAGCGGAGAAAGCGGCGACCCAGCCGGCGCCCGAGACCGGTTCGCGGCACTGGTGCCGGTACTGGAGCGGGCCTTGGGCTGTGAGCACCCCTTCACCCTGAACGCCCGCGTCGGCCTTGCCCGCTGGAGTGGGGAAAGCGGCGACCCAGCCGGCGCCCGGGACCGGTACACGGCATTGCTTCCCCTGGTCGAACAAGTACGGGGCCCTGAGCACCCCGCCACCCTGGAGATCCGCAGCGCTCTCGCCGACTGGGTAGGAGAGGCGGGGGACGCGGCTGGCGCCCGGGATCGATCGGCGGCACTGATACCGATACTCGAGCAGGTCGTGGGCCTTGAACATCCCATCACCTTGGCCGCTCGTTTCAGCCTGGCCCGCTGGACGGGAGAGGCGGGAGACGCGGCCGGCGCCCGGTACCAGTTCACGATGTTGATACCGGTGTTCAAGCGAGTGCTGGGACCTGAGCACCTGGCCACGCTGACCGGTCGCTTCCACCTGGCTATGTGGATGAGCGGAGCGGGGGATACGGCCGGCGGGATGGACCAGCTGGCGGCGCTGATGCCGACGATCGAACGCGTCCTAGGCTCTGAACACCCCACCACGCTGCTTGCCCGTTTCTTCTTCGCCTCCCTGACAGGTCAGATGGGAAACACCGTCGATGCTCGAGACCAGTTGGCGGTGCTGGGGCCGGTGATGGAGCGACTGCTGGGACCTGACCATCCCACCACGCTGGCCGTTCGCGCCGACCATGCCCAGTGGGCGAAGCACGCCAGACGTTCAGTGTGGAGGCGATGGCTGCGAAGACGGTGAACGGCCAATGGGCCACGAGGTGCTCCCCGCACACAACCGGCCCCGCGACGATCGGCGACCGACGCTTTCCCCTTCAGCGGCCCCCGGTCCTAGGAGATGAACGCCTCGATGGCGTCCAGATGGTCGGGCTGCAGCCCGCGGCGTGGTGAGGGCGCGATCAGCAGCGCCTGGCCGGTGTGGGTCAGCTCATCGTGCACGACTCCGCCGGTGGGCACTTCGACGTCATCGGTCCAGATGAGCCGCCGGCCGCGAGCGAGGACGTGGCGGGCGGCGGCGAGTTTCGCCGCCGTCGCGGCGGCGCCGGTGAGGTGATCGGACCAGGCGCGCTCCAGCCGGGGCAGGGCGAACAGTCGCTCCACCTCCTCGGCCTCAGGGCACCAGGTTGAGCACCAGCAGATCTCGACGCTGCCCGCGTGGTGCAGCGCGCGGATGCGGTCGATGAGAGCCGGGGCCCAGCGCATCCGATACTCCTCACCGGCGGAAGAGGCATAGCCGGTGCGAGGGGCGGCGCCCCAGCCGGGCCGCGAGACGTTGATCACCCCGTCGACGTCCAGTAACCACACCGGCCGGCTCATCACCCTCACAACCCCTCGCGCTGGTGGTCGCAGAAGGAGACGGTCACCGCGTTCACGATCCATCTCCTGCAGGGGTACGACACGAGGGAGCGCTGCGGGGACATGTCGGGGATGACGGTCGTAGCCGCGACCTGACTGAGGATAGGGCGTTAACCCTTCACCAGGCGGGTGTTGCCTCTCAACACAGTGGCTCAGGTGTATGCGGTCACCGCGGCGTGCCGACCGGTCAGCGCAGCCAGCTCACGGTAGACCTCCAGAATGCACAAAACGTGCACACGGGGTGATGAGGGCAGCACACCAACCGGTGGTGGAGATCGAGGCGGTGCATAGAACTCAGCCGTTTGTCGGACCGACGCGTTACGGGTCTCTGATGGAGTCAGGACGCGCACGCTCTTCATCGTTGCCACCGCGTCACCGCGGCCAGCGCCTGGTTCACCGTCGCCGGTCATCAGCCCAACGGAAACACCCACTTCCAATCGTCAAAAATCTGATGACCATGCTCTTGATGATGGATGGGTGGTGCATGAGCGAAGAGTCGACGCCCCGGAGCAGCTGGGTCGCCATCAGCGCGATCCTCGCCCGGGCGCCAGTCTCCAGGGTCGGCGCTCGCGCAGTTCGCACAAGTGTCTCTTCGAATTCGGCAGTCGTTCTCGGGCGCCTATGGACCGGGGACGGACACTCGATCCGGGCCTGCTCTCCGGGAGGAAGGCGGGACCCCGTCCAGCACGCCTACTCGAAGGGTTGCCTGTTGATCAAGACCAGTCTCCGCGCGTTCATGGGGGCGATCGTCGTCTTCGTGGCGTTGCCGATCAGCTTCGCCCCGGCGGCGCACGCCGCCACCGTGCCGTCGCAAGGGTCCGCCACTCAGCTCGACGTTGGCAACTGGAATGTCGAGTGGTTCGGCGACACGGGCTCCGGCCCGACCAACGAGGCGCTGCAGCAGGCCAACGTTCGCGACGTCATGGCCGGTGCCGACATGGATGTCTGGGGCCTGTCCGAGGTCGTCAGCACGTCCGCGTTCACCACCCTTGTCTCTGGTATGCCCGGCTTCACCGGTGTCCTGGCCAACAACCCGGTCGTGACGAACGGGCCGCAGTACTACTCCGACTTCAGCAACGCCGAGCAGAAGGTCGCGCTCGTCTGGCGCAGCAGCATGGCCAGCCTGGTGAGCGCGAAGGTCATCCTGACGAGCCAGAACAGCAACTTCGCCGGTCGCCCGCCGGTCGAGTTCACGCTGCGCGGCACCTTCGACGGCGCGACCCGTGACCTCGTCTTCATCGTCTTGCACGCGAAGGCCGGCTCCACCCAGGGCGATTGGAACCTGCGCAACCCCGCGTCCCAGGCCCTCAAGTCCTACCTCGACTCGACGTACCCGACGCAGGACGTCTTCGTGATCGGCGACTGGAACGACGACGTCGACACGTCCATCACGACCGGGAACGCGTCGCCGTACGCCAACTTCGTGAACAACACGGCGCGTTACGGCTTCCCGACGCGGGCGCTGTCCTTGGCCGGAGTCGCCTCGACCACAGGCTACCCGGACTTCATCGACCACCAGCTCAACACCAACGAGGTCAACGCGAAGTACGTCGCGGGCTCGGCGACCGCGTTCCAGCCCCAGGCCTACGTTCCGAACTACGCGACCACGACCAGCGATCACTACCCGGTGCTGGCCCGGTACAACTTCACCCTCGGCGGCGGAGGCGGCACCAACCAGCCGCCCACGGCCGCGTTCACGCGCTCCTGCACCAACCTCACGTGCACCTTCACCGACGCCAGCACCGACGCTGACGGCACGATCGCGGGCCGCAGCTGGACCTTCGGCGACGGCCAGACCTCGACAGCGACGAACCCCTCGGTCACCTACGCCGCGGCGGGCACCTACCCGGTGAGCCTTACCGTGACCGACAACGACGGCGCCACGCACACGACGACCCAGAACGTCACGGTCACCGCGGGCGGCGGCACTCCGGCCAACGTCATCATCAACGAGGTCCTCGCCAACGAGCCGGGGAGCGGCACCGCCGGCGAGGCCGTCGAGATCGTGAACATCGGTGGCACCGCAATCTCCATCGCGGGCTGGACGGTCCGAGACGGCACGGCCCTACGACACACCTTCGCGGCCGGCACGACGCTGCAGCCAGGCAAGGCGATCACCGTGTTCGGGGGAGCCTCCAGCATCCCCGGAGGCATCGTGGCCGTGGCGGCGAGCACCGGTGACCTCAACCTGGCCAACAGCGGTGACCAGGTGACCCTCCGGAATGCGGCCGGTGCGACGGTCCAGTCGATGACCTACACCTCAAGCCAGGCGAGCTCTGATGGCGTCTCGATCAACCGGAGCCCTGACGGCTCGGCGACCGGCACGTGGGTCAAGCACAACACGATCAGCTCGCTGACGCGGTCGCCTGGCCAGCGCGCCAACGGAACGGTGTACTGAGTCAGCACCAAGACTCACCGCCCTGGAGATCGTGGCGCCGCACAGCGCCACGATCTCCCGGATCCGGCCCCGCTCCGGCCCGGAGACCGGTCGCTCATCTGGGCTGTGCACGACCCGATTGAGGGTTGGGCGCGGCTCGTACGGCTGGTCGGGGCAGTAGGTCACCACGGCGAACTGGTGCTGGCCGGGCGCTTCGACGGGCCACAGCAGCAGGCCATCGACGATCCTGATGAGGAGAACCTGCCCTGCTGGTCAACAATGGCGACCTTGCCGCCCGTCTGGCCCTCCCCCGGCTTTCAAGCCCTTGTTCGCCGGTGGCGGGACTATCCCTGCCGGGTGCGCTTGGCAATGCGTCCGCGAGCTTCGGCGACCTGATGCTAGATGTCCTCGCGGGCGGCCGGGTCCATCTCCGCCAGCACCCCGTTGCGCATGGTTGTGTTGCGGCTCAGGCCATCCCACAGGGCCAGGAGTGCCGCGTCGGCGTAGCGCTCGTCATCGCCCTGCGTCATCGCTTCAGATCGCATGGGTCATCAGAGCCAGCCAGGCCGGGTGGTGGCCGGTGCTGATGAAGTCGGCCATGTCCTCGGGCGAGAAGTCCTCGGTCAAGCTTTTGGTGATTTCGGGGTCCTGCCCGCCGTCTCCGCAGACGCGGCAGGTACGGATATGGGTGGCCATGTCGTAGACCTGGGCGGCGCTGTAGCGGGCGCTCATGTCGTCCTCGACTTTCTAAGCCATGCTTCTGCTCGGTGAGGGTCAGTACAGGAACCGGGCCAGAGACGAACCCAGTGACCACATCGCGGTGAACCGGGTCACGGTGTGCTGGCGGCGTGGGAGTCGAGTTTGCGCCGTCCCCGGTTGTGGCGCTGGGTGGTGACCGGGGAGGCGTGATCGAGGAGCTCTTAGACGTCGGCCAGCGGCACCCCAGCGTCCAAGCGGCGGTGGACAACCCGACAGCTACGGCCCGCCTCCCGCAGACGGGAAACGGGCCGGTAGCCGACGGCATGTTATTCGCCGTAGAAAGCAAACCACCGGTTCTCGATGGCCGCCGCGGCGCCAGGTCAGCCCGGATCTTTCCCTCCTGAGCGGCGCCTGTCCTGAGCCCTGCGATCGAGGGCGTCGAGCCCAGTCCGTCGCTGAGGATCACCCCAGACTGGTGCGGTCACTGTGACGAGCGCACCCGGCAGATAGAAATTCGCGACAACACTATGGCGCGCTGCCCGGCGTGCCACCCACTCGTGGCTAAGAGACCTGCGTCATGACCAAGACGCAAAGCACTGTCCTGCTTGAGAAAGCACCGCAGGCAGCCTGCGCTTTCGACGTCACGGAAACATCCGACCCGCCGCCCTGCCGAGGTGCCAGCCGCAACGTGCGGATCTACGCCAAGGTACGGCGGCAAAGCGGCCCCGACTCCAGTACCGCCAAGCACGTCACCGGGGCCGTACCCCTACCCGCCAGCAACGAACGCATAGGAGCGCCTCTCATCATGACCACATCCACCACTCGTAAACAGCGGACTCCGCACATCGTCTTACCAAGTGGACCGCCCCGCCTGACGCCCAGCGCCGCCACGGAACTGCTCGCCATCCTGCTGGAGGCTCACCAAACCATGCTCGTCAACCGCCCCAACGTCGCATAGGACCCATGAACACCATCCGCTTCGCCTTCTACGGCCGGGTCTCCACCGAGGACAAGCAGGATCCCCAGTCCTCGCGAGGCTGGCAGATCACCCGCTCCCGCGCGCTCATCGAGTCGCGCGGGGGCGTGATCGTCACCGAGTTCTTCGACGTCGACAAGTCCCGCTCGATCCCCTGGCAGCGCCGCCCGCACGCGGCGGCGCTGCTCGCCGAACTACGCAACCCCGACCGCGGCTTCGACGCGGTGATGATCGGCGAGCCGCAACGAGCCTTCTACGGCAACCAGTACGGCCTGACCTTCCCCGTCTTCGAGCACTTCAGGGTTCCGCTCTGGGTGCCCGAGGTGGGCGGCCCCATCGACCCGAACAACGAGGCCCATGACCTGGTCATGAGCGTGTTCGCCGGGATGAGCAAGGGCGAACGCAACCGCATCAAGATCCGCGTGCGCAGCGCCATGAAGGCCCAAGCCCAGGTGGAAGGCCGCTTCCTCGGGGGCAGGCCGCCGTACGGCTATCGCTTGGCTGATGCCAGCCCCCATCCCAATCCCGCCAAGGCGGCCGAAGGCAAGCGACAGCACCGATTGGAACTCGACGAGTTCGCCGCTGCCGTCGTGGCCCGGATCTTCGATGAGTTCCTGGAAGGCCGTGGTCTCTACGCCATCGCCGAACGTCTGAGCGTCGACGGCGTTCCCTGCCCTTCGGCCCATGACCCGGGCCGCAACCGTCACAGATCCGGGATCGCATGGTCCAAGAGCGCAATACGGGCCATCATCATCAATCCTCGCTAAACCGGCCGCCAGGTCTGGAACCGGCAGAGAAAGGACGAGGTCCTCATCGACGTCGACGACGTCGGCCTCGGCCACGCCACCAAGCTCCGCTGGAACAGGCGCGAGGAGTGGGTGTGGTCCGACGAGATCGCGCAACCGCCGATCGTGACCGCAGAGGACTTCGAGGTCGTCCAGGAGTTGCTCGCCGGGCGCGGGGGGCGGCAGACCGGCCGCGGCCTCAAGGCCGCGAGCCACACGTACATCCTCCGAGGGCTGCTCTTCTGCGGGGTATGTGATCGACGGATGCAGGGCAACTGGTCCAACGAGGCGCCGTACTACCGGTGCCGCTTTCCCGAGGAGTACGCCTTGGCGAATCGGGTCATGCACCCTCGCAACGTCTACATCCGAGAGGACGCGATCGTTCCGAAGCTTGATCGCTGGCTGGGGAGGTTGTTCGTTCCTCATCGAGTCGATGAGACGCTCGGCCTTCTGGTCGAAGCCCAGCGGATCGAGCCGTCGGAGCATGAGAGCCTCGCCGTGGCGCGGCGTCAACTGGCTGGATGCGATCGAAAGCTCGCCCAGCATCGCGCCGCGCTGGAGGCGGGCGCGGGCCCTGCCGTGGTCGCCGGCTGGATCCGAGAGGAACAGGCCAAGAAGATCCGAGCCGAAGCACAGCTACGCCGTGAACCGAACCGCAGGCGGCAGCTCACCCGAGACGATCTTGCGAAGGTGATGAACACCATGGGTGACGCGGTACGGCTTCTGGGAAAGGCTGAGCCGGTCAGGAAGGCCCGGCTGTACGCCGGGCTCGGCGTTCGGCTGACCTATCATCCCAGCAAAAGAAGAATCCTGGTCAGCTCTACGTCTGACCAGGACCTCATGGGCGAATCGAACGTGTCCGAGGAGCGTCACGGCCCACGCCTACTACCTGTTCGGGTACGGCCACGCGGGCCGGGAGGGGCCCGTTTTCGCCGCGAAGAGCGTCGCCGCAGCCGTCACCGGGCACGCCGCGAGCTGCGCCTGATGAGGGCTGGTGACGCCTGGTGACGGTCGCCGGGGCCGTGACCGCTGGGCTCCTTTCTGTGGCTGCCCGGCGCGGAGAACGATCCGCTGGGCAATCTGCGGTGCGGCTTCGAGGGCACTGTCACGGTCGGCCGCAGGGACGGGGAGTGAACTGGAACGCCGCGACCGGGGTGCTGATCGGCGAGAAGGTGACGCTGGAGTTCGCCGTCGCCGCGATCCGGCGGTCCTGACCGACGGCCCGGTGACATCGTCCGGGCACAACGGATCCCTCCTCCGGCTTTGACCATTTCGGTCATTTGCTGTCGAATCCTTCGGCAGAATGATCAACCGTTGGTCCCCCGGAAGGCGGGAGACGGCTGGAAAGGGATGACCGAATGCGCGGGTTCACGAAGACGATCCTCCTCGCCGCGGCACTGTCGACCGGGGGGATCGTCGCCAGTCCCGCGCACGCGGCCGCCGCCCTCACTCCGGAGCGGGTGTGCGGCTCCGGCTTCGCCCGGGTCGCCCACAGCAAGCAGGCCGTGAAGACCCCCTCGGGGAAGGTGTTCGGTCACGTCTACCTGCTGTACAACCGCAGGACCGGCTACAACTGCGCCACCACGATCAAGACCTCGAACGTCGGCGTCGCCACCTTCGTCTCGGCCGCGATCACGACGCAGACGCGCTCACGCGCGGGCGGCAAGAACGAGGGCCGCCAGGTCAAGCACTACCTGGGCCCGGTGAAGGTCTACGGCAGGGGCCGGTGCGTCAAGTACTCCGGCACGATCTGGGACGACGGGCGCGACGCCGCCGCCGTCGCCACGGCTCGCTGGAAGTCCTGGGGCACCTGCGGCTGAGCCGGGTCCGGCCCGCGTCCCGCCCCCGCCGCGCCTCTCGACGAACCCGCGCGGTGCCGGGCCATGGCCGTGCGGGCTCGCACGGCGTCGAGTCATCGCCACACGGACCTGTCGGGCCATGGTCGTGCGGGCGTCGTACGGATCCGCGTGGCGTCAGGTCATGATCGTGTGGCGGTGTCGTACGGACCTGTGGATCCGCGTGGTGTCGGATCATGGTCGTACGGACCCGTGGACCTGCGTGGTGTCAGGTCATGGTCGTACGGCGGTGACCGCCAGGGTGGTGTGCGGCACGGTGAAGCCGCCGCCGATCGCGTCGATGGCGGCTCCGACGCCCTCCAGCACCTCGGCCAGCTTGTCCGGCGGAAGCTGTGTGAGGGCGCCGGTGGTGGGCGCCAGGTCCAGCCACTCGTCGCGGGTGTAGGACCACTCGCCGTCGAATCGCCACTGCTCAGGGTCGCCGAACCCGCCCGCCTCCCGGATCCCGTCGGCGAACCCGGAGAACATCGCCCGGTAGAGGGTCTCGGCCTGCCTCGGCGTCCGGTCGCCGCCCGGCGGCTGGAGGTTGAGCGGAGAGTCGGGCGCCACCCGCCGGTAGACCGTGGCGAAGGCCTCCGCGACGACGGGCGGGAGGTCGAACACGTGCGAGAACGCCACCAGCCGGCCGCCGGGGCGCAGCACCCGCGCCGCCTTGGCCGCGCCGGCGACCGGGTCCACCCAGTGCCAGGCCTGGCCCGCGACGACCGCGTCGAACGTCCGGCCCGCGCTTTCCCAGGATTCGAACGTCGCCACCTCGACCTCGACCCCGCTGTGCCGGGCGAACCCGGCCATCCGCGCGTCGGGCTCGACCCCGAGCACCCGGCAGCCGGCCGCCTGGAACTGCCGGGCCGCGATGCCGGTGCCGCAGCCGACGTCGAGGACGTCGCGCCCGGGGGCGGCGGCGACGATCCGCTCCACCAGGGCGTCGGGGTAGCGGGGCCGGGTCTGGTCGTAGCGTTCGGCGTCCACCCCGAACGACTCCGCCACCCCCCTGGCCCTGTGCGGCTCGTTCCCGGAGGGGTGTGATTGCTCTCGCGATATAGTGGGCATGCGCCCACTGTAATGGGCGGATGCCCACTCGTCAATAATCGGGTGGGGGCCGCCGAGGGACGGAGGGACACGCTGTGCCGACCGGGGTGCACATCCGCGACGCGCGACGGCAGCTGTTCGACGCCGCCGAGCGCGTCCTGCTCCGGGACGGGCCGAACGCGCTGACCAGCCGCGCGGTCACCACCGAGGCGGACGTCGCCAAGGGTGTCCTGCACCGGCACTTCGCCGACTTCGACGACTTCCTCGCCGAGCTCGTACGGGAGCGCATCGCCCGGATCGGTGACCAGGCCACCGCCCTGCGCGGCTCCGCCGGGACCGGCACCGTGGCGGGCAACCTCACCGGCGCGCTGGTGGGCCTGTTCGACGCGGTCGCCGTGGCGATCGTCGGTCTCGTCATCTTCCGGGACGAGCTGCGCGCCCGGCTACGCCGAACCGGGCCTGCCCACGGCGTCCCGGTCCTGTCGGAGGCCGCGGCCATGATCGCCTCCTACCTCACCGACGAGTGCGAGCTGGGCCGCATCGCGGTCGACGCTGACGTCGACTCGCTCGCGCTCTCACTGGTCGGGGGCGGGCACCTGCTGTTCGCCGGACGGACGGGCGTCCCGCCGGAGGCCGGAGCCGTCGACAGGGTCGTGACCACGGTCATCGCCGATGTCGTGCAAAGGCGGCTGCTGTGAGACGCCGGGGAGGTTCTCCCGCACGCCCTCGGGCGCGGAGGACGATCCGGGGAGAACGTCAGCGGGAGACTGTCTCGATCCTCCGCCTCCTGGCCATGACCGGCACCACGACGGCGTAGAGGCCGAGCTGCACCACCGTCCCCGCCAGGGTCTGCCACGGCACCGACCCCTGCTTCAGCGCGTCCGAGAGGCTCCCGTCGGCGCCGCTGACCCCGAACGCCAGCACGTTGTTGACCACGTGCAGGGCGATGGCGGCCTCCAGGCCGCCGGTCCGCACCGCCAGCCAGCCCATCAGCAACCCGAAGGCGAAAACGTCAAGAATGCCCCAGTCGATATAGGCGTGCACCGCCGTGAAACCGGCGGTGCTCAGCAGGATGCCCGGCCAGGGATTGGAGAGGAAGGCGCCGAACGCCTGGATCAGCCACCCCCGGAAGACGTACTCCTCGGCGGCGGCCTGGAAGGGCACCAGGAGCAGGGTGACGACCAGGGCGGGCAGGAAGCGTTCCCAGCCGACCCAGCCGAACAGGTCGCCGAGGTCCTCCCCGGTGGCGACGTAGGTGACGGCGACCGCGGCCTGGCCCAGCACCACGGCGCCGAGCGCCACCGCCGCGCACCGCGCCATCCATCGCCACCGCAGACGGCCCGTGACCGAGGAGAGGGTGCCGGGCGGGCGCCGCTGGATCCACGCCGCCACGCCGTACACGACCGGCAGGACGGCCGCGATCGACAGCAGGTTGATCCCCAGGTCGAGCACCGGATCGGTGAAGATCTGCCCGTCGGATCCGCCCGTCTTGGCGCCCACGACCACGCCGAGCGTCACGCCGCCCATGATGACGGCGAGTCCGGCCAGCATGAGGCCCGCGATACCCGCGACCGTGCCCAGCACCGGCCGCCACCAGGAGTGCAGGCGGGTACGCGCCAGCCGGTCGTAGCGGCTGCCGGGCGGTGCGGGCACCAGCCAGGGGTTGTGCCTCGGCGGAGGCGGGACGTGCTCCATGGGTACGCCGAAGGCATCGGGCGGGCCGGGAGGTTGGAGGGGCCCCGCCGAGGGCCGGGGGTCCTGGGGGACGTGCATGGCTTCATTCCGTTTCGATGGATTCACGGAGCTTATGAGGTCGGCGGGTGGGACGCGCCTCATCGCGCTCGACGCTCCTCCCGCGATCTCGGTACCCCTCCCCGCACAACGACACCCGGCGCCGTTCGGTTCCACACCGGGGGCCGGGGACGCTTGGTTTCGTCCAGAGAGTGCCGAAGATATCCGGTTTCGTCCCAAGGGTGCCGGGGACGTCTGGTGAGGGACCCGGCTTCGCGCCGCTCCTTTCTCGGGCGTCTCGGCCCCGCGCCGTTTCTCCCGCGGACGCCACGAGTGCCCGGTAAGAGCCTCGGCTTCGCGTCGTTCCCTTTCGAGGGGTACGGGGGCCTGGGCGCTTCGGATCTGGTTTGACCTGGGGTTTTGTGGATGGACCCCGTGGGGTGGGGTAGGTCGTCGATCAACGTCCACGACCGGCGGGCAACCTTCCCGGGGCCGAAGCCGGAGTCTCCACACCGGAGGGATCGAGATGAGCGAATACCAGCGTTCCCGTACGATCGCCGCGCCGCCGGAGGTGGCGTTCGATCGGGCGAGCGACCTGGACAGCCTTGACGAGTGGCTCCCGCACGACCTGCACGTACAGCCGGGGGAGCCGCCCGCGGTGACGGTGCGCGAGGACGCCACCGGGCAGGACGCCCGCGCGCTGCTGCGCGCCGAGCGCGACCAGCTCCGAATGGAGTGGGGCACCCGCGACGACGGCAGCTACGCCGGATGGCTCCAGGTGGCGGGCATCGGCGACGCCGAGAGCGAGGTGACGATCCACCTGTCCTTCTTCAACGAGGAGCACGCCCCGCCGGGGGACGCCGCCGACCGGGCGCTCGACGACAGCCTGGAGCGGCTGGCCGGTCTGGTGGACCGGCGGGGCGGCTGATCCTCGTCCGGCACGACCGTACGCCGGAACCGGTCCGGCCGGTCCCGGCGTACGGGCAGGTGGGCGCGGAGCGTCTCGACCTCGCGCTCCATCCGCATCCCTCGGTGAGAGCCGCGTCTTCCGGCACCCCGGCGACGTGAGCGGGCTCGGACCCGGGACGCGCTCGTACGGCCGCGCGCGGTGGGCGAGGAGGGATCACACTCCGCGGACGTTGGTCATGATCGCGTAGACCGAGCTGGTGGCCGTCATGAACAGCCAGTTGCGCTTGAGACCGCCGAAGACCAGGTTGGAGGTCTTCTCGGGAAGCCTGAGCTTGCCGATCAACGTACCGTCCGGGTCGAAGCAGTGCACTCCCTCCTGCGTCGCCGCCCAGATCCGGCCGGTGGTGTCGAGCCTGATCCCGTCGAAGCTGCCCGCCGAGCACTCCGCGAGCACCCTGCCGTTCTCCAGCGCGTCGCCGCGCACGTCGAAGACCCGCAGGTGCTTGCGGTAGGTGTCGGCGATGTAGAGCAGGGACTCGTCGGGCGAGAAGGCGAGGCCGTTGGGGCGGACGAAGTCGTCGGCCACCACCGTGACCTTCCCGGTGCCGGGATCGACACGGTAGACCTGGTCACCGCCGATCTCGCTCTCGGCGCGGTACCCCTCGTAGTCGCTGTTGATGCCGTAGCTGGGGTCGGTGAACCAGATCGAGTCGTCCGACCTGACCACCACGTCGTTGGGGCTGTTGAGACGCTTGCCCTGCCAGCTGTCGGCGACGACGGTGATGGAGCCGTCGTGCTCGGTGCGGGTCACCCGCCGGTTGCCCTGCTCGCAGGAGATCAGCCGGCCCTGCCGGTCGAGGGTGTGACCGTTGCTGTAGCCCGCGGGGACGCGGAAGGGGCCCACGTTCCCGGTCATCTCATCCCATCGGAGCATCCTGTCGTTGGGGATGTCGCTCCACAGCAGGTAGCGGCCCGCCGGGACGTAGGTGGGGCCTTCGGCCCATCGGCAACCGTGATAGATCCGCTCGATCCACTCGTCGCCCCCGACGCCGACGAATCGCTCGTCGAGCACCTCGAACTCCGCTGGAATGGATTCCATCATGTAAACCTCCTTGATCACAGAATATGATACGGCTATGGACAATATAGACAAGATGTTGATCGGTCTCCTCCAGGCCGACGCCGGTCAGTCCTACGCCGCGCTCGGCGCCGCGGTGGGGTTGTCGAGTGGCGCCGCGCACGAACGGGTGCGCAAACTGCGCGAAAGCGGGCTGATCCGGCGGACGACCATCGAGGTCGATCCCGTCGCCGCGGGCAGGGGAGTGTTGTCGTTCGTCCTCGTGGAGGGGAAGGTGTGGATGGGCGCGACGGGCGGGGCGCTGCTGGCGATTCCCGAGATCGAGGAGGCACACGTCGTCGCGGGCCCGGCGTCACTGCTGGCCAAGGTACGCACGGCGAGCACGCGAGAACTGCAGGACGTACTGCGCAGGATCTTCGAGATCGAGGGCGTGGCCGGAACGCGGACCATCATGGTGCTGGAAAGCTTCTTCGAGCGCGGCCCGCACGTCCCTCACTAGGGATTGTCTGACAATGTGGAGTGGCGAAGCCAGAATATGGCGGGATGCCGGGGTACCGCCCGCGAGATAGCGGCTGGCGAGCCTGTCGAAGCGCGTGGTGATGGCTCGCCATGCTTGAGCTTCTCCGCTGCCGCCGGTGATGGCGGTCCGCAGGATGTGTCAGGGGCACCTGAGCCGCCAAGTACGCCGCGACGGCGTTCTGGGCGGGCAGGCCCGGGTGGCTGTTGTTTGTCCTGGGAGTTACCCCGTGGGCGGTGCGGTGCGCTGGGGGCGCGCCGTCACCTACCGGCCCGGCGCTTCGTGCCAGATCTGGGGTTGCTCGTGGCGGTGCGGTGCAAGGGTGGCTCTGTTGATGACAGGTGACAGCACTTATCAGTGAGTTCGGACAGCGATAGCGGGTCTGTGAGCCAAAAAATATTGCTGAGTTTCAACAGCACTCGACGGCGCGGATGCCTCCCTCGACGTCGTGATGACGGTCGTCCTTCATCACGGGCCAAGGTGGTTCGGCTGGCAGCCTTCACCTGCAGATGCTCCACCTTGACCCGTTTTTGCGGTGACAGATTCGGCGACTCAGGCCTGGCCGAGCCGCCATAGGGATGTGACCTCAGCGGCGCGGGCCGCGTGGAGAGGGTCAGTCTCATCGAGGGCACGCGGGTGTCTCGGTCGCACCTGCAGCCGGTCCACGACCCGCAGGCCTGCGGTTGCGAAGGCGAACAGAAGCTCGGCGCGGGTCCGCAGCGCGAGATGTTCGGCCAGGTCCGACAGAATCAGCCAACCCTCTCCGTCCGGTTCCAAATGTTCGGCCAGACCGTTAAGGAAGCCGCCAAGCATGCGGCCGCCGGGGTCGTAGACCGCGTGGTCGAGGGGTGAGGCGGGCTTGGCCGGGATCCACGGCGGGTTGCAGACGATGAGTGGCGCGCGGCCGGGTGGGAAGAGATCTGCGTGTATGACGTCGACCCTGCCGACCAGTTCCAGCCGTTGGAGGTTGTCACGGGCGCAGGCCAGGGCGCGCGGGTCCTGATCGGTGGCCACGAGGCGCTCGACGCCCCTGCGAGCGAGGACCGCGGCGAGCACGCCGGTTCCGGTGCCGATGTCGAACGCCCTGGAGCGCGAGACCAGCGGCGCCCGGGCCACCAGGTCGACATACTCACCGCGGATCGGCGAGAAGACGCCGTAGTGCGGATGGATGCGACCGCCCAGTGCGGGCACGTCGATGCCTTTGTCGCGCCATTCGTATGCCCCGGCGATGCCCAGCAGTTCGCGTAGCGAGGTCACCGACGGTCCCGCTGCGGGACCGTAGACCTCCGCGCAGGCCTGTCGCATGTCCGGGGCGCGTCGGAGGGGAACGGTGTAGTCGTGGTCGAGCGGCACCAGCAGCCTGCCCAGCGTGCGGGCGCGCTGGGAGCGTGCCTGACGGTGCCGATGGAAGGCCTGGGCCGGCGACAGGGCGGGGCCGCGCGGACGGCGTTCGGCGCGCCGTGCCATGGCGCGCAGGAGCTGACGGGCGTTATAGAAATCGCCGCGCCACAACAGCGCGGTGCCCTCACAGGTCAGGCGGTAGGCGGCGTCGGCGGTGAAGTGGTCATCGGCGATCACCACGCGGGCAGGTGGCGGCGAGCCGTTCTCGGAACGCCAGCGGGCGGACCGGGTTTCGCCGTCTTCGGTCCAGCAGATCTCGAGCACTCAGGCTCCTCATGATTGAACCAGTGATGGTCATGAAGAGCACTTCGTCGCGGCAGATCAGCCTGTGGCGGCCTCCCGCGAGGAAGTGCGCGCCGAGGCGTCGCCGAGAACCATGCCGGGCGGTGGGAACGACATGATCAACCTCCTCGTGGGGTCTGGAGCCACCTCATACTAGGGCTTGTCGACGACTCGTATGATCGCCCCAGACACGGCCTGGCCGGGAATGCCCCGTGCTGGTCGTCGGCCCGCGACGTGTTGCTCAGCGCGGGCGCGGGTCTGGGCCAGCCGATAGGAGCCGGTGCCGGTCTCGATGATGTTGCCGCCGAAGGTGAGCCGGTCGACGATGGCCGCGCAGAGGCGGGGGTCGGTGAAGGTCTTGGTCCAACCGCCGAAGCTGTCATTGGAGGCGATGGCGACGCTGTTTTTCTCCTCTCGCTCGGTCAGAACCTGAAACAGCAGCTCAGCGCCGCGCCGGTCAAGTTCCATGTAGCCCAGCTTGTCAATGCAAAGGAGATCGACACGGCCGTAGCGGGCAATGGTCTTGGTCAGCTGCTTGTCATCGGCGGCTTCGACCAACTCGTTGACCAGCTTGGTGGCCAGGACATAGCGGACCCGGAACCCCTTCATCGCGGCCTCCGCGCCCAGCGCGATCAGCAGGTGGGACTTGCCGGTGCCCGAGTCGCCGATCAAGCACAGCGGCTGGCTTTCTTCACCCACTCGCAGGTGGCCAGGGTGTGGATCACGGCCGGGTCGATATTAGGGTTGGCGTCGAAGCCGAAGGCTCGCAATGACTTGTCTCGGGAAAAGCGGCGGCTTTGATCCGGCGCTCGGAGCGACGGCGGGCACGGTCGTCGCACTCGGCCATCAGCAGTTCTGCCAGGAACCCGAGATAGGACATCTGCTCGCGGGCAGTGGCATCGGCGAGTTCGGGAAACTGGGCGCGGATGGTGGGCAGGCGCAACATCCGGCAGACGGAATCGACGGCGGCGGTGGCAGCTTGCTCAGTCAGCCCGCGGTGACGTTGAACGGTCACGGCATCTCTCCCTCGTATTCGAGACGCCCGGCGCCAGAGCGGGTGCGTCGCAGCAGCTGGTCATAAACCGCCACCGAGAGCAGCGGCCGGGTATCGGACGGCAGCCGCGTCAGCCGCCGTTCGGTCAAGAACGTCACCGTCGCGCCGTCCGGCAACGCCTTTTCCTGCGACTGGTCACAGAACTCGGTAGAAGCAAGCTCGTCAGCTTCTGCTGCTTTGCGGGCTTCCAGGGCGACGGCATCAGCGCTCAGCGCGCCAACGCGCAGTGCTGAGGCCTGACCGGCGACGAGGTGCTCGTGCGTCATGTGCCGACCCAGCAGCAGCACTTCGATCAACGCCCGGGTGCTGTCTTTGTCGCCGTGGGCTTTGCAGGCCGCCGCCCACCAACTGTCGTGCACGGGGGTGAACTTGCCCGCCGCACGCGCCTGCTCCAGCGCGGGCGCCCCGGGCAGCGCGCCGGGCTCGCGGACCAGCACCTCCAGGTAATGATCCAGCTCCAGGCGGCAGGAGGCCTTGGCCATCAGCCGCTCGTGCCGGGCAACCTCCTCCTGTCCGTTGTAGACCACCAGCTCAGAGGCGTGCAGCATTACCGGGACCTTGCGGCCGATCAACCGCGCCGGTACCGAGTAGCGGTTGGTGCGCACGCTGATCTGGCTGTAGCGGTCCACCCGCGCCGACAGCAGCAGGCCGGTCTCGAACGGCTCGTCGGGCACCGGCTTGAGTAACGGCCGCTCGATGGCGAAATGCTCGCCCACCGTCCGCGGTCGGCTCCCGATTCGGCGAGCCTCATCTTGTTCATCCCAAAGCTCGATCATCGCGTTCAGCTCCGCCAGGGAATCGACCTCGGGGACGGGGACGAGGTGGTTGCGGCGAAACCAGCAGATGTCGCCCTCCACCCCGCCTTTCTCATGGGCGCCGTCCTTGCCCGGCTGGCAGTAGAAGGCCTCCAGCCCGTAGTGAGAGCGAAACGCCGTCCACCGCTCGGTCTCCACCCGCGCTCGGGAAAACCCCAGCACTTGGGCGACTGCGGCCTTGAGATTGTCGTAGTGGACCTTGCCGCTTGGCACCCCGCCCAGCACTCTGAAAGCGTGGACGTGTCCTTCGAAGAACGCCTCCTGACCACCGGAGGCAAAGATGCTTCTCTGCACTAACCCAGAGCGAGGAATCTCGCGGGCCTCATCCTTGGAAGGGCTCGACGTCCAGGACAATCATTTTCTCCTGGCGGAAGCGGTCCAGGTGCGTGTACCAGCCTTGGTCTGGGCGGATTTGATGGAACCTGAATGTTGCGTTGGTATCGCCCGCCGAGATGATGCAGCGCACCGGAGTGAGCGGTTCGAGGGCGTAGACGAGCTTGGAGAACTCCAGAGCGAACGCGACCGCATGCAGGAGCAGGATCCGCTGGTCATCCTCGGTGATCACTGGAGCGTCGTCGACGGTCGTGATATCCACCGGGACGAAGTCCTCCAGGTGGAGGGAACTGTCGTGGCATTCCCACCGGTTGAGATCGTCGAGGAACAACCGTGCGTTTTCAACCCCGGTGGAGTCGGCCCAGGTCAGCACTTCTCCATGATGGGTGATACCGCGGGCCGCCCATTCTTGCAGGCCCGGCGCCAGGCCTCCGGGCGGCTCCACCCCACCGAGTCCCGTCAGGACACCAAGGGTCTTGACCGCCGCATCGTTCATCTTCAGCGAGAGCACGCCGACCAGGATCTCAGCTGGACCGGCATGTAACCCCTGGCAGGTCTGGCGTGATACTCGTCGAAGCGCTGGCGCCCGGAAGTATATGTTTCGCGAGGCTCGCGGGGTCCCCTGGTCGCAGGGTCGCAGGGTCGTGTCTCGGGCCTCGTGTCGAGGGGGCCGAGGTGTCCGCGGTGGTGGGAATTAAATCTGAGGCGGCCGGTGGGCCTTCGTCGGTACGCTCCCCGGGCGTCTTTTCGCCGTCGCCGACGGGGCGCCCGCGCCGACCGGGACGGCATCCGGTACGGAACGGCGGGAAGCTCGCGGGGGACCCACGGGAAGGCCACCGGGCCGCCGCGGATAGAGAAGGGAACACCATTGACCATGATCGCTGTGACCGGTGTCACGGGCAATCTCGGACGCCTCGTCATCGAGGACCTGCTCACCAGGATTCCTCCCCGTGATCTCGTCGCGCTCGCCCGTACCCCGGAGAAGGCGGGGGACCTGCCGGGCCGTGGCGTCGAGGTGCGGCACTGCGATCATGACGACGCCGCGTCCGTCGACGCCGCGCTCGCCGGGGTGGACGTGCTGCTCCTGGTGTCCGGGTCGGACATGACGCCCGGGGTCCGCGTACGGCAGCACCGCACCGTCGTCGACGCCGCCGTCCGGGCGGGGGTGCGCCGCGTCGTCTACACCAGCGGCGCGGGCGCGGAGGACGGCCGGGGCCCCGTCGCCGACCACACGGTGACGGAGAGGGCGCTCCGCGAGGCGGGGCCGGACTACACCGTGTTGCGCAACGCCCTCTACTCCGAGGCGTTCCTGGGCGCCGCGCTGGCCCAGGCGGGGCAGAGCGGTGAGATCACCTCCTCCTCCGAAGGGCAGCCGCTCAACACCGCGAGGTTCCGTGACCTGGCGCTGGCGGCGAGTGCCGCCCTGACCGGCTCCGGGCACGAGAACGCGACCTACGAGTTGCGCGGCCCGCTCTGGACCTATCCGGAGCTCGCCGAGGTCCTCACCCGCGTGCTGGGCAGGCCCGTCGAGCATCGGGAGGTCACCGATGCGGAGGCCGGTTGGCTGGGCGCCGTGTTCCCGGCGGTGCGCGCCGGTGCCCTCACCGCGACCGGCCCCGACCTCGCGCGCCTGCTGGACCGGCCGCCATCCGGCCTGGAGGAGACGGTCACCGCCCTCATCGCCCGTACGGCTGGCTAGCGTCACCGGCCGTACGGTCCGAACACGGGTCGGCTCGGGGCCGACGGGGATGATCAGGGCGGGTTCGCCAGGCGTTCTCCCCGCGCGGCGCTTCAGCGGGTGCGTACGGAGGCCGGGGACCGATCAGGGTGGGTTCGTCAGAGGTTTTTCCCGTGCGGTGCTTCGGTGGGGCCTGGGAGCGATCAGGGTGGGTTCGTCGGAGATTCTCCCCGTGTGGTGCTCGGTGAGGTCGGGGAGCGGTCAGGGTGGGTTCGTCGGAGGTTTCCCCGTGCGGTGTTTCAGCGGGGCAGGGGAGTGATCAGGGCGGGTCCTCCCCGTGTGGCGCTTCGGCGGGGGCCGGAGGGCGATCAGGTCAGATAGTCGCGCAGGGCTCGCGAGCGCGAGGGGTGGCGCAGCTTCGTCATGGTCTTGGACTCGATCTGCCGGATGCGCTCGCGGGTCACCCCGTAGGCGCGTCCGATCTCCTCCAGGGTCTTGGGCCGCCCGTCGCCGAGCCCGAACCGCATCGCCACCACCCCGGCCTCACGCTCGGACAGCGCCTCCAGGATCGTGTGCAGCTGCTCCTGCAGCAGCGCGGAGGCCACCGCGTCCTCGGGGGTGATCGCCTCGGAGTCCTCGATGAGGTCGCCGAACTCGCTGTCGCCCTCGGTGCCCAGCGGGCTGTGCAGGGAGATCGGCTCCCGCCCGTACCCCTGGACCTCGACGACCCGCTCCGGGGTCATCTCCAGCTCCACGGCCAGCTCCTCCGGGGTGGGCTCGCGGCCCAGGTCGGTCGTCATCTGCCGGTGCACGCGCGCCAGCTTGTTGATCACTTCGACCATGTGCACGGGGATGCGGATGGTGCGGGCCTGGTCGGCGAGCGCCCGGGTGATCGCCTGCTTGATCCACCAGGTGGCGTACGTGGAGAACTTGAACCCCTTGGTGTAGTCGAACTTCTCCACGGCGCGGATCAGCCCCAGGTTGCCCTCCTGGATCAGGTCCAGGAACAGCATGCCCCGGCCGGTGTGGCGCTTGGCCAGCGACACCACCAGGCGCAGGTTGGCCTCCAGCAGGTGGTTCTTGGCCCGGTGGCCGTCCTCGGCGAGCCATTCGAGCTCCGCGCGAACGTCGGGCTGGAGCCGGTCGCCGTCGTTGAGCCGCTCGGTGGCGAACAGCCCGGCCTCGATGCGCCGGGCGAGCTCGACCTCCTGCTCGGCGTTGAGGAGGGGGATCCTGCCGATCTGCTTGAGATAGTCCTTGACCGGGTCGGTGCTCGCTCCGACACTCGCTTCCAGGGCTGCGGGAGCCTCGTCGTCGTCGGTCAGGACGAGCTCTTCTTCCTCGGCCTCGACGACTTCGACGGTGCCTTCCACGGTGGCGGCTTCCATGGCGTTCACACCTTCCCCAGGTCTGGTCAGATACAACAACCTGTGCAGTTCAAGGTACGTCCCGCGACGGTGTGCTGTGGCGCCTGGCTCGCCGTCGCGTCCTTCGCTGGGAGCGGAGAGCCTCCGCCGGTTGAGGCTCTCGTGAGGGGCGCGACCGTCCCGTTCCGCCGCCGAGTGGCCGCCGGGCCGCCCTCCCCGCTGGGGAGGACGGTCCGGCGGCTCTTCCGGCGACGCTGCGGGCGTTGCCGTGACGATGGGCGTACGGGGTGGGGGAGCGGGGATCTGACCTTGCCTGACCTCGCTGGATCAGGCTGAAACGAGCCGGATCAGGCTGGATCGGGTTGGATCGGACCGGATCAGGCCGGGAAGTCGTTCGGGTTGACGCCGGTCGTCCGGGCGTTGCCGCCCCTGACGGGGTTGAGGGTCAGGGTCCAGATGGTCGAGCTGGTCGAGGTCGTGGTGAACCTCAACCGGGTGGTGAAGCGCTCGTAGGAGGGAGTGCGGGTGAACCGGCCCCTGGAGGTGCTGAAGCCGGAGCCGGAGGTGAAGAAGATGGTGTAGGTGCCGTCCCTGACGTCGGTGATGGAGGCGGTGGACCGGGCGCGGATGTAAATGCTGATCGCCTTGGACCTGCCACGGACCAGCGTGACGACGGAGTCCCTGCTGGTGCCGTTCTTGACCTTGAGCTTGCCCCGCCCGCCGCTGATGCGGTCGTAGAGGATCTTTCCGTTACCCGGTCGCGCGGCGGCCTCGGTCGAGGAGACGGCGACGGTTTCCCTGGTCGAGGCCGTTGCGGGGGCGACGACGGAGCCGGTCAGCAGAATGGACGCGAGGATCGCTCCCGCGAGGGGACGTAGACGAATCATTGCGCAAATATGACCAATCCCCGGTGGCTGGTCAACGTAAATTCGCTTCCAGGGCGGCCTTTTAGAGGTTTTGGGCAGGTATTAGGCCCGTCAACGATCATCCGCATGGCGTCCGGGCCCGGGGGTTCAAGGGGCTCCTGAGGCTTTGACCTTCGGGTCCGGGAGATGTGAGGGCTCCGGGGTTTCGGAGGTTTTCGGCGTTCCGGAAACTTCGCGGGGCCTTGGCCTCCGGGTCCGGAGGGGTCCTTGGTTTTCCGAGGGTCCCGGGGGTTCCCGTGGTTCCGAGGGTTTGGGGGTTCCGAAGGCTTGGAGGGCTTCGGCCTCCGGGGGCGGTGGGTTTTGGACCTACATGCCTCCATGCCCTGGGGCCCTGGGGGGGCTGGGCCGGTGTCACGTCTCACCGTTTTCCCGGGCCGGGGTTCCTGCGGCCTCCGAACCGGAGGGGCTCACCTGCATTTCGGTGGTCAATGCCGTTTCCCGGGGTTCTTCGAGGGGTGAAGAAAGGTCAATAGAATTTGTCCGATGTCGACGACGCCGAGGACAAACGCCATGCCGCGACCGGTGCCCCGGCCCGCGCAAGCCGGGGCACCGGTCGTGCGGGCCGCCCGGCGCGTCGTCGGCCTGGCCGCGGGGGCCGTGACGGGCGTCGCGGGGTTCGGCTTCCTGTGCGTCGCGGGCGGGCTGTTCGCGGTCCTGGCGGCGTGGCCCGCGGGCCGTCGCACCGCCCGGCGGTTCGCGGCGGCGGGGACGGCACGGCTGGTCGCGCTGGAACGCGCCCGGCTGGCGACGTGGTTCGACCACGACACCGGCGGGGTGCCGGTGGGGGACGCGTACGGCTACCTCGCGCTGCGGGCGACGTTCGGCACGTTCGCGAGCTACCTGACCTTCGCCGGGCTCTTCGTCGGACTGCTGTTCCTGGCCGGTGGCGTCGGGGGACTGCTCTCCGGCGCGTCGTACCTTGTCCCGCTGAGGTATCCCGGTGTGCGCCTGACGGTCGACAGTGGGCCGCTGGGTACCGCCTACGGGCTGGCCCTGCTGAGCATGTCCGCGCTGTGGGGGGCGGCGACGGTGGCCGCGGAGCGGCGGCTGGCCGCGTACTTCGCCGGTCCGGGAGAGCGGGAGGTGATGCGCCGCCGCATCGCGGAGCTGACCACCACCCGCAGCGGCATCGTGCGGGCCGTCGACGACGAGCGGCGGCGCATCGAGCGCGACCTGCACGACGGCGTCCAGCAGAGGGGCGTGGCCCTGGGGATGCTGCTGGGCCGGGCGCGGCACGGTACCGACCCGGCCGCGGTCGCCGCCCTCGTGGACCAGGCGTACGCGGAGTCGCGCCGCCTCCTCGACGAGCTGCGCGGTGTGGCCTGGCGGGTCTACCCGGCCGACCTGGACGAGCTGGGCCTGCGCGCGGCCCTGGCCGGGGTGGCGGAACGGGCGGGCGTGCCGGTGACCGTCCGCTACGGCCTCACGGAACGCCCGGTCTCCGAGATCGAGACGGCCGTCTACTTCGTGGCCCGTGAGGCCATCGCCAACGCCGCGAAGCACGCGGGTGCCCGGGGCGTCCTGGTGGTCCTGAGCGAGGACGGGCACACGGTGACCGCGGAGATCACCGACGACGGCCGGGGCGGGGCGGATCCCGCCGGTGGCGGGCTGTCCGGGCTGGAGCGGCGGGTCCTGGCGCTGGACGGCGCCTTCGAGGTGGACAGCCCCCCGGGTGGCCCGACCAGGGTCACGGCGACACTGCCCCGAACCGGGTCCGAACGCGAGGAGCGGCCGTGCGCCTGATCCTGGCCGATGATTCCGTACTGTTCCGCGAGGGCCTGGTCCGTCTCCTGGAGGAGGCGGGCCACGAGATGGTGGCGACGGCGGGTGACTCCGAAGGGTTGCTCAGAGCCGTGGACGAGCACCGCCCCGACGTGGCGATCGTGGACGTGCGCATGCCGCCGGGCCAGGCCGGTGAGGGGCTGCGGGCCTCGCTGACGATCCGGGAGCGCTGGCCGGACGTCGGCGTGCTCGTGCTGTCGCAGTACGTCGAGACGGCCTACGCCGCCCAGTTGCTCGCCGGAGCCCCCGAAGGGCTGGGATACCTGCTCAAGGACCGGGTGACCGAGGTGGGCGAGTTCCTGGAGGCCCTGGAGCGGATCCGCGCGGGCGGGGCGGTCTTCGACCCGGAGGTGGTCAGGCGGCTGCTCGCCCGTACCACCCGCGCCGACCCGCTGGGCAGGCTCACCCGGCGGGAGACCCAGGTGCTGGAGCAGCTGGCCCAGGGCCTGGTCAACGCCGCGATCGCCGAGCGGCTGCACGTATCGCAGAGCACGGTGGAGAAGCACGTCAACGCGATCTTCGACAAGTTCGGGCTGTCCCGCACCCCCGGCTACAGCAGGCGCGTCCTGGCCATCCTGCGCTATCTGGACGGCTGAACGGCGCTGTGATCGCCTTTCCCCGGAGCCCGGAGCCCGGAGCCCGGAGCCCGGAGCCCGGAGCCCGGAGCCCGGAGCCCGGAGCCCGGAGCCCGGAGCCCGGAGCCCGGAGCCCGGTTCTGCTGTCTGTCGCGCCTGCGTCGGGGACCTGCCCGCGTCAGGGAACCCACCTGCGTCCGCGTCGGGGACCCGCCCGTGCCCGTGCCAAGGGCCCGGCCGCTTCGGGGACCCGGCCGCGCCCACGTCAAGGGACGGTGTCCTCACCCGGTGTCGGGTGAGGACACCCGGTGCGTCCGTGCCAGGTGGACGGTCCGTACGAGGATCAGGGCCGCGCAGGCGACGGTGGCGAGCACGAGCCAGATCATGAAGGACAGGTAGAGGTAGGCCACCTGCATCCAGGTGACGTCCTTCCCTCTGGCCAGTACCCCGAAGACATCGGTGATCGTCAGGCACAGCACCCCCGGTGCCGCGTACGGCAGCAGTCGCGCCGCCGCGCGCCACGCCGGGCGACCGGCGTGCCGGGCCGCCCATCGGCGGGAACGGGCCAGCCCACGGCCCGCGAGGAGGAGTGTCACGACGGCGGCCAGTGCCATGGCGAGATCGATGATCAGGGTCGGGGAGGTCGAGAGGGGCTCGGGCTCCTCTCCCTCGGCCATGGCGACCAGCGCGTCCGCGATGGTGTCGCTGTCGGCGTACGCCGTGCCGGTGTTGGCCATGACCACGATGCCGTACCCCGACCTGGGCAGGAGTGTCTGCTGGGCCGTCGCGGTGAGCAGGTCGCCGCCGTGTTCGACGACCGGGGAGCCCTTCGCGGTCGTGCCGATCGACCAGCCCAGGGCGTAGGAGTCGTCGATCCTGGACGGGGTGCGCATCTCCGCGACGCTCGCGGCGGAGACGACGCGGACGCCGCCGGGACCGGCCCCCTCACCGCTCTGCATGATCATCCACTGGGCCATGTCCCTCGCGCTGCTGATCACTCCGCCGGAGCCGTTGCCGAAGCCCGGGGGCTCGGAAAGGGCGAGCGCGGCGCCGAGCAGGTGGAGATGACCCCGCGCGCTCGCGGGGAGGTCGCGCTCGGTGTCGATCGTGGTGCTGTTCCGCATGCCGAGCGGTCCGAACACGTGCTTTTCGAGGTAAGCGGCGAAGGGCATGCCGCTCGCCACCTCGACCAGTCGCGCGGCGACCTGGAAGTTGGTGTTGTGGTAGCTCCACCGTGTACCGGGGTCGGCGGCCAGTCTCGCTCCCCTCAGCCGCGCGACGGCCTCGCGGAGCGTGCCGGGCTGGGGCAGGCTCCTCTCGGGAAAGGTCTCGTCGGCCATGCCCGAGGTCTGGTCCAGCAGTTGGCGGACGGTGATGCGAGCCGCTCGCGGGTCGGCCATCACGAACTCGGGGAGCCGGACGCGCACCGGCTCGTCGAGCTTGACCGTCCCCTTCTCCACCAGCTGCATGACGGCCAGGGAGGTGAAGGACTTGCTGAGCGACGCGATCGCCATGGGCGTGTCCGCCGTGACGGGGTCACCGGAGGCGGTACGGCCGTAACCCGCGACGTGGATGACTTTGTCCCCCTTGGTGATGGCGACCGCGACCCCCGGCAGGCCGGTCGCCTCCCGGTAGGCGTTCACGAAACGGTCGACGGACGCGGGGCCGATCTCCCCGGCGGTGAGATCCGTCTTTGTGAAGGCCGCCGAGGCGAACGACGCTCGCGCCACGGATGCTCGCACCGCAGAGGTCTGCGTCACCGGCGTCTGGACCACGGATGCTCGCGCCACGGATGTTCGCGTCATGGAGGTCTGTGCCACCGGCGTCTGAACCACCGGCGTCTGAACCACGGACGTTCGCGCCACGGGCGTCTGGATCGGGGATGTCCGCGACACGGATGTCTGGATCACGGACGCCTGCGCCGCAGGTGGTGAGGTCGTGGACGGCGGGGGTGTTCCCGCGAAGGTCGTTATCGCCGCGAGGAGGGGCGTCGCGAGCGTGAGGGCGCGGGCCGCCGGGAGGCCGCTCGCGAGGCGCTTGGGGAACGGGCCATTTGTGATCTTGAATATGGGCACCGGTCGACGCTACAAACGCGGCCTCGCCCGGACCATTGCGAGATCCCTTCGCGTCCACCTGCGAAAAACCACTCTTCCTCAGCGCGCTCTCGGCCGCGTGGGGCACCTACCTGCTGGAACGAGTGGCCGCGAGTGTCGTGCGCCGGGCGCGCGGCAGGCTCAT
>NZ_JBSZKT010000021.1:0-118468 GCF_055690525.1 Streptosporangium sp. H13245 | reverse complement strand
CCGTCCGGAACGCCACAGGTCGTCGACCTCGCCGGACGGCGCCCTCCCACCTGCGACCACTCCCCCCGATCATGGACGGAACGATGAGCAAGGCGGCGCTGGCCGTCCCGGCGGTGGCGGCGGCGGTCGTCCCGGTGGCGGTGGCGGCGGTTTCGCCGGCCGTCCGGGTGGCGGTGGCGGCGCGGGCCGTCCCGGCACCGGAACCGGTGGTCCCGGCGGTGGCGGTGGCGGCGGTTTCGCCGGCCGTCCCGGTGGCGGTGGCCGTGGTCGCGGTGGAGGCACCGCGGGCGCGTTCGGCCGTCCCGGAGGACGCCCGACCCGCGGTCGCAAGTCCAAGCGCCAGCGGCGTCAAGAGTTCGACAACATGCAGGCCCCGGCGATCGGCGGCGTGCAGGCCCCTCGCGGCAACGGGCAGACGATCCGCCTGTCGCGCGGCGCCTCCCTGTCGGACTTCGCCGACAAGATCGGCGCGATCCCTGCGTCCCTGGTGCAGATCATGCTGCACCTGGGCGAGATGGTGACCGCCACCCAGTCGGTCAACGAGGAGACGCTCCAGCTTCTGGCCGCCGAGCTCGACTACAACCTGCTTGTGGTCAGCCCGGAGGAGGAGGACCGCGAGCTCCTTGAGACCTTCGACATCGAGTTCGGCGAGGACGAGGGCGACGAGTCCGACCTGGTCGCGCGCCCGCCGGTGGTGACCGTCATGGGTCACGTCGACCACGGTAAGACCAAGCTGCTCGACGCCATCCGCAACACCAACGAGGTGGCGCGGGAGGCCGGTGGCATCACCCAGCACATCGGTGCCTACCAGATCGCCACCGTGCACGAGGGCGAAGACCGGAAGATCACCTTCATCGACACCCCGGGTCACGAGGCGTTCACCGCCATGCGTGCCCGAGGCGCCAAGGTGACCGACATCGCCGTCCTGGTCGTCGCGGCCGACGACGGTGTGAAGCCGCAGACCGTCGAGGCGCTCAACCACGCCCAGGCGGCCGACGTGCCGATCGTCGTCGCGGTCAACAAGGTCGACAAGGAGGGTGCGGACCCGGGCAAGGTGCGCGCCCAGCTCACCGAGTACGGCCTGGTCGCCGAGGAGTACGGCGGCACCACGATGTTCGTCGACATCTCCGCCAAGAACGGGATCGGCATCGAGCAGCTGCTCGAGGCCATCCTGCTCACCGCGGACGCCGAGCTCGACCTGCGGGCCAACGCCACGATGGACGCCCAGGGCGTCGCCATCGAGGCGCACCTCGACAAGGGCCGCGGCCCGGTCGCGACCGTGCTGGTCCAGCGCGGCACGCTCCGCGTCGGCGACTCGATCGTCTGTGGCGAGGCCTTCGGCCGCGTCCGGGCGATGCTCGACGACAAGGGCGAGGCGATCCCCGAGGCCGACCCGTCCCGTCCGGTGCAGGTCCTCGGTCTGACCGCGACGCCGGGAGCCGGTGACAACTTCATCGTCGTCACCGACGACCGGATGGCGCGCCAGATCGCCCAGCAGCGCGCCGCGCGCAAGCGCATCGCGGACATGGCCAAGTCCGGCCGTCGCCGTACGCTCGAAGAGCTCTTCAGCGAGATGGAGAAGGGCCAGGTCGACGAGCTCAAGCTCATCATCAAGGGTGACGTCTCCGGTTCCGTCGAGGCTCTGGAGGACGCGCTGCTCAAGATCGACGTCGGCGACGAGGTGCGCCTGCGGGTGCTCCACCGCGCCGTCGGTGCGATCACCGAGTACGACGTCAACCTGGCGGTCGCCGACGACAACGCCGTCATCATCGGCTTCAACGTGCGTCCCGAGGTCAGGGCGCGCGATCTGGCCGAGCGCGAGGGCGTCGACATCCGCTACTACTCGGTCATCTACCAGGCGATCGAGGAGATCGAGGCGGCCCTCAAGGGCATGCTCAAGCCGGAGTTCGAAGAGGTCCAGATGGGCACCGCCGAAGTCCGCGAGGTCTTCAAGGTGCCGAAGATCGGCAACATCGCCGGTGCGCTGGTCCGCTCGGGCACGATCGTCCGCAACAGCAAGGCCCGGATCATCCGCGGCGGGGTTGTCATCTCCGACAACCTCACCGTCTCCTCGCTGCGCCGTTTCAAGGACGACGCGACCGAGGTCCGCGAAGGGTTCGAGTGCGGTATCGGTGTCGGCTACAGCGACATCAAGATCGACGACGTCATCGAGACCTTCGAGATGCGGGAGAAGCCGCGAGCCTGACGCCTGCGACAGGCAGGGAACCGTTCCACCGGCCGCGCCCCTCGGGTGCGCGGCCGGTGGGCGGGGCCCGCGCCCGTGGCACGGTGGCAACCGTGGCGAGTGACCCACTATGTATGTAGGTGCCCTGACATTGGACATCCTGCTCGGCGACGTCCACTCGCTGAAGCAGAAGCGCTCGGTGGTGCGTCCCATCGTCGCCGAGGTACAACGACGGTTCCCGGGTGTGGCCGTCGCGGAGACCGGTCATCTCGATCTGCATCGCCGTACCGAGATCGGGATCGCGGTCGTCTCCTCCACCGCCGCCAACTGCGGTGCGGTGCTGGACGACTGCGAGCGCCTGATCGCCTTCCACCCGGAGATCGAGCTGCTGTCCGCCAGACATCGGCTCTACAACGAGGACGAAGACTAGATACGGAGACGGCCGGTCGCGGAGGCACCCCCACCGCCACCGGCCATCCCCGTGAGAAGGGGGGAGCTATGGACGCCGCACGCGCGCGCAAGATCGCCGATCGGATCCAGCAGATCGTGGCGGAGATGCTGGAACGCCGGATCAAGGACCCCAGGCTGGGGTTCGTGACGGTGACGGACACGCGCATCACCAACGACCTGGGCGAGGCCACGGTGTTCTACACCGTGTTCGGCTCCGAGGCCGAGCGGGCCGACTCCGCCGTGGCACTGGAGAGCGCCAAGGGGCTCATCCGCTCGGAGGTGGGCCGCCAGACGGGCCTGCGCCACACACCGACGCTGACGTTCACCCACGACCCGCTCCCCGACACCGCCCGTCACCTGGAGGACCTGCTCGCCGAGGCGAAGGCCAGGGACGTGGAGATCGCCAAGCGGGCCGAGGGGGCCTCGCACGCCGGGGAGGCCGACCCCTACCGCAAGCCCGAGGACAGGGACGACGACTCCGGGGACGAAGAAGACGAATCCTCGGAACGCGCGGGACACTCCGCGACGTGACGCCCGCCCCGCGTGACAGCGACTCGGCGGGCCCGGTGTCCGGTCAAGACTGGGCCCGGGCCGTCGAGCTCATCTCCGCCGCGGACGAGATCGCGCTGGCCTGTCACGTCTCGCCCGACGGCGACGCGCTCGGTTCCATGCTGGCCGTCGGGCTCGCACTGCGCGCGGCGGGCAAGCGGGTCACCGCCTCCTTCGGCGACCGGCGCTTCACGGTGCCCAGGCTGCTGCGGTTCCTCCCCGGGCAGGAGCTGCTGGCCGACCCCGCGCACTACCCGGCCGCGCCCGAGGTGATGGTCACCTTCGACGTCCCCACCGTCGGGCGGCTCGGCGTGCTGACCGGCAACACGATCAAGGCGAACGAGCTGGTCGTGCTGGACCACCACCCCTCCAACACCGGGTTCGGCACCCTCAACCTGGTCGATCCCGGCGCCGCGGCCACCGCCGTGCTCGCCGAGGAGCTGATCCACCGGCTCGGCCTGCCGGTCGACAGGGACATCGCGACCTGCCTGTACGTCGGGCTCGTCACCGACACCGGCTCCTTCAGGCACTCCTCGACCACCCCCGGGGCGCACGCCATGGCCGCCCGGCTGCTGGCCACCGGGATCGAGCCCGAGAAGATCGCCCGCGAGCTGTGGGACCGTTCCCCGTTCGGCTACCTGAAGGTGCTCGGCGTCGTGCTCGACAGGGTGCGGCTGGAGCCCGAGGTGGGCGGCGGCCTGGTCTGGACGTTCGTCACCCGGGCCGACCGCGCCGCGTACGGGCTGCCGTACGACGAGGTCGAGGGGATCATCGACGTGATCCGGCGCACCGACGAGGCGGATGTCGCCACGATCCTCAAGGAGGACGACGACGGCGTCTGGCAGGTCTCCATGCGTTCCAAGGGCGGGGTGGACGTCTCGTGCGTCAGCACCGCGCTGGGGGGCGGCGGGCATGCCAAGGCGGCCGGTTTCACCTCCCACCAGCCTGTCGAGGAGACGATCGCGAGTCTCCGGGCACTGCTGTAAAACCTTCCCGGCACGCCTGTGAGGACCAGAATGAGTACGGCTCGCGCCAAGCGCACCCCGCCGCCGAGCGGGTTGATCATCGTTGACAAGCCCGCCGAGTGGACCTCGCACGACGTCGTGGCCAAGCTCCGCGGCATCGCGGGCACCCGCAAGGTCGGCCACGCGGGCACCCTCGACCCGATGGCCACCGGCGTGCTGGTGGTCGGCGTCGAGAAGGCCACCCGCCTGCTCGGCCACCTCGCGCTCACCGAGAAGGGCTACGACGCCACGATCCGGCTCGGCCAGACCACCAACACCGACGACGCCGAGGGCGAGATCATCGCCACGGTGTCGGCGGCGGGGGTCGCCGAGGAGGACGTCAGGAAGGGCGTCGCCGCGCTGACCGGCCCGATCATGCAGATCCCGCCGCAGGTCAGCGCCATCAAGGTGAACGGCGAGCGGGCCTACAAGCGGGCCAGGGCGGGCGAGGAGGTCGAGCTCAAGCCGCGCCCGGTGACCGTGTCCGGCTTCGAGATCACCGCCGTACGCCGGCACGGTGACCTCGTCGACGTCGACGCCTCGGTGTCGTGTTCCAGCGGCACCTACATCCGCGCGCTCGCCCGTGACCTGGGCGCCGACCTGGGGGTCGGTGGTCACCTGACCGCCCTGCGCCGTACCCGGGTGGGCCCCTACGACCTGGCGGCGGCCCACACCCTGGAGCGGCTCGCCGCCGAGTGCGTGATCCTGCCGATGGCCGACGCGGTCGCGGCGGCCTTCCCCCGCCGGGACGTGACCGCCGAGGAGGCGGCCTCCGTCGCGCACGGCGGGCGGCTGCCCGCGCTGGGCCTGGGGGGCGGGCCGATCGGGGTGTTCGGCCCCGACGGCACCCTGGTGGCGCTGGTGGAGGAGCACGGCCAGATCGCCAAGTCCCTGGCGGTCTTCGTCCCCTGACGGCCCGTCCGGTTCTCCTCGTGAGGCCCTCGGTTCTCTCGCGGAGGGCGCGCCGGGGGCAAGGGGCTCCCCGATTGGGGAGAAGGACGCGGAGCATGGCAGGCTTTAGGGGTTCATCCGCTACGAGGGGAAGAGGCTGCGGTGCGAGGCTGGCACGGATTGGACGACGTGCCCGGAGACTGGGGCAGGTCCGTCGTCACGATCGGCGTCTTCGACGGCGTTCACCGCGGGCACCAGCAGATGGTGTCCCGCGCCGTCGCGATGGCCGCGCGTCTCGGGGTGTCCTCGGTGGTGGTGACCTTCGACCCGCATCCGGAGGAGGTGGTGCGGCCCGGTACGCACCCTCCGAGGCTGACGACGGCCAGGCACCGCACCGAGCTCCTCGCGGGGCTGGGCGTGGACGCGGTGTGTGTCCTGCCGTTCACCCTGGAGTTCTCCCGGATGAGCCCGGACGAGTTCGTGCAGACCGTGCTCGTCGACCGGCTGCACGCCGCCGGGGTCGTGGTGGGGGAGAACTTCCGCTTCGGCCACAAGGCCTCCGGTGACGTGGAGACGCTGCGCACCCTCGGGGAGAAGTACGACTTCGTGGCCGAGGCGGTCCCGCTGGTCAGCGACGGGGAGACGATCTCCTCCACCCTGATCCGCGAGCAGATCGCCTCCGGCGACATGGCGGCGGTCACGCAGACGCTCGGCCGCCCGCACCGGGTCGAGGGAGTGGTCGTCCGCGGTTACCAGCGTGGCCGGCAGCTCGGTTTCCCGACGGCGAACCTGGAGTCGCCGGAGTTCACCGCGATCCCCGCCGACGGCGTCTACGCCGGCTGGCTGCAGGGGGTCGAGACCGGCAACCTGCCCGCCGTGTACGGCGGCGAGCGCTGGCCGGCGGCGATCTCCGTGGGCACCAACCCGACCTTCGAGGACGTGCCCCGCACCGTCGAGGCGTACGCCCTCGACCGCGACGATCTCGACCTCTACGGCGCGCACGTGGCCGTCGACTTCGGGCCGAGGCTGCGCGGCAACACCAGGTTCGACTCGATCGAGGCGCTCGTCGCGCAGATCCACGCCGACGTGGACGAGGTACGGCGCCTGACGAGCTGATTTCCCAGGCGGCTCCCGTGTCCCACGGTTCTCATGCCGGGGCTCGGAAACCCCGGCCCCACCGGGGTTTCCGGGCGGGACGCGCCGGGCTCCACGACTATGTGCGGGGGCGTTGGAGCCGGTGGTAACCTGGCATGTCAGCTCTGTAACCGGTGTCTCACGATCCCGGTGCTGATCTCGCCACGGCGACTGTAGGCACGCACGGTCGTTCGGGGAGCCGGAATCGCGCGTGCCCGCAGAGGTTCAAGGAGAAAAGTGTCGCTCGACACCGCAGCCAAGAAGCAGATCATCGGTGACTACGCCAAGGGTGAGACCGACACCGGTTCCCCCGAGGTGCAGATCGCGCTGCTGAGCAAGCGCATCAGCGAGCTCACCGAGCACCTGAAGGTGCACAAGCACGACCACCACAGCCGTCGTGGCCTGCTGCTGCTCGTCGGCCGCCGTCGCCGGCTGCTGAAGTACCTGCAGAGCAAGGACATCGCGCGCTACCGCTCGCTCATCGAGCGGCTCGGCCTGCGCCGATAGTGTTGTGAGGGAGTGGCGTTCGCGCCGCTCCCTCATCTCATACGGGATGGTGTCGGCGCGTCGCGCCACGAAGACGCCGTCCCAGTGAGCAAACTGAATAGCCGAGACAGTGCCCCGCGTCCGCAAGCAAGCGCGCCCCACGGCGTCGGAGGGCCGGTCCTCGGTAGTGGCCCCCGGTCATCATGGCACAAGCCATACGGAACCGGGCGCTTCGATCGAAGACCGGCGCTGCACCTACGGGGAGCCGGCAACACGACGAACCAGGCGCGACACGTGCGTCTGGCCGGACGCGGGCGACCGACCCACAAGGAGGTCCCCCGTGGAGGGTGTCCACAGCAGCGAAGCCGTTATCGACAACGGCTCATTCGGCACGCGTACCATCCGGTTCGAGACCGGGCGGCTCGCGCGCCAGGCGGCGGGTTCCGCCGTCGTCTATCTGGACGACGACACGATGGTCCTTTCCGCGACCACCGCGTCCAAGAATCCCAAGGAGAACCTCGACTTCTTCCCCCTCACGGTGGACGTCGAGGAGCGAATGTACGCCGCGGGCCGCATTCCCGGCTCGTTCTTCCGGCGTGAGGGCCGTCCCTCCGAGGACGCCATCCTCACCTGCCGCCTGATCGACCGGCCGCTGCGCCCCTCGTTCGTGAAGGGCCTGCGCAACGAGATCCAGGTGGTCGCCACCGTCATGGCGCTGCACCCCGAGCACCTGTACGACGTCGTGGCGATCAACGCCGCGTCCCTCTCCACCCAGCTCGCCGGGCTGCCGTTCTCCGGCCCGATCGGCGGCGTCCGCGTCGCGCTGATCGAGGGCCAGTGGATCGCCTTCCCGACCAACACCGAGCTGGCCAGCGCCACCTTCGACATGGTGGTCGCGGGCCGCGTCCTGGACGACGGCGACGTCGCGATCATGATGGTCGAGGCCGAGTCCACCCGCGACACGCTCAAGCTGGTCGCCGAGGGCGCCATGGCCCCGACCGAGGAGACCGTGGCCCAGGGCCTTGAGGCGGCCAAGCCGTTCATCAAGGTGCTGTGCGAGGCGCAGGCCAAGGTCGCGAAGGTCGCCGCCAAGGAGACCGCCGAGTACCCCCTCTTCCTCGACTACCAGGACGACGTCCTGGAGGCCGTGACCGGCGCGGTGCGCAGCGAGCTCGCCGCCGCGCTGACCATCGCCGGCAAGCAGGAGCGCGAGACCGAGCTCGACCGGGTCAAGGCCCTGGTGCTGGAGAAGGTCGGCCCCGACTTCGAGGGCCGCGAGAAGGAGATCGGCGCCGCGTTCCGGTCGCTGACCAAGAAGCTCATGCGCGAGCGCGTCATCGCCGAGGGCGTCCGCATCGACGGCCGTGGCGTCAAGGACATCCGGCAGCTCAGCGCCGAGGTCCACGTCGTGCCCCGCGTGCACGGCTCGGCCCTGTTCGAGCGCGGCGAGACCCAGATCCTGGGCATCACCACGCTCAACATGCTCCGCATGGAGCAGATGATCGACACGCTCAACCCCGAGCGCACCAAGCGCTACATGCACAACTACAACTTCCCCCCGTACTCCACCGGTGAGACCGGCCGGGTGGGCTCTCCCAAGCGGCGCGAGATCGGCCACGGCGCGCTCGCCGAGCGGGCGATCCTGCCGGTGCTGCCGGCGCGCGAGGAGTTCCCGTACGCGATCCGCCAGGTCTCCGAGGCGCTGAGCTCCAACGGCTCGACCTCCATGGGGTCGGTCTGCGCCTCGACGATGGCGCTGCTCGACGCGGGTGTCCCGCTGAAGGGCATCGTCGCGGGCATCGCGATGGGCCTCATCAACGAGGGCGACCAGTACGTCACGCTGACCGACATCCTCGGGGCCGAGGACGCCATGGGCGACATGGACTTCAAGGTCGCCGGTACCAAGGACGTCATCACCGCCCTCCAGCTCGACACCAAGCTGGACGGCATCCCGGCCTCCGTGCTGTCGGCCGCGCTGCGGCAGGCCAAGGGCGCCCGCCTGGCGATCATCGACGTGATGCAGGAGGCCATCGACTCCCCGGCGGAGATGAACGCGACGGCCCCGCGCATCATCACGATCAAGATCCCGGTGGACAAGATCGGAGAGGTCATCGGCCCGAAGGGCAAGATGATCAACCAGATCCAGGACGACACCGGCGCCGAGATCACCCTGGAAGACGACGGAACCATCTACATCGGCGCCACCGACGGCCCGTCCGCCGAGGCGGCCAGGTCGGCGATCAACGCCATCGCGAACCCGCACATGCCGGAGGTCGGCGAGCGTTACCTGGGCACGGTCGTCAAGATCGCCGCCTTCGGTGCCTTCATCTCCCTCATGCCGGGCAAGGACGGCCTCCTGCACGTCTCCCAGATCCGCAAGCTGCACGGCGGCAAGCGCATCGAGAACGTCGAGGACGTCATGAACGTCGGCGAGAAGGTCCAGGTGGAGATCGCCGAGATCGACTCGCGCGGCAAGCTCTCCCTGGTGCCCGTCGAGGTCATCGAGAAGGAGGCCGCGGCCAGGGCCGAGTCCGGCGACACCGAGACGTCGGCGGCCCCGGAGGCCGAGGCGTCCGCCGCCGCCGACGACAGGCCCCGCGAGGAGCGGCCCCGTCGCACCCGTACCCGCAGCAGCAACGGCGGTGGCGGTGGCGGCAACCGCGGTGGCGGCGGAGGGGAAGACCGCAACTCGTGATCACCACCACTCTGCACCCCGGCAAGGACGGCGCCGGGGTCGTGAAGCGCACCGTCCTTCCCGGTGGGCTCCGGGTGGTGACCGAGTCCATGCCGACCGTGCGTTCCGTCGCGGTCGGCATGTGGGTCGGCATCGGATCGAGAGACGAGTCCCCCCAGCACATGGGGTCCTCCCACTTCCTTGAGCACCTGCTGTTCAAGGGGACGCCCACGCGGGACGCCCTGGAGATCTCCGCAGCCATCGAGGGCATCGGCGGTGAGATCAACGCCTTCACCGCCAAGGAGTACACCTGCTACTACGCGCGGGTCCTCGACGAGGATCTGCGGGTGGCGATCGACGTGCTCGCCGACGTGGTGACCTCCTCGCTCATCAGCGAGGAGGACGTCGAGGCCGAGCGTGGCGTGATCCTGGAGGAGATCGCCATGCACGACGACGATCCCTCGGACGTGGTGCACGAGCAGTTCTCCGCGGAGCTGTACGGTGACACGCCGGTCGGCAGGCCGATCCTGGGTACGGTCGACTCGATCACCGCGGTCACCCGCGACCGGATCGCCGAGTACTACCGGCGTTACTACCTGCCCACCCACACCGTGGTGTCGGTGGCGGGCAACGTCGACCACGAGCGGGTGGTGGCCCTGGTCGCCGCCGCCTACGAGCGGGCCGGGGCGCTGGGCGGGGACGCCTCGCCGGTGCCCCCGCGCGTGTCGGGGCCCGGCGTCGAGCTCCGCTCCGGTACGCGGGTGGTCCACCGGCCGACCGAGCAGGCCAACCTGGTCCTCGGCACGACCGCGCTGACCCGCACCGACGAGCGCCGCTTCGCGCTCGGCGTGCTCAACGCGGCCCTGGGCGGCGGCATGTCCTCGCGGCTGTTCCAGGAGATCAGGGAGAAGAGGGGCCTGGCCTACTCGGCCTACTCCTACACCTCCGCCCTCGCCGACACCGGCCAGTTCGGCATCTACGTCGGCTGCCTGCCGTCGAAGATCGACGATGTGCTGAAGATCTGCCGCGAGGAGGTGCTCCGCGTGGTCGCCGACGGCATCACCGAGGAGGAGCTCGTCCGTGGCAAGGGCCAGATGCGCGGCGGTCTCGTGCTCGGCCTGGAGGACACCGGCTCCCGGATGTCCAGGATCGGCAAGGGCGAGCTGGTCTTCGACGAGCTGCTCTCGGTCGACGACCTGCTCGGCAGGATCGACGCGGTGACCCCCGAGCAGATCGCCGAGGTCGCCTCGGACGTCCTCACCCGCCCGATGTCCCTCGCGGTCATCGGCCCCTACGAGGAGGACCGCGACTTCAGCGCGGTCGTCACCGGCTGACGGTCCCTCCCGGCTCCACGTACGGGCGGCCCCGGCGCATCCCGCGCCGGGGCCGTCCGCTGTTCCGGGGGCGCCCACTCCTGCCGGACGCCGCTCGCCCGGTCCGCGACGGCCCGGCGGGCTCGTACGGTATAGCCTTGGGCCCGTGATCAGGGTTGGAGTTCTCGGCGCCCGAGGGCGCGTCGGTGTCGAAGTGTGCAGGGCCGTCGAGGCGGCGGACGATCTGGAGCTGGTCGCGGCCGTCGACCAGGGCGACCCGATCGAGGCGCTGGAGGGCGCCGAGGTGGTGGTCGACTTCACCCACCCCGACGTCGTCATGGGCAACCTCGAATGGTGCGTCTCCCACGGCATCCACCCGGTGGTCGGCACCACCGGCTTCGACGCCGCCCGGCTGGCGACCGTGCGGGGCTGGCTGGACGCCAACCCCGGCGTCAACGCGCTGATCGCCCCCAACTTCGGCATCGCGGCCGTGCTCATGATGCACTTCGCCCAGCAGGCCGCCCGCTACTTCGAGTCGGCCGAGATCGTCGAGCTGCACCACCCCAACAAGGCCGACGCGCCCTCGGGCACCGCCCGCCGTACGGCCGAGCTGGTCGCCGAGGCCCGGCGCAAGGCGGGCTCGGCGCCGATGCCCGACGCCACCAGCACGGAGCTCGACGGGGCGCGCGGCGCCGACGTCGACGGGGTTCGCGTGCACGCGGTACGGCTGGCCGGGCTCATCGCCCACCAGGAGGTCATCCTGGGCGGCGACGGCGAGATCCTCACCATCCGTCACGACACGATGAACCGCTCGTCGTTCACCCCGGGTGTGCTCCTGGGCGTGCGCCGGGTCCGCGAGCTGCCCGGCCTGACCGTCGGCCTGGAGCATCTTCTCGACCTCTAGCGCGTGATCCCGCCGGAACCCCGGGCCCGCCGCCGTTCGTTGCCCGACCATGACACCTCCCGAGCTTGCCTGCCCGCTCTGTCACGGCACCGAGTTCCAGATGGAGGAGGGCAGGCTCGACAGCCGCTGGGGCATCACCTCGCACCGGTTGACTCTGATGATCTGCGCGAGGTGCCGCTATATCCTGCACTTCTATGACAAGCACTCGATCTTCGACTTCGACTGAGGTCCGCTGGGCCCGGCCGGAGGAGCTGGCCGGGCTGACGGCGGTGGAGCTGGCGGCCGACGCGGTCTTCGCCCAGGTCGGGATCACCTTCCCGCCGGGGACCACGATGATCGAGGAGGCCGACGACCCCTCCCGGGTGCTCGTGACGGGTGACCCGCCGATCGGGTTCGCCCTGTTCGGCTGGGTCGACGGGCAGGTCCACCTCGACCAGCTCGCCGTCCACCCCGGCCACGGGCGCAGGGGGTCCGGCGGGCGCCTGCTGGAGGCCGTTTGCGAGCACGCGGCCTCGGCGGGCTCCGCCGCCGTGACGCTGACGACCTACCGCGACGTGTCCTGGAACGCGCCCTGGTACGCCCGGCGCGGCTTCGCCGTGCTCGATCCGGCCGAGTGGGGTCCGGAGATGGCCGGGCTGGTGCGCCACGAGCGGGAGCTGGGCATCGAGATCGCCCCCCGCGTCGTGATGCGCCGCGTCCTGTGAAGGGGCCCCGACCGCGCCTCGGCGGCGAAGCGGCGAAGGTCAGAGGGCCAGGCCGATGGTGAGCAGCAGGCCGTACACGAGCTGGAAGCGGCCCGTCTGCTGGAGCGTGGCGATGAGCGCGGGGCCGGTCGCGCCCGCCCGTACGGCCTTCACCGGGGCGACGGCGAGCGGGGCGGCGAGCAGGGCCAGCGCCGCGAACGGCCGCCACGGCACCAGCGCGGGCGCGATCACCAGCGGCAGGACCAGGCAGAGGGTGTAGAGGACGCGGGTGCGGGTGTCACCGAGCACCACGGCCATGGTGCGCTTGCCCGCGGGGCCGTCGGTCACGATGTCGCGCAGGTTGTTGACCACGAGCATCGCGCAGGCGAGCAGTCCCGCGGGGACGGCCGCCGCCACCGCGAGCCAGGGCAGGCGTTCGAGCTGGACGTAGGTGGTGCCCGTCACCGCCACCAGGCCGAAGAACACGAAGACCGAGACCTCGCCCAGCGCCCGGTAGCCGTACGGGCTGGAGCCGCCGGTGTAGAACCAGGCCGCGGCGATCGCCAGCGCGCCGACCAGCAGCAGCCACCAGGCCCCGGTGACCACGACGAGCACCAGCCCGGCCACCGCGGCGGCCAGGAAGCAGGCGAGGGCCGCGGTGAGGACCTGGCGGGGCGACGCGGTGCGCGAGCCGACCAGGCGCATCGGGCCGACCCGGTCCTCGTCGGTGCCGCGCACCCCGTCGCTGTAGTCGTTGGCGTAGTTGACGCCCACCTGGAGGGCGAGGGCCACGAACAGGGCCAGCAGGGCCCGCCACCACACCCCTCCGGCGTATCCGACCGCGACCCCGGTGCCGATGGCGACGGGGACGACGGCGGCGGGAAGGGTGCGCGGACGTGCTCCGGCGATCCACTGGCTCGGGGTGGCCATGGGGGTACGGCGTTCCTCTCCGGCTCTAGCTGATGTCGGTCGCCAGGCGGATCATCCGCACCGTACGGCCCATGTCGATGACCCGCTCGGCCCCGTCGGCGCCCCATCCGGCGGACTCCAGGAAGCCGCGCACCGCGTAGTTCTCGGCGAAGACCCAGGTCACGATGGTGTGGTAGCCGTCGTCACGGAGGTAGTCGACCGTGGCGTTCAGCAACCTGCTGCCGTGGCCGCGCCGGACGTGGTCGGGGTCGATCAGGAACGTGAGCATCTCTCCGGCGGTGGTCGGGTCGAGGTCGGGATCCTCCGCCGGGGCGTGTGAGGCCAGACCGGCGACCTTCTCCGCGCCCTGCAGCGCGGCCATGGCCTCGATGCCACCGGGACCGAGCGCCGGGAAGGCGTCGGTGTCGAGGACGACCTGCTCCACGGCCACCAGCACGCGGTGCCTGCGGCTGGGCGGCGAGGTGATCGCGTCGTCCCACTGCTGTCGCCACATGTTCTCGGCCGCCGGACCGGTCATCTGCTCCAGCGGTCCTTCGGGAAGGAAATCCCGGTAGCCGTATTTCCACGCGCGGATCTGGGTGCCCGTCACCGCGGCGACATCATCGTGCCGAGCCGCCCGCACGCCTACGTCTGCCATCTCGGCCCGCTCCTTCTCTGCCGTCTGCCGTCGCCTCGGAACGCGCTGTCTCGCGGATCTCGTGCCACGCGAGCGGGCATCAGGCGGGTGGATCCGTGAGTCAGGCTCTTACACCGTATCGGGGAATCCGACTCAGAGATGACGTGAACCCGGCTCCGTCTGCCGCCGGGCCCGATATGCCCTTGTCTTCGTACGGTTGCCGCAGACCCTCATGGAACACCACGACCGCGAGCGGTTCTTGGACGAGTCGACGAACGCCCACTGGCAGGTGCTCTCGGTACAGACCTTCAGGCGCGGCCACATCCCGTCGGAATGGGCGCCCATCACGGCGGCGACGATCCCGGCGAGCCCTCCGGGGACCCCCGCCGAGGCCGGTTCGAGCACCGGTCCCCGAGGGGTCAGGGCGACGCGCAGCGGGAGGGCGGCGAAGGATCTCGACGGGCCCGCCTCGTGGCCGTTTCCGGCCGAGCCGGGGCGGTCGTGGTTGCGGCGCAGCGCCTCGCGGAGGGCCTCGCGAAGATCGACGGCCGTCGCCAGGTCCCGCTCGTCGGCCGTGTCCTCCGGGCCGATCAGGTCCCGCCTGCCCAGCCAGGCGGTCAGCGCGGCCGGGGAGGGGATCGAGTCGGTCCTCTCCTCGACGTCGTACGTGTTCACGAAGTCGATCACCAGGTCGGAGGGGTTGTCCATGTCGTCGCTCACCTCTTCCCGCTTCGCAACCACTGTACGCCATTAGGGGGTTGTGTTCTCTTCGACACCGTCATAACGTGATAAGTGGTGTTTTGGGGAGGTTGTGTATGTGGTATCTGGCCTATCTCGCGTTCAGGGAGACCGGCAGGCGCGCGTCGTACCCGCCGTACTGGAAGAGAGACCGCCGAGGGCGCCGCCGCCCGTGAGAGATACCCGCCGGTCACGGGGACGGTCAGGGGCGGCCGGAGGGCTCGGCAGCCGTCGCCAGCCTGCGGACGCCCTCGACCAGCTCGGCCGTGTGGACCGCCGCCGAGTGGGTCACCCTGATGCGCGGGCCCGGCGGCTCGGCCGGGTAGTAGATGCGCCCGGGACTCACCAGGGCGCCCGCCCTCCCGGCCGCCTCCACCACGGCCTCCTCGTCCAGGTCCTCGGGGAGCCGTACCCACAGGTGCAGGCCGCCACGGGGGACGAGGTGGATGCCGGCGCCGGGCATCCGGGCGGTCAGGGCCGCGGCGAGGGTGTCCCTGCGAAGCGCCAGCTCGGTGCCCAGCGCGGCCAGGTGGCGCCGCCAGGCGGATGAGCCGACGAACTCCAGCGCCGTCTCCTGGAGCGGCCTGGCCACGAAGAACGACTCCACGAGCTGGCTCGCCCTCAGCCGCCGGGCGGCGGGACCCCGGGCGACGACCCCGGCGACCCGCAGGCTCGGCGACAGCACCTTGGTCAGGGAGTTGATGTGCACGACCGTGCCGTGGGCGTCCAGCGCGACCAGCGGCGGCGGTACGGGGGCGGTGGTGAAGTAGCGGGCGTAGTCGTCCTCGATCACGAACGCCCCGGCGGCGCGGGCGATCGCCAGCACCTGCTCACGCCGATCCAGGGGCAGGGTCGCGCCGGTGGGGTTGTGCAGGGTCGGCTGGCAGAGCAGGACCCGCGCGCCGGTCACGGCGAACGCCTCCGCGAGGAGCTCGGGCCGCACCCCGTCGCGGTCCATGGGCACGGCGGTCGCGCGGAGCCCGGTGGCCCGCGCCGCCGCGAGCGCGCCCGGATAGGTGGGGGTCTCGACGAGTACGGGGGTGCCGGGGGCCGCGAGGGCGCGGAAGGCGTGGACGAGCGCCGACTGCCCGCCGCTGACGACCAGCACGTCCGACGGGGTGACGTCACCGCCCAGCTCCTGGGCGAACCACCTGCGCAGCTCGGGCAGACCGGCCAGCGGCGGCATCGCCCAGACGTCGGGACGGCGCAGCGCCCGCGAGGCGGCGGCCGACAGGGCCCTGGAGGGCCGCAGGGCCGGGTTGAGGTAGCCGCCGGTGAGCGGGATGACCCCCTCGGGCGGCGCGGTGAGCAGGCCGCTGACCTCGCTGTCGTCCACCACCCGGTCGCCGAGCGCCACCGTCTGCCACGACATGTCGGCGGTGTCGCCGCCCCGCGTGATCGCCGGGGCCACGTAGGCGCCGCTGCCGGGCCTGGTGATCACCCGTCCCTCGGCGGCGAGCCTGCCGATCGCGCGCGACACGGTCACCGGGCTCACGTTGTGCAGCCGGACCAGCTCCCGGCTCGACGGCAGCCGGTCGCCCGGACGAAGCCGCGACACCTCCTCACGGAGCGTGGCGGTGAGCCGGACGATACTGCTATCGTCATTCATGAGTGAAAAGAGTAGCGCTATCGTACCAAATCGGATAGCGGCGGATACGGTCTCGCCGGTGCGGGTGGTCTCTCCGAGAGAGGCGCATCACGATCAGGGGCCGTCCGGGGCATCGGGCAGGGCCTGGCGGGGGACCCTGCTGGCCGGGCTCGGGGTGCTGGCGTTCTCGGGGTCGTTCCCGGCGACGGTCTTCGCGATGGAGGGCTTCGACCCCTACCTGGTGGCGGTCGGCCGGGCCGCCGTAGCGGCCGTCGCGGCGGCGGCCTTCCTGCTCGTGGCCAGGGTGCCGCTGCTGCCGCCCAGGTCCCAGCTCCGGTCGTACGCCGTCATCGTGGCGGGCGTGGTGTTCGGCTTCCCCCTTTTCAGCGGCCTGGCGCTGCACGCCGGGGCCTCCACCTCGCACGCCGCCGTGGTGATCGGGCTGCTGCCCGCGGCCACCGCCGCCTGCGCGGTGCTGCGGGCGGGGGAGTGGCCCAGGGCGCTGTTCTGGGTGTCCTGCGGCCTCGGGGCCGTGTCGATCACCGCCTTCACCCTCAGCATGGGCGGCGGCCACGTCACCGGGGCCGACCTCTTGCTCGTCGGCGCGCTGCTGTCGGCCGCCGTCGGCTACACCGAGGGCGGGCGCCTGGCCCGCGACACCTCCGGCTGGCGGGTGATCTCCCACACCCTCGTCCTCGCCGCCCCGCTGACCGTGCCGATCGCCGTCGCGCTCGCGCTCACCACCGACCCCCGGCCCACCGCCGCCTCACTGGCCGGATTCGCGTACGTCGGCCTGGTCTCGATGTTCCTCGGCTTCATCCCCTGGTACGCGGGCCTGGCCATGGGCGGCATCGCCCGCGCCGGGCAGACCCAGCTCGCCCAGCCGCTGCTCACGCTGCTGTGGGCCTGGCTGCTGCTCGGCGAGCTCTTCGGCGCGGTCACGGTAGCGGCGGCGCTGGCCGTCCTCGCGTGCGTCGCCCTGACACAGCGGGCCCGCTCCTGAGCGCCTTCGGGGCGTTCCTTGAAAGACTCGGACCGACCTCCGGCAAGTCGGCACGGTGAATCGTCGGCGGTACGCCATAGATGCACGGCCTCGGTCGCATCTGAACGGGTGAGACCCGAGGAGAGCCTTGCACCCTAACCAACACCGCGAATTCGCTGAATTCGTGGCCAGCCGATCGGACAACCTGATCAGGCTCGCCTACGTCCTGACCAACGACCAGCACGCCGCCGAGGACCTGCTGCAGACGGCGCTGATGAAGACCATCGGCCACTGGCGGAGAATCCGCGGCAATCCCGAGGCCTACGTACGGCGGGTGATGTACCACGAGCAGGTCGGCCGCTGGCGAAGTCCCCGCTGGGGCCGCGAACGAGTGGTCCGGACGCCCCCCGACCAGGCGGTCGGCGACCGCGCCGGCGAGATCGAGAACCGCCTCACCCTGCAACAGGCGCTGCGTACCCTGCCGGTGCGCAAACGCGCGGTGCTGGTGTTGCGCTACTACGAGGACCTCTCCGAATCGGAGGTCGCGAAGATCATGGGCTGCTCGGTGGGAACCGTCCGCAGCCAGACCCATCAGGCAGTCGCCCGGCTCCGCGAGCTGGTCGGCGAAAACGTCACCCTGGAGGCCTGACATGACCGTCAACGAGCAGAGGATCACCGAGGAACTGCGGCTGATGGCGGACGAGGCCCGGCCGGTCAACGCCCTCGCCTACGCCTCCAGGGCGGCCACCGGAGCCTCAAGGCGCCGCCGCCTGTCGTGGTCGCTCGCCGGACTCGCGGTCGCCGCGGCCTCCGTGGCCGGTGTCTTCGTCATGGGCTCCTCTCCCGGATTTCCCGAAGGCCGGGACATCGCCGCGGAGGTCGCCGGACTGCCGCGCAACACTCCCGAGCAGCTACGCGCGGTACGCGAGTGCATGCCCATGGGCGGGCCGGTGCACAACATGGACGGCAAACGGCGAATCCCCGCACACGGCAAGGCCGAGGACTTCCGCGTACTGGTGGAGTACCGCGACAAGGGAGGATCCACCGCGCTGGTCGGCAGCACCGCCGGCTTCGTCCTGTGCACGCCGACCACGCAGAAGGAGTTCGCGGAGCGCGCGGTGTTCACCTACTGGGGCTACGAATCCCCCGGAGACCTCACCGGCTTCTCCGGCGACCTCAACGTGGACGCCTACGAGGGGCAAGCCCACTCGTACGCGGTAGGGCCGGAACGCGAGCAAAGGGATGACAACTACCTGGTCGTCGCCGGGCGTGTCACCCCTGACGTGCGGCGAGTGGAGATCGACTGGGCAGGCGGGCGACGCGCCGACGCGCGGGTGGCCAACGGCTTCTTCATCGGGCGGACGCTCTCGAAACCAGTCCCGGATCCCGGGGGCGGTGTCGACGCGCTCGGCAAACCCCTGGAAGTCGTCGACACCCCCTCGGCCACCGTGACCGCCTACGACGAGGCGGGCCGGGTTGTCGGGCAGGAGAAGGACGTCAACTTCATGTGGAGGGGTCCCGCCCACCGGCCCACCCCCAGGAACTGACGGCCGCCTTCGGCGGATCGAAACGTGACCTGAGCGCGCCAGGCACCGTTGGGCTCCGTGGGGACCCTGTTGGGCTCAGTGGGGCCAGGGCGCGTTCGAGGGGGCACCGCAGCATCGTGATCAATCGGAGGGACCTCGCGGAGCCGGGAGTCCATCACGCTCCCCAAGGCGAGGTCCGTCCAGCGGCGCTCTCGTGCTCGGTGCCCTCTGCGCGTCCCTGCTCCTGCGCCTCACGCCGCCCTGGGCCGCTCCTCGCGCTCGCCGTCCTACGCCCGTACGTGCTCCTCGGCCGCCGGGGACGACCGGGCCGGAGGTGACGGCCGGGGAATCCAGCGGTGATTCGCGGGGTTTCCGGAGGACGAGAACGGATATTCCAGGGTGGGTCGGTCGTGGGCCTGTCGTTCGGCCGGTGAATCGCTTAGAAATGAGGTTGGGACTCCGACTCCAGCTTTCGCCGATCACGACGGCGGGCGAGCGGAGATCCTCCGATGACGTTAGGAGATGACTCGTGGGTGTGAGCCTCGCGGTGGGAGATGTGGTCGAGGACTTCGAGCTCCTCGACGAGACGGGCACGCCGAGGCGGCTCGGTGAGTTCCTGGCCAAGGGGCCGGTGGTGCTCTTCTTCTATCCGGCGGCGATGACCTCCGGATGCACGGCCGAGAGCTGCCACTTCCGCGATCTGGCGGCCGACTTCGCCGCCGAGGGGGCGACCAGGATCGGGATCAGCCGCGACCAGGTCGACCGGCAGGCGAGGTTCGCCCAGTCCAACCAGCTGGGCTTCCCCCTGCTCTCCGACCCCGACGGCACCGTCGCCCGGCGTCTGGGCGCCCGCCGCACCGTCGCGGTGGGACCGTTCCTCACCCGCCGGATGACCTTCGTCATCGACGTGGACCACCGCCTCCTGGAAGTGATCCACAGCGAGACCTCCATGGAGGCCCACGCCGACCGCGCCCTGGAGGTCCTGCGCTCCCGCCCCCACCCCTGACCTCAGGAGTCGTCCTTCTCCTGCTCCCGTGGCCATTTCTCGGGCTGTGACACGTACGTTCCGCGATGGCGGACGGTGAACACCCAGCCCTGCTCGCGAAGGAACGCGACGGAGTTCCGGATGGTCACCTTGGCGACGCCGTACTGCTCCATGAGCACTTTCTCGCTGGGAATCGCCCGGTTCGGCGAGAAGTCGCCCTTTCGGATCCGCTCGGCGATCTCAAGGGCGATCTCCTGGTAGAGCGGCGTCTTGCGAGGGGCGCGCGGGACGTCCGGCTCGCCGACGAAGGTGCCCTCACCCTGCACCGTGTAGACGAGCCCCTGCTCCCGGAGTTCGCGGGCCACCCGCCGCGCGGTCGTACGGGCGATCCCGTACTCACTCTCAAGCTCGGTCTCGCTGGGCATCGCTTCGCCGGGAACGATGTCACCGCTGCTGATTCGTTCCCGAATCTCATCCGCTATCTGCTTATAGACCGGTATGGGACCGTCTCGATCGAGCACAGTTGAATGCTAGACCAATGGATACGTATACCCACAAACCAGACGTCTGGCAGCCGTGAGAGATACGAGCTAGTAGACCGGGATAGACGTCATCACTTATAGTTGCTGGGTGAGCACGTGGGGGATGGGAGCTCTCGTGGTGGCGGGGGTGCCGGGTGGACGGCATCACGGGCATCACGTGGCGCCGTTGCAGGTGGGTCATGAGCCGATCGACTGGAGGCCGGAGCGGCCGAGGGCCGACCGGTTGCGGATCAAGGAGCACACCTGTGACTGCCTGCCCGTCTTCTACGAGCTCTGTCAGGCGGGCGGGCTGATGTTCGTACGGCGAACGAAACGGGCGAGAAAAGGAGTGGTCGTGCACGAGTCGCCCTGGGTGGTCGCCAAGCGGACACAGGAGTTGTGGCTTCGGCTCCTGATGGGAGCCGCCTGCTGACGATCGGGCGCCGGGAGGGGGACGACTCCGGACCGGCGCCCACGAAAGCCCCCGATCTCCCCGAGGAGCCCATGTCGTCCGGGGAGGTCGGGCGGCGGTCCCGCACCGGTCGGAGGGTCTGGTGCGGGACCGCCGGACAGCGGCCCGGCAGGCGTCCCTTCCCACACTCACCTGCCGGGCCCCCTGTCACGGGGGAACGCGACGCCAGGCGGTGTCGGTGACCACGAGGTGGTCGAGGAAGCGGAGGCCGACGGTCTCGGCGGCGTCGCGGAGCCGGGCGGTGACCTCCAGATCCGCTGGGCTGGGGTCGAGGGAGCCGCTGGGGTGGTTGTGGGCGAGACCGAAGGAGGAACCACCGGAGGTGAGGACGGTGCTCACGATCTCGCGGACCGGGGCGGGCGCGTGGTCGCTGCCGCCCTCGCTCACGATCGTCTTGCGGGTCACCGCGCCGCTCGGGTCGCACACCACGACGACCACGCGCTCGTGACTGAGGCCGCGCAGGAGCGGGGCCGCCACGGCGGCCAGGTCCCCGGAACAGGTGACGCGACGGCGCTCGGGCTCCGCCTGCGCCTGCCGTACGAGATGGAAGGCGGCGATGACCCTGGCGGCCTTCGCGGGGCCGATGCCCGGCACCCTCATCAGGCGGTGGGCGTCGGAGCGGGCCAGGCCGTGCAGGTCGCCGCAGTGGGCGATCAGGTGGGAGGCCAGCTCCATCGCGTTGGTGCCCCGGCTGCCGGAGCCGATCAGCAGGGCGAGCAGCTCCCGGTCGGCCAGCGCGGTCGCCCCGCCGGACAGGAGGCGCTCGCGGGGCTGGTCGTTGGCGGGCATGTCCTTGACGCGCAATCGGCACCTCCGGCTCGGGAAACCAGGTCGGTTCTACCAGGTGGCGCCGACATTCCGGCCGGGTGACGACCGGACGGCGACCGGCCGCGAACATGCCCGGCCGCCCGGGTGGCGGCCGGTCGTGGAAAGGGACGGGGGAGCGTGGAGGCGCGGGCTCCACGTGTTCGCGACGAGGTCCGTCGGGGGTGCGGGCACCTTGCGCGGCCGGCGATTCCCGCCGCGTGTTCGTGACGGGTTCGCCGGAGGTGCGGGCACCTGCCGTACGGGGCCGTCAGGGGTGCAGGGGATGGGTGTAGACGAGGCGGAAGCGGTCGCCGGGGATGACGATGTCACTCGTCTCCACCGGGCGGTCTCCGGCCCAGTGGGTGCGCTCGACGTGCAGGATCTGGACGCCCGCGGGCAGGGCGAGGGCGTCGCTCTCGGCCGGTTGCGGGACGCGGGTGTAGACCTGCTCGACGATCTCGGTGACCTTGACGCCGATGGCCGACAGGCGGGCGATCAGGCTCCGGGGGCTCTCCTCGGCGGTCTCGCCGAACTCGGCGGGCTCGTAGGAGGTGGCCAGCTGGATCGGCTTGCCGTCGCCGCGGAAGACGTAGTGGGTGCGGGTGACCGGGGCCGACTCGTCCAGCCGGAGGCGGTGGGCGATGTCGGGGGTGGCGTCGGCGGGCTCGGCCCGCCAGTCCCAGGTGGCCCGGGTGCCCTGCGACTGGATGTCGGCCCCGAAGGGGGCGTGGTGGTCGTGGAAACGCCATCGGTGCAGGGGGAGCAGCACCGGCTGTTCTCGTACGTAGTGGCCGGAGCCGACGCGGCCGACGATCAGGCCCTCGGCGGCGAGCACGCGCAGCGCGTGCCGGGCGGCGGTCTCGCCCACGCCGTATTTCCTGGTCAGCTGGGCGCGCGACGGGATCGAGGCGCCGGGGGGAAGGGAGCCGTCGACGATCTGGCGCCGGATGTCGGCGACGACGCGCAGGTAGACAGGATCGGAGCTTGCCACGTGTCCATCCCTGGGGGTCTGGGGCGTTGTCCCATCCTGTCGTATTCAATGCACAACGCAGGGTAATGGCTCCGATTTGGAGCTCCAACTTTACCGCCGCCCCCAGAAGTGTCCAAAAATATCTCAGAGACCCTGTAACGCCCGCGTAAGGAGCGCCGATTCAACGGTAGAGGTCGTCGATGTGTGTACCCCCGAGCACATATCGGCGGCCTCTTTCTCGTTCAAGGCTGTCCTCGCCGCCGCCAAAGCGGACAAAGTTCTAGTTATTTCACGTAACCGGGCGCGAGGCGTACGAGGGCCGGTTTCTGGCTCAATTCCTCCCGCCGCGACCGTCCGGATCCGCCCCCGCCACTCCGCCCGCGACACCCACCCCGTACGGGGCCCCGTCCCCGTACGGCAGGGCCCGGGAGAGGTCCGCCGCCGCGGCGGTGTATATCCGCGTGTACGGTGTGCAGCGGGCACCTCGGGGGGATGTTCGCTCTTGGGCCCATCGGTGGACGGAGGTTAGGCGGGGTGGCGGGGTCCACCGTTTCAGCGGATCCAGGTAGCGTTCGGTCTATGGCAGCGCCAACTGGAACCTCCGACGCCCCCCTCGGCCGCATGCTGACCGCGATGGTCACACCGTTCACGAGCGACGGAGCGGTCGACTACGAGACAGCGGCGCGGCTCGCCACCTACCTGGTGGACGAGCAGCGTAACGACGGCCTTGTCGTGAGCGGTACGACGGGGGAGTCCCCGACGACCACCGACGACGAGAAGGAGCGCCTCCTGCGCGCCGTCGTCGAGGCGGTCGGTGACCGCGCCACGGTCGTCGCCGGAGCCGGGACCAACGACACCCACCACAGTGTGGAGCTGGCCAGGGCCGCCGAGCGCGCCGGGGCCCACGGTCTCCTGCTGGTGACGCCGTACTACAGCAAGCCCCCCCAGGAGGGGATCTACCGCCACTTCACCACGGTGGCGGACGCGACGGCCCTGCCGGTCATGCTCTACGACATCCCCGGCCGGAGCGGCGTGCCGATCCAGAGCGAGACGCTGGCGCGGCTCGCCAGGCACGAGCGGATCGTCGCGGTGAAGGACGCCAAGGCCGACCTGTTCGAGGGGTCGCAGATCATCGCGTCCACCGGCCTGGCCTACTACTCGGGTGACGACACGCTCAACCTGCCGTGGCTGTCGGTGGGGGCCGCGGGGTGCGTCAGCGTGATCGGCCACGTCGCGGGCGCGGAGATCGCCACGATGATCGAGGCGTACCGCTCGGGGAACGTCGAGGGCGCGCTCGCCATCCACCGCAGGCTGCTTCCCGTGGTCTCCGCGATCATGATGCAGGCCGGTGGTGCGATCATGGCGAAGGCGGCGTTGTCCCTGGTCGGGCAGCCCGCGGGACCGATGCGGCTGCCCCTGGTGGAGGCGACCCGGGAGCAGCTCGCCAGGCTGCGCGAAGACTTGATCGCGGGCGGTGTGAAGCTGTCCGACGAAGTTGTGACATGAGATAAAACACCGCAGCCTTCACCGGCCGCATCCGGGAGGAACGAGAGTTTGCGAGAAAGAAGACACAACGGTCCGCTGGGGGACGGAGTGCTCGGCGAGGGAGTAGTCCCGCTGCCCACGGGGACCTCCGTCGCATGTGAGATCGCTGAGAGAGGTGTGGCCGGATGAGTCACCCCCATCCCGAACTCGGGCTGCCGCCCGCGCTGCCCGAGGGTGCCCTGCGCATCGTCGCGCTGGGCGGTCTCGGCGAGATCGGCCGCAACATGGCCGTGTTCGAGTACGAAGGCCGATTGCTGATCGTCGACTGCGGGGTGCTCTTCCCCGAGCCCGACCAGCCCGGCATCGACCTGATCCTGCCCGACTTCGAGTACATCCGGGACCGCCTGGACGACATCGAGGCCGTGGTCCTGACCCACGCGCACGAGGACCACATCGGTGCCGTGCCCTACCTGCTGCGCGAGCGCCGCGACATCCCGATCGTGGGATCCCGGCTGACGCTGGCGCTGATCGAGGCCAAGCTCACCGAGCACCGCATCCAGCCGAACAAGCGCGAGGTCGTGGAGGGCGAGCGGCACCGGTTCGGGCCGTTCGAGTGCGAGTTCCTCGCAGTCAACCACTCCATCCCCGACGCGCTGGCCGTCGCGATCAGGACGCCCGCGGGCATCGTCCTGCACACCGGCGACTTCCGGATGGACCAGCTGCCCAGCGACGGCAGGCTGACCGACCTGGGCGGATTCGCCAGGCTCGGCGCCGAGGGCGTCGACCTGCTGATGTCCGACTCGACCAACGCCGAGGTGCCGGGCTTCGTCACCAGCGAGCGGGAGATCGCGCCGGTCATCGACGAGGTCATCCGCACCGCGGGCAAGCGCGTGATCGTGGCGAGCTTCGCCTCCCACATCCACCGCGTCCAGCAGGTCATCGACTCGGCGGAGAAGCACGGCCGCAAGGTCGCGCTGGTCGGCCGTTCGATGGTGCGCAACATGGGCGTCGCCCGCGACCTGGGCTACCTGCGGGTCTCGCCCGGCCTGATCGTCGACGCCAAGGAGATCGAGGGCTGGCCGCCGGAGGACGTGGTGCTGATCTGCACCGGGTCCCAGGGCGAGCCGATGGCGGCGCTGTCGCGGATGGCCAACCGCGACCATCCGATCCGGATCGCCGAGGGCGACACGGTCCTGCTCGCCTCCTCGCTGGTGCCGGGCAACGAGACCGCGGTCAACAACGTGATCAACGGGCTGTCGCGCTGGGGCGCCCGCGTGGTGCACAAGGGCAACGCGAAGGTGCACGTCTCCGGGCACGCCGCCGCGGGTGAGCTGCTGTACGTGCTCAACCTGACGCGGCCGTCCAACTTCATGCCGGTGCACGGCGAATGGCGTCACCTGCGGGCGCACGCCAAGCTCGCCGCGCTGACCGGGGTGCCCGACGACCACATCGTGATCGCCGAGGACGGCGTCGTGGTGGACCTGATCGACGGCCGGGCCAAGATCGTGGGCGCGGTCCCGGCCGGTTACGTCTACGTGGACGGCACCTCGGTGGGCGACGTCACCGACTTCGCGCTGAAGGACCGCCGCATCCTGGGCGAGGAGGGCTTCATCTCCATCGTCATCGTGGTCGACACCGCCACCGGCAAGCTCGCCGGGGGCCCGGAGATCCACGCCAGGGGATCCGGCATCGACCCGGCCATGTTCGACGACATCCTGCCGCAGGTCGAGAGGGCCCTCCAGGAGAACGCGGCCGACGGGGTGGTGGACATCCAGCAGGTCCGCCGCGTGGTCCGCAGGACCGTGGGGCGCTGGGTGAGCGACACCTACCGCCGCCGCCCGATGATCATCCCCGTGGTGGTCGAGGTCTGATCTCCATGCCGTACGGCGGTCTCACCGGCCGCCGTACGGGCCATCGGCCGCCCTGATCAGCCTTGATCGGTGCGGTCTCCCCGCCGTACGGGCCCAGTCCCTCCTGGGGCGGGTCAGCAGACGCCGGGCAGGGAGCAGACCTTGACCGCCATTTTCCTGGCGTCCCTCAGCGGCCGGGTGAAGTCGGAGTCGCGCACCCTGCCGTACTCGCCCGCCAGCAGATAGATCGCCACGGCCCGGCCCTCGCGCACGACGACGGCCCGCTGCCCGCCGATGGCGGGACGCGCTCCCTTGGCGTCGTAGCCCTGGACGGTGATCCGCGCGGCCTGGTCCCCGATGCGGACAGGCCGGGCCCAGGTTTTGGTGACCGTGTCCTCGGACCTGATCCGGGCGCACCTCTGGACCTGCCCGAGGATCCCGGCCATCGCCTTACGCGCGGCGCTCGTGGAGCGGTAGAGCACCAGCTGCTCGCCGGAGCGGTGCTCGGGGGCCTGGTAGGTGACGGTCCGCACGGCCGCCCGGTCGCGGTCGGCGGGGCGCAGCAGGCCACACGGGTTGATCTCCAGGTTCGTCCCCGGCCTGTCGCTGATGGTCCACTTCTCCTCGTCCGGATACCTCACCGGCTTGCGGGCCTGGGGCTCGTGCAGGAGGAAGTTTCTCGGGATCCCCGCGGAGGTTTCCCCCGCCTTCCCCGTCTCGCTCGTCTCGGCGAGGGCGGTGCCGCCCGCGAGGGAGGTCGCCAGAACCGTCCCCGCCGCCGCCAGCCTGATCGCCGTCCGTGCCGTGCCGGTCGTCATCGGTCTTCTCCCTCTGCTCGGTGGTGGTCCCCTATGTGGGACTCGGCTCCGGCCGGGAAAGTTCTCGCGGGACGGTCGTCTTCCCGGCCGGAATCGCGGTGAGTGCACAGGGAAGGGGTGCGTTGTATGCTCACAGTGTTCTATGTAGCAGCTTCCAATTTCATGTAATAGAACAATGGAGGGTCGATGGAGGTACGGCACGCCACGGCACCCGACCAGATCACCGGGGCGACGACCGACTGGTTGCGCCGCCGGTTCCTGGTGGAGCAGCTGTTCGTCTCCGGGGAGGTTCGCCTGCTCTACTCCCACGAGGACCGCATCGTGGTCGGCGGGGCCCTGCCGGACGACGGGCCGCTGACCCTGCACTGCCCCGACCCGCTCAGGTCGGAGTACTTCCTGGAGCGACGCGAGCTCGGCGTGGTCAACATCGGCGAGCCCGGCACGGTGACCGTCGACGGCACCGCGTACCCCCTGGCCTCCAAGGAGTGCCTCTACGTCGGCAGGGGCGCGCGCGAGGTGGTCTTCGAGGGGGGCGCCTTCTACCTGGTCTCCACCCCTGCGCACGCCACCCTGCCGACGACCGCCGCGACCCTGGAGGACGCCGAGCCCGTACGGCTGGGCGGCCAGGACGGTTCCAACGACCGGACGATCTACAAGTACATCCACGCCAAGGGCATCCAGAGCTGCCAGCTCGTGCTCGGCGTGACCGTGCTGGAGCCCGGAAGCATGTGGAACACCATGCCCTGCCACACCCACGAGCGCAGGACCGAGGTCTACCTCTACTTCGACCTGCCGCCCGGCGAACGGGTGATCCACCTGATGGGACGGCCCGACGAGACGCGCAACCTCGTCGTCGCCGACCGGCAGGCGGTCGTCTCCCCGTGCTGGTCGGTGCACTGCGGCTTCGGCACGAGGAGTTACTCCTTCGTCTGGGCCATGGGCGGGGAGAACCAGGCCTTCGCGGACATGGAGCAGGTCGAGATCGGCGAGCTGCGCTGATGTTCTCGCTGGAGGGCAGGACCGCGCTCGTCACCGGCGCGCGTACCGGGATCGGCCGGGCCCTGGCCGTGGGCCTGGCGGCGGCGGGGGCCGACATCGTGCTGCACGGCCGCGACGACGACCTGGACGAGGTCGAGGCCGAGGTCCGCGAGACCGGCAGGCGGGCCTCCCGGTGGATCCTCGACCTGTCGGACCCCCGGAACGTTCCCGAGGCGGCCGGGCGCCTGGGGACGGTCGACGTGCTGGTCAACAACGCCGGGATCATCCGCAGGGCCCCGGCCGCCGAGCACCCCCACGAGTCCTTCCGCGAGGTGCTCGACGTCAACCTGGACGCGGTCTTCCTGCTCAGCCAGGTTCTCGGGACGCGGATGCTCGCCCGGGGCTCCGGGAAGATCATCATGATCGCCTCCATGCTGTCCTTCCAGGGGGGCGTCAACGTCGTCGGCTACACCGCGGCCAAGCACGGCGTCGCCGGGCTCACCAAGGCGCTGGCCTGCGAATGGGCGGGCTCGGGGGTGCAGGTCAACGCGATAGCCCCCGGCTACATCAGGACCGGCAACACCGAGCGGCTCTGGGACGACCCCGCGCGGGAGGCCGAGATCAGGGGCCGCATCCCCGCGGGGCGCTGGGGTACCCCCGAGGACCTCGTGGGCGCCGCCGTCTTCCTGGCGTCCGGCGCCTCCGACTACGTCAACGGGCACCTGCTGGCGGTCGACGGAGGCTGGTTGGCGCGCTGACCAGTAGGCTCACGAGCGTGGTCAGGGAAGGCAGTTCCATCGACAAGGCGCTGGCGGTGCTGGAGGCGATCGCCGAGCACCACCGCGTGACCGACATAGCCGCCGCGACGGGCGTGTCCAAGTCGACCGTCCATCGCATCCTCCAGTCGCTCGTCGAGTGGGGGTTCGCGCGGGCCGACGGTCGCGGCGGCTACGAGCCCGGGCCCCGGATCCTCACGCTGGCCGGCCGGGTCATGAGCCGCTTCGACCCGGCCCGCCAGGCCTCCGGCGCGCTCAACGCCCTGCACGAGCGGATCGGCTACACCACGCACTTCGCGATCCGCAGCGGGGACGAGGCGGTCTACGTCGACAAGCTGGAGGGCCGGCGACCGTACCAGATGCCCTCGCGCGTCGGGATGAGCCTGCGCCTGCACTGCACCGCGATCGGCAAGGCGGTCCTGGCCCAGCTCGGCGCCGACGAGGTCCGCGCCATCTGCGCCCGTACGGGCATGTCGGCCCCGACGCCCACCACGCTGGCGACGCCGGAGGACCTGCTGGCCGACCTGGCGTTGGTACGGTCCCGCGGCTACGCGCTCGACAACGAGGAGAACCTGCCGGGCATCCTCTGCGTCGGCGCCCCGGTCTTCGACCACACCGGCCAGGTGCTCGGCGGCATCTCCATCTCCGCGCTGGCGATGGACATGGGCCGCGAGGACCTGGAGCGGTTCGCGCCCGACGTCGTCTCCGCGGCCCGTGAGGTCTCCGCCGCCCTGGGTGCCCCGGCCCCGGTGCTCAACGGCTGATTTCCCCGCACCGCGACCTCCAGTTGTTCCATGTAATGGAATGTGATCTCATGTTGTGCAACAACCTGAGCCTGGAGGATTTTCGACATGCCGAACATCACCGTGGAACTCCTGTCCGGCAGGACCCTCGACCAGCGCCGCGAGTTCGCGGCCGCGCTGACCGAGGCGGCCGTGGACATCCTGAAGGCGCGCCGCGAGGCGGTGCGCATCCTCTTCACCGAGATCGAGAAGTCGGACGTGGCCAACGGTGGCGTCCTGGAGTCCGACAAGTAGCCCACCGGAAGCCCCGCTCCCGGTCCGCGTGTTTCCCTCCTCCTCACGGTGGAAGGAGCATGTCCCCGGGCGGGCGGGTCCTGGAGCCCGCCACGCCCGGGGACGGCCACGCGACCGCCGACCGTGTGCCGGAGGCCCCCAGCGCGCCGTGGAGGCCCGCGTCGCGCCGGAGGGCCGGTGACGGCCGGTGGGAAGGCGGTGGTCAGCCGACCGCCCCGGCCCGCCGCTGCTCCGGGTCGGTGGACGCGGGGTCGGTGGACAGGGAGTCGACGAGCGCGTCGCGGTCCTCGCGGTTCTCCGGCTTCAGCAGCCCGATCGCCACGTACAGGACCAGCGAGGTGACCAGCGGCACGCCGACGACCATCGCGGTGTCCTTGGACTCGACGATCCACTTGACGTACGCCCAGACGCCCAGCCCGGCGGCCCAGGAGACGATGGCCGCGGTCGGGCCGCTGCGCCTGAACCACGGCAGCATGCCCAGCATCAGCGGGATCGAGATCGGCCCCATCGTCGCCGCGACCAGGTCGACGACGATCTTCAGGACGACGCCCTGGCCCTCGGTCGAGATCGCGATCGCCATGCTGACCAGGACGAAGGTGAACGTGGTCACCCGGGCGAAGGTCAGCTCGGCCCGCGCCGACAGCTCGCGCACCCTGCGGACGATCACCGGGGCGATGTCCCTGGTGATGACCGAGGAGATCACATTGGCGTCTGAGGCGACCATGGCCATGGTGTGCGAGAAGAAGCCCGCGAGCACCAGCCCGATCACACCCTGCGGCAGCAGGGTCTGCGCCAGCCGTACGTAGGCCTCCTCGGCGTTGGCCAGGCCCGGCACGATGAGCGGCGCGGCGAACATCGGGATGAACAGGATCAGCGGCCAGACCAGCCACAGCGCGCTGGACAGCAGTGCCGAGCGCTTGGCGGCCGAGCCCGAGGGGGAGGCCATGTAGCGCTGGGCCAGGTTCCACATGCCGCCGTTGTACTCGAAGGTCTTGATGAAGAGCAGCGCGAGGAAGAACGTCGTGGTGTACGGCCCGGCGAACGGGTCGCCGTGGCCGGGGGGCAGCCTGTCCCACATGGTCCACAGCGTGGCGACGCCGTCCAGCTGAATCATGATCGCGACGAACATGGCGATGCCCGCGACGCCCTGGATGACGAACTGCCCGAAGTCGGTGAGCACGTCCGCCCAGAGCCCTCCCGCGGTGATGTAGACCAGCGTGACGGCCCCGGTGACCAGGATGCCCCACTGGATCGGGATGCCCGCGAAGCCCTTGAGCAGGATGGCGATCGCCACCCACTTGGCCGCGATGTCCACGACCTTCAGCAGCGCGCCGCTGTAGGCCAGCACCTGCTGGGTCGGCAGGTTGTAGCGCCGGGCGAGGTACTCCAGCGGGGAGACCACGCCATGCTTGGAACGGAGCCGGTTCCAGCGGGCCGCCCAGACGAAGGCGCCGATGCCGATCCCGATGCCGATTGTCAGCGCCCACCAGACGTACATCGCGAGCCCGTAGTTGTAGGCGACGGCCGCGAACGCCACGAACATGACCGCGCTGTATCCCGACATGTGGTGGGAGATGCCGGACAGCCACCAGGGGATACGGCCCCCCGCGGTGAAGAAGTCGATCACGGTTTTGATACGGCGCTTCGACCACACACCGATACCGATCATGACAAGGAAGTACGCGCCCAGAACGGACCAGTCGAGTGCGGACATGTGTCTCCTCCCAACGTCCTGTTGGTGAGGAGGTTCTATTACATGAAACGCAATGTCAATACATGGAATGGAATACGCTTTCCAGCGGGTCAATGGGATTTTTAGTGCTCTTCATCACTGTTCACGAAGTATCGACCGATCTTGTGAAACGCCCGCGAGGGGTGGTCACCCCGGCGCGTCGGCGCGCAATCCCCCACCCGTCTCGTTAACCTCCCTAGCATGGCCACCCGTACGTCTAAAGGCTCCTCAGGAAAGCCCCCCGGCAAGGGGTCCTCCGGCCGTCCGGGCGCCTCCCGGGCCCGTACGGCGGCCCCCGCCAGACGGGCGCCCGCCGGCCGTCAGAGGAGCGCGGGCCAGGCCCGCAAGCCCTCGCCCCAGCACGACCCGATCAGCTGGGTGCTCATCATGATCGGCAAGCTGTTCATGGGCATCTGGATGCTCCTGGCGGGAGGCATCGGCGGCGCCGCGCGGGCACTGGGGCAGAACGCCCGCGAGCTCGACCCCGTCCACCGCCGCGACGGGCTCGGCCTGGCGGTGTTCGCCGGAGCGGTCGTGCTGGCCGCGATGACCTGGCGGAAGAACACCGGCACGGTCTCCACCGTGGTCGACAGCGTCATGCGCGGCGTCTTCGGCTCGCTGACCTGGGTGATCCCGATCCTTCTCATGCTGCTGGCCTGGCGGCTGCTGCGCCACCCCGACCAGAACGCCGACACCGGCCGTATGATCATCGGCTGGTCCGCCCTCACCATCGGCGTGCTCGGCGTCGTGCACGTCGTCCACGGCACGCCGTACCCCTCGGGGGGCAGCTCCGACGGCATGGACAAGGTGTCGGCCGCCGGAGGCATGATCGGCTTCATCGTCTCCGCGCCCCCGGCGAGCATCCTGCCGTCCTTCATCACCATCCCGCTGCTGCTGATCCTGTCGGGCTTCGGCATCCTGGTGATCACCGCGACGCCGGTGCACCGGGTCCCCGAGCGGCTGGCCGAGATCCGGCACATGCTCTTCAACCGCGACCTGCCCCCCACGCCGCGCGTGTCCAGGAAGAAGCCCTCCACCCGCAAGAAGCCCGAGCCCGAGGGCGCCGAGCTGGGTGACCACGTCAAGCCCTACGACACGCCCCTGATCGCCGAGACCCCCGGCGGCACCCCGGGACACTCCCCGGAGATCGTGCCCGGCCTGGTGGACGAGGAGGCGGCCGACGCCGTGGTCCGGGGCGAGCCGTCCGCGCCCCCCGAGCCGACCCCGGCCCCGCGCAAGGTCGAGCAGCTCGTCCTGTCGCCCCAGGCCGGTCCGTACACCTTGCCCGAGCCGCAGCTCCTGCGCCCCGGCACCGCGCCCAAGCCGCAGACGAAGGCCAACACCGTCGTCGTCAACGCGCTGACCAGCGTGATGGAACAGTTCATGATCGACGCCCAGGTGATCGGCTTCACCCGGGGGCCGACGGTGACGCGCTACGAGATCGAGCTCGGCCCGGCGGTCAAGGTCGAGAAGGTCACCGCGCTCACCAAGAACATCGCGTACGCGGTCAAGTCAGCCGATGTCCGGATTTTGTCGCCTATTCCCGGTAAGTCGGCGATCGGGGTGGAGATCCCCAACACCGACAAGGACCTCGTCTCGCTGGGCGACATCCTGCGCTCCCCGGTGGCCCAGGCCGACCACCACCCGATGATCGTCGGGCTCGGCAAGGACGTCGAGGGGCGCACGATAGTGGCCAACCTGGCCAAGATGCCGCACCTGCTCATCGCGGGCGCCACCGGCGCGGGCAAGTCGGTGTGTGTCAACGGGCTGATCACCTCGATCCTGATGCGGGCCACCCCCGACGAGGTCCGCATGGTCCTGGTCGACCCCAAGCGGGTCGAGCTCAGCGTCTACGAGGGCATCCCGCACCTGATCACGCCGATCATCACCAACCCCAAGAAGGCCGCCGAGGCCCTGGAATGGGTCGTCGGGGAGATGGACCGCCGCTACGACGACCTGGCCGCCAGCGGCTTCCGGCACGTCGACGACTTCAACAAGGCGGTCCGCACGGGCAAGCTGGTGCCGCCCCCGGGCAGCGAGCGGGTCTACCAGCCCTACCCGTACCTGCTGGTGATCGTCGACGAGCTCGCCGACCTGATGATGGTCGCCCCGCGCGACGTCGAGGACTCCATCGTCCGCATCACCCAGCTCGCCCGCGCCGCCGGAATCCACCTGGTCATCGCCACCCAGCGCCCCAGCGTGGACGTGGTCACCGGCCTGATCAAGGCCAACGTGCCCTCCCGGCTCGCCTTCGCCACCTCCTCGCTCGCCGACTCCCGGGTCATCCTGGACCAGCCGGGCGCCGAGAAGCTCGTCGGGCAGGGCGACTCGCTCTTCCTGCCGATGGGCGCCAGCAAGCCCATGCGGCTGCAGAACGCCTTCGTCTCCGAGAAGGAGATCGGCGAGATCGTCGGGCACTGCAAGGCCCAGATGGCGGTCGAGTACCGCGAGGACGTGTCCGCCTCGACGGCCGTCAAGAAAGAGATCGACGAGGACATCGGCGACGACCTCGACCTGCTGGTCCAGGCGGCCGAGCTCATCGTGACCACCCAGTTCGGCTCGACCTCGATGCTCCAGCGCAAGCTCAGGGTCGGCTTCGCCAAGGCGGGCCGCCTGATGGACCTGCTGGAGAGCCGGAACGTCGTCGGGCCCAGCGAGGGGTCGAAGGCGCGGGAGGTCATGGTCAAGCCCGACGAGCTCCCCGGCCTGCTGGCCGACCTGCGCGGAAGCTGACGGCGCCGTACGGGGGGAGTCCCCGGGCGGCGTACGGGAACCCCGGACGGGCCGGTGCCGGTCGGCTCGTGACGGGGAGGGTCTGGAGCATGTCGGGGAATTCGGGGGAATCAGGGGATATCGTCCTCCGCGACCGACCCGCCCGGGGATGACGGCGCCGTACGGGAATGGCACCCCCGCCGCACACCGTCCGCACGGTTACTGATTGAATGGGTATCGCTACGCAACGTCGGGGGCTGAGAGGCGTGCGCCATGGGCATTGGAAGCGATCTGGCGGATGCCCGGCGGTCGATGGGGATGACCGTCGGGCAGTTGAGCGCGCGGACACGCATTCGCGAGGTGCTCATCCAGGCAATCGAGAGGAATGACTTCTCCCAGTGCGGGGGAGATTTCTACGCACGGGGCCATATAAGAAACATCGCCAAGATCGTCGATCTCGATCCCGAGACGCTGGTGCACCGCTACGACGAGCAGCACGGGGGCGTGCCGCTGCCGGTGCGGGCCTCCAGCGTCTTCCAGGCCGACATGCCCCTGAAGATCCGTGAGCGCCGCTCGCCCAACTGGACGACGGCCATGGCGGTGGCCCTGGGCATCGTGGTCATCTTCGGCGTGGCGCGGACCATGAGCGGGGGTGACACCCCCGTGGCGGAGCTCCGCCCCCTGCCGGTGCCCTCCGCGCCGCCGCCCAAGGCCGGTTCCGGCCCCGACTCGCCGCGCCGGGCGGCGTCGCTGGCCGAGGAGAGGCGGCGCGACACGGTCGTCCTCCAGGTCAAGGCGAAGCGCACGTCCTGGCTCGACGTGCAGGACGCGGGCGGCAAGAGGCTCTTCTCGGGGACGCTCGCGGCGGGCAAGACCTCGACCTGGAGGGCGAAGACCGGGATGAGGGTCACCTTCGGCGACGGGGGAGCCGTCTCGCTGAAGCTGAACGGCAAGAACCTGGGCACCCCCGGCCGCCGGGGGCAGGTCGTCAACCGCTCCTACGAGGCCCCCGCCGCCAAGAAGCGCTAGGTCAGGCGCGTACGGCCGGTGTCCCCCGGGTCCTCCGGGGCTCCGGGGGCCACCCGCGGCGGCGGCGCGCCCGGGGTGGGGCGAGGGGTGCGGCGGTGCCTGAATGGGGGGAGGTGCATCGGGTAGTGGCCAACTCCCGATACCGTAGTGTTCACCATGTCATCCCGCCGAACCGCATCGCTGATCACGCTTGGTTGCGCACGCAACGAGGTCGACTCCGAGGAACTCGCCGCCCGTCTTGAGGCTGCCGGCTGGCAGCTGGGCGACGACGACCCCGATGTCGTCGTCGTCAACACGTGCGGCTTCATCGACTCGGCGAAAAAGGACTCCATCGACACGCTGCTCGCCGCGGCCGACTCCGGTGCCAAGGTGGTCGCCGCGGGCTGCATGGCGGAGCGGTACGGCGACCAGCTCGCCGACGCGCTGCCCGAGGCCGCCGCCGTCATCTCCTTCGACGACTACACCGACATCGGCACGCGCCTCGACGACGTGCTGGCGGGTAGGTCGCTCGTCCCGCACAGTCCCCGCGACCGCAGGACCCTGCTGCCCATCTCGCCGGTGGAACGCGCCGCCGCCCCCAGGACCGGCATTCCCGGCCACGGCGAGCTGCCCGAGGGCGTGGCCCCCGCCAGCGGCCCCCGGCCGCTCCGCAAGCGCCTGGGCGACGGCCCGGTGGCCTCGCTGAAGCTCGCCTCCGGCTGCGACCGGCGCTGCACGTTCTGCGCCATCCCGGCCTTCCGCGGGGCGTACGTCTCGCGCGGCTCCGCGGAGCTCCTCGGCGAGGCCGCCTGGCTGGCCGAGCAGGGCGTCAAGGAGCTGGTGCTGGTCAGCGAGAACTCCACCTCCTACGGCAAGGACCTGGGCGACCTGAGGGCGCTGGAGAAGCTCCTGCCCTCCCTCGCCGCGACCGAGGGCGTCGAGCGGGTGCGCGTCAGCTACCTGCAGCCCGCCGAGCTCCGCCCGGGGCTGCTGGAGATCATCGCCTCGACCGAGGGCGTGGCCCCCTACTTCGACCTGTCCTTCCAGCACGCCAGCGGCACGGTGCTGCGCCGGATGCGCCGCTTCGGCGACCCCCGGCGCTTCCTGGACCTCCTGGAGTCGGTCCGCGCCCACGCCCCCGAGGCGGGCGTGCGCTCCAACTTCATCGTGGGCTTCCCCGGTGAGACCGAGGAGGAGTTCGGCGAGCTGGTGGGCTTCCTGGAGGAGGCGAGGCTCGACGTGATCGGCATCTTCGGCTACTCCGACGAGGACGGCACCGAGGCGGCCTCGCTCCCCGGCAAGCTCGACCAGGAGATCGTCGACGCCCGGGTGTCCGCGCTCACCGAGCTGGCCGAGGAGCTCATGGCCCAGCGGGCCGAGGAGCGGATCGGCACCGAGGTCGACGTCCTGATCGAGGAGGACCTGGGCGACGGCGGCTATGAGGGCCGCGCAGCCCACCAGGGGCCCGAGGTCGACGGTTCTGTAACGGTCCAGGGCATCGGCCTGGTCCCCGGCCAGATCGTCCGGGCCGTCGTGGTCGACTCGGAGGGGGTCGACCTGATCGCCCGCATCAAGGCGGCCCCATGAGCGCGCCGCCGGGCCGGGAGAGCGTATGACCAACACGCCAGAGACCGGCACCGACTCGACAGCGGCGTCCGCGCGCCCCAAGGTGAGCGCCTGGAACATCGCCAACGTCGTGACGGTGATACGGCTGGCGATGGTTCCGTTCTTCGCGGCCTGCCTCTTCCTGCCGGGATCCGGCTGGCGGGCCGCGGCGCTGGTGGTCTTCCTGGTGGCCTCGCTCACCGACCTGCTCGACGGCGAGCTGGCCCGCCGCTACGGCCTGATCACCGACTTCGGGAAGATCGCCGACCCGATCGCCGACAAGGCCCTCATCGGTGCCGCCCTGATCAGCCTCTCGATCCTGGGGGAGCTGCCCTGGTGGGTCACCGTCGTGATCCTGGGCAGGGAGCTGGGCGTCACCGGGCTGAGGTTCGCGGTCATCCGGCACGGCGTCATCCCGGCCAGCTACGGCGGGAAGGTGAAGACGGTCCTGCAGATCGCCGCGATCGTCTCCTACATCTGGCCGGGCGTGCCCGACCTGATCCGCTGGGTCGTGATGGGCGCGGCGGCCCTCGTCACCGTCGTCACCGGCCTCGACTACGTGATCCGGGCGATCAAGCTGCGGCAGGTCGCGAAACGGGCGCGGGCGATATGAGGCGGACATGAGCCACCGCCTGCTCGCGGCCACCGAGGTCCTCTCCCTTCTCGTCCGCAGGGGCGAGACGGTGGCGGTGGCCGAGTCGCTGACCGCCGGGCTGATCTGCGCGGCCCTCACCGGCCCGCCCGGGGCCTCCGCGGCCTTCCTGGGCGGGGTCGTCTCCTACGCCACCGACCTCAAGCACCGGCTGCTGAACGTCCCCGCGGACCTGCTGGCCCGCGAGGGGGCCGTGCACCCGCGGGTCGCCGCCGCGATGGCCGACGGGGTGCGCCTCCTCACCGGCTCCACGTACGGCCTGGCGGTCACCGGGGTGGCCGGCCCGGACCCGCAGGACGGTAAACCGGTGGGCACCGTGCATCTGGCCGTTAGCGGACCGGACGGGCGGGTATGGCACCGGGATCCGCGGCTCGCCGGGACGCGCGACCAGATCCGGGAGTCGACCGTGAACGAGGCCGTAGACCTCCTCCGAGGTGTGCTGGAGACGAACGTGAGGGAACATTCAGGATGATTACCGCGTTACGTCCCCAGCGAACATGCTCCACATGGTCTGCCGCGTTGTCGGTTGATACAGGTACGGTGGAACTGTGAGTGAGGTAAAGGTCAAGCGATGATGACGGCGAGGAGTATGTACCAAGGGTCGCGTTCGAAGAACGGGCGGCACGAACCGATAGCGCGGAGTGTCGTGAAGGCATCCGCGCCGGGGAGGGAGCGACAGATGGTCCTGCTGCGTCAGCTGCTCGGTGACGTGCTGCGGCGGCTGAGGGTGCGGCAGAGTCGCACCTTGCGTGAGGTGTCTACATTGGCTCGGGTTTCCCTTGGATATCTTTCCGAGGTGGAGCGTGGTCAGAAGGAGGCCTCTTCGGAGCTGCTCGCGTCGATCTGCGGTGCCTTGGGCGTGCCGCTTTCACAGGTTCTCCGTGAGGTTTCCGATCAATTCGCCCTGGCCGAGTTGCAACATGCTCCGGTGCTGGCGGGCGACGTCCCGGAACGGGAGCGTCTGCCGATTCCCGAGACCGTGCCCGATTCCGTGTTCCCCGAGGTCAACGACATGGTCGCCGCCTAGCCGGTCGGTTCTTCCGGCTGGCAGTGACGGCACCAGACGATCAGCCGTTCCTGCGGCTGTGCGCCCATCTCCCCACGACTGATCCGACGCCCGCAGCGCAGGCAAGGCCGCCCGGCCCTGCCGTAGACCCAGGTGCTCCGTCCCGGACGGAGGTCGCCCGTCGTCGTCCTGCTCGGGCGTTCCTTGTTAGCGTCCAGCAATCGCCGTGCGATCGCCACGATCGCCCCCAGATCCTCAACCGTCCCCACCGGTCGCCACGGCGACACTCCGGCGAGGAACAGCGTCTCGGCGCGATAGATGGTGCCGATCCCCGCCAGGTTGCGCTGATCGAGCAGCGCGACCCCGATGCTTTCTTCAGGCCGTCGTGCCAGCCGCCGTACGGCCTCGGCCTCGTCCCAGTCCTCCCCGAGCAGATCGGGTCCGAGGTGCCCGACGAGCCGCCCCTCCTCCCCGGTCGCGACCAGGTCGACCATGCCCAGCCGTACTCCCGCCGCCTGCCACTCCGCGTTGGCCAGCACAAGGCGGACGACGTCGCCCCCGGGCAGCCCCCGCCCCGCGGGTGAGATCTGCCAGGAGCCCTCCATCCGCAGGTGGGTGTGGACGGTGAGCGCGCCCTCGACCCTGGTGAGCAGGTGCTTGCCGCGTGAGACGGTCTCCAGCACCGCGCGCCCGGTCAGGTCGGCCGTGGAGTGGCGCGGCACCCGGAAGTCCGAGCGGGTCAGCACCCGCCCGTCGAGCGCCCGGCCGAGTTTCCTGGCGGAGAGGTGGACGACGTCACCCTCGGGCACGGCGCCCGCCCCGGGACGCGGGCCGGGCCCGGGTGGTGGGCAGGTCCCGTGAGACGGGCTGATCTCGCGAGGTGAGCCGCCACCGCGAGATGAGTCGCCGAGAGATGGGGCGCCGCGAGGTGGGCCGGTGCCGGGTGGCGGGCCGGGTCCGTGAGGTCGGCCGGGCCGGGCGGGGCCCCGCGGGCGGCCACGCCGGCACGGTCAGTCCCAGGCCGCGGGGTCGGCCGCCAGGGTGCGGACCCGTTCGGGAAGGGCCCCGGTGGCCACGTTCTCCAGGGTGACCTCCTCCAGGATCGCCCGTTCGCTGGCGCGCAGCGCGATCCAGACCTGCTGCAGCGACTCGGCGGGACCCCGGTAGTCGACGTGCTCGGGCCGCTCCCCCCTGACGTTGGCGAGCGGGCCGTCGACGGCGCGGATCACGTCGGCGAGGCTGATCTCGGCGGGCGGGCGGGCCAGCACGTAGCCCCCCTCGGGGCCGCGCTGGCCGCGGACCAGCCCGGCGCGGCGCATCTGGAGCAGGATGTTCTCAAGATACTTGGGAGGCATGTCCTGCTCTTTGGCCAGCTCACCCACCGTGGTAGGGCCGTCACCCGCGGCGGCGAGTTCGGCGGCGGCACGGAGTGCATAGTCGACACGAGCGGATAGGCGCATGTAACCGATTATCCCGCCTGCTATTGGTTCCTTACGCGCGAGGGGCCGAAGGAGGTTGAGTGGCGTCCGTCGCCTTCGGTGACCACGGGCCCGTAGAGCGACGCGCCGGTGGGTCCCGGAGCGTGCACGACGTAGTGGTGAGGCACCATCGCGGAGGTGCGGCCCGGCAGCAGGGAGAGGCAGGCGGAGCGGATCTCCTCGGGGGTTCCGGAGGTGACGTGGCAGGTCAGACGGCCGTCCGGGTCGTGCGTCACGAGGTGGGGACGCCCCTGAACCGCTTCACCGACGAGCCGTTCCACCGCGCCGAGGTTCACCCAGCAGGAGTCTGTGTAGATCCACCCGGGATCGCGCTCGATAGGCGAAATTCCCGATATATTCGGAATGTCGGAGGCTTGGACGTCCCCGTCCCCGGCCGCGATCAGCAGCCGGACGAGTCCGGTGCCGAACCCCTCCGCCTCCGCCCGGCTCATCACCCGCGGGTCGATCCACAGCGTCAGGTCGACCACGTCCTCCAGCCGGTTGGCCCAGAGCGCGAGGTGCGCGGGGAGCGAGGCCGCGGGAAGCCAGTCGTACTCGACCTCGGCGGACGGCGCGGGCTCGGGTTCGGGGAGGGTGACGCCGCTCATGTCGTTGAAGACGCAGTCGCGGGCGAAGTCCACCCCCCGGTCGGTGTTGACGGCCTCGATCACCTCCCAGAGCGCGACGGAGTCGAAACGGCTGTGCTGGTAGCCGGAGAGGGACGCGCCACGGAAGCGGCGGACCGCCTCGTCGAAGGTCGGGACGTCGAGGTCCGCGATCATCAGCGCGTCCTGGGCCAGCGGCCCGACGTAGTCGCGCAGCTCGGGCCGTACCCGGTTGCTCGCCAGCGACGCGATCGCGCAGGTCCGCTGGGTGTTGCGCAGGCCGATGAGGACGCCCAGGGCGGCGAGCGTGACCGCCGAGCGGCTGGCGCCCGTGCGGCTCACGACGGCCTCCAGGGCCCCGGCCGCCACCGTCGAGCGGATCCGCAGCCGGGGCCGGATCGCGTCGGTGTCGGCCTCGGCCGCCTCGTCGATCGCGAACATCGACTGCGGTGCCCGCCTGAGCCCGTTCTCCCAGTGCCGCAGGGCCGCCTCGGTCCGGCGCAGGGTGGTCGGGGTGCCCTCCGCGGTCGCGAGGTCCAGCGGCTGCGTCGGGCACGGTGCCGGTACGGCGACCCCCCGGATCAGGCGCTCCCACTCCCGCATCACGGTGGCCAGCCCGATGGCGTCCACCGAGGTGTGGGGCAGGACGAAGATCACCACGCGGGGGGCCTCCCCCTCGGTGACCACGGCGACCCTGATCGGAAGCTCGGCCTCCAGGTCGAACCGGGTGCCCTGCATCCGCAGGCCCACCTCCTCGGCGACCTCGCCGGGGGAACCGGTCCCGGCGTCGTACAGCTCGACGGGCAGGGAGCCGGAACCGGCCACGACCTGGACGTCGGAGTGGATGGTGGCGCGCAGTCCCTCGTGCCGGGAGAGCAGGCGCCCGACCGTCTCGGTGACGGCGGACAGGGGTGTCCCCTCGGGGAGGTGCTTGGTGACGCGGAAGTTCATGTGGAGCGGCGGGTCGCGGAGCACGCACCGCGCCATGTTGGCCTGGCCCATGGTCATGGGCCCCCGCCGGGTCCGCAGACCCGTGTATTCGGCCGCGATCGTGATGACGGTATCCATGTCGAAACCTGCCTCGCCACCCGACGGCAAGGGTCTTACTGAAAAGAACCTTTACCGTTTTCGGGAGTGTTCCACGGGCCGGGCCGACGTCGCAAGCCCTTGATTTCCTGGCCTCGCGGTGGTCGGCGGGGGCGGTATGGCGATGAGCAGGGACGCGGCGGTGGCGGGACGCCCTCGTCAGCTCCCCGCCGGGTCCGGGCGGGGCTAAACTATCAGGAAGCCTTATTAAGAATAGAACCGTTATTCTTCATTGAAAGTAATGCGACGGGGAAGCGGCGAACAAGAGAGCATGCGTATGGAGCGACGTCCTGGCGTGCCCAGGCTATTGAGGGAGATCAACGACAGGGCCGCCCTGGAGCTGTTGCTCGCTTCCGGGCCGTTGACGCGGGGGCAGATCGGCGAGCTCACGGGCCTTTCCAAGGTGACGGCGTCGCAGACGCTCGCCCGCCTTGAGGGGCGCGGTCTGGTGGAGGTGGCGGGGGAGCAGGCGGGAGGGCGCGGGCCCAATGCCGCGCTTTATGGGATTATTTCCTCCTCGGCCTATGTGGCCGGTCTGGATGTCGGCCCGGAATTCGTCACGACCGCCATCGCCGATATCCACGGGGAGATCGTCGCCGAGGTGCGGGTGGCACCGAGCGGGCACGACGATCCGGTGGCCCTCGTGCACAACGCGGTGGTCAAGGCGTGCCGGTCGGCCAAGGTCGCGCTCTCCAAGCTGCGCTCGGTCGTCATCGGCACCCCGGGCGTGGTCGACCCCCGCACCGGCGACGTACGGTTCTCCTTCGACCTGCCCGGCTGGCACGAGGGCATCCACGAGGCGCTCGCCCGTGACCTGCGCCGCGACGTCAGGATAGAGAACGACGTGAACCTCGTCGCCATCGCCGAGCGCACCCTGGGGGTCGCCCGCGAGGTCGACGACTTCGTGCTCCTGTGGGTGGGGCGCGGCCTCGGCCTCGGCGTCGTGCTCGGCGGACGGCTGCACCGGGGCCGGTCCGGCAGCGCGGGCGAGATCGGCTACCTGCCGGTGCCCGGGGTGCCGCTGGCCGAGGACGTACGGGCCGTGCCGGGCAGGCTGCCGTCGCTCGCCGGGGGCCTGCAGTCCCTGGTCAGCGCCGAGGCGGTCGCCGAGCTCGCCGCGACGTACGGCTTCGGGGGGGAGAGCGCCGCCGAGTGCGTCGCGGCGGCGGTCGCGGCGGGGGAGCGGGGAGAGCCGCTGATCGACGACATCGCGGGGCGGCTGGCGCTGGGGGTGGCGTCGGTGTGCGTCGTGCTCGACCCCGGGCTCGTGGTGCTCGCGGGGGAGGTCAGCAGGGCCGGGGGCGACGAGCTCACCTCCAGGATCGAGGAGGCGGTGGCCAGGAGCTGCCCGGTCCGGCCGCAGGTGGTGGCGAGCGAGGTGGGGGGCAACCCGGTGCTGCGCGGGGCCGTCATCGCCGCCCTGGAACAGGCGAGGGAGGAGATCTTCACCTCCTGAGCCCCTGGTCTTAACACTGATCCTGGATTCTTCGGTCCGGGGCCCTGAGTCTCGGGTCCTCGGACCGGCGCCTCGAATCCGGAGTTCCCGGTCCGGGGCCCCTGGTGTCCCGAGTCCCGGTCCGGAGCCTTGGGTTCCCGAGGTTCGGCGGGGTGGGGACCCTTCTTGGCGAACGGCCGTTGCGCGGTGGGCAAGATCCCCTATGCTGGCGCGGAAATGTCATGAAAAAGACATCTTTCCGTGATCGGGGATGGGGACAAATGACGGCTGTCATCGCCGTGCTGCATGCCGAGGACGTCGCCCTGGAGTTCGTCTCCGTCCTGCGGGACCACGCCGACCAGGACGTCCTGGTGGTCGTCGGGCAGGCGAGGGCGAGCGTGACCCTGCCCGCGGGGCTGTCCCTGCGCGAGCGCCTGGAACTGCTCGCGCCCATGCTGGAGCCCGGGGGCAACACCGCGGAACTGCCCGTCCCCGCCGAGGTGGCGGCCCTGTTCGGCGAGACGCCCGGTGAGGTCTGGACCCACTCGCCCGCCGACCACCGCATCCGCCGGGCCCGGTTCGGCTGGATCGTCTCCCGCGCCGTGTCGCCGTTCTCGCCGCCCTCGGTGTCTCCGCCGTCCCCGGACCCCTCGCCGACCGTGACCTGCTCGGTCGGCGACAACCCCTTCCTGCAGACGATCCCCGGCACGGCGACCGCGATCACCGCCGCCGAGGCCGAGGCGAAGATCGACTTCATCAACCGGCGTGCCGGTGAGCTGCTGCGCAGCCGGGTGGCCGACCGGCTCGTCACCACCGACCGGGTTCCGGCCGTCGAGAGGTTCTTCACCGCGAGCGCCACCCAGGCCAACCGCCTCTACGCGCTGATCTCCAGCCTCGGGGACGACGCCGCGGTGGCCGACGACCCGTGGGAGTTCGGGCGCTCGGCCTACGAGGCCGCGCGGCTGGACGCGACCGCCGCGTGGACCGCCCGCTGGTGCTCCCCGCAGGACGGGCCGATCGTGGAGGTCGGGGCGTGCCAGGGTGAGCTCACCCGGCGGCTGGTGGAGAAGGGCTACCGGGTCCAGGCGACCGAGCCCAACGCGGGTTTCCGCGCCCGCCTGACCGAGCGGGCGGGGCCGGGGGTGGAGGTGCTCCCGGACAGCCTGGAGGACCTCGCCGACCACGGGGACCAGGCGGCGGCGTACCTGCTCGTCGAGATGCTCTACTACGACCAGGACCTGACACTCCTCGACCGGCTGCCGACCGACCTGGTCCTCGTCGCGCTGGAGACCGGCCAGCTCAACGAGCGGGTCTGGCCCTGGCTGCGCGAGCAGTCCACCTGGCGGGTCGCCGAGCGCGTCGAGCTCGCCCCGCCGACACTGGAGTCCGTCTGCGACGGCCTCGCCTACCTGCGCAAGCGGGGCAGCCGAGGTCTCGTCCTGGCCAGGGCGGGGTGGCGGCGATGAGCCGGGCGACGGTCGCGTCGTCCGGGGTGAGCCGGGAAACGGTCGTGTCGGCCTGGGTGGGGTGGGCGGCGATGGGCCGGGCGACGGTCGTGTCGGCCTGGGTGGGGTGGTGGCGGTGAGCTGGGAGACGATCGTGGTCTCGCCGCACTTCGACGACGCGGTGCTGTCGGCGGCGGGGCTGCTCGGCCGCCGCGAGGGGAACGCGGTGATCGTCACGGCGCTGGGCGGCGCGGCCGGTGAGACGCTCTCGGCGTGGGACCGGCTGTGCGGGTTCGCCTCGGCGGAGGAGACGGCGCACGAGCGGCGGGCCGAGGACGCGCGGGCGTGCGAGATCCTCGGGGTCGACCAGGTGGCGCTGGACAATCCGGATGTTCCCGCGGCCCGGCTCCCGCTGGACGACCTGGAGGCGTTCCTCACCGAGCACGTCACCCCGCGCACGCGCGTGCTGGTCCCGATGGGGATCGGCAACGCCGATCACGAGGCCGTACGCGACCGGGCGCTCGACGTGCTGGAGAAGCTGGAGACCCTGGAGCCCTGGGTCTACGCCGACCTCCCCTACGCCGCCGCCGTACGGGAGTGGGGGAGCCCGGCGGCCGGGGAGGCCCTGGCGGCCACGCCGCCGGTCCGCGCGCTCGCCGGGCGCCACCGCCTCCGGCCGGGGCCTCGGTTGCGCCTGGACGGGGACGGGTGGACGCTCAAGCGGCGCGCCGTGCTGGCGTACGCCTCGCAGATCGCGCCGCTCGCCTGCGACTACGGGGAGTTCCTCGCGATGCCGGGCCCCCTCCAGCACGAGCTGGTGTGGGTCCTCGGCGGCTGACCTTCCGCGCTCCGCGTTTTGTGGGGTCAGGGGAGCGGGCGGCGGCCCGAGAGGAGTTCGGCGGCGGCGCGGCCCGAGGCGGTGGTCGCGCCGTGGGTGGTGATGTGGGTGGCGCCCGGGGTGGCCGGGCCCGGCAGGCCCATCTCCACCACGACCGCGTCGGGACGCCGCGACAGCAGGGCGTCCAGGCGGGCCGAGACCCAGGCGTGCCGGTGGGCGTCGCGTACCACGATCACCAGCGGGCGTTCGTCGGAGGGCGGCGGGACCGGGTCGCCGGAGCCGAGCCGTAGCGCCGTCGTGCCCGGCAGCAGCGCGGCCAGCGGTGCGGCGACCCCCCACGGGGTGGCGCGGTCGACGGCGATGTTCGTCTCGGAGACGAACTCGATCACCTGGGGCGCGGCGGGCAGCGGGAGCCCGTCACCGCGGACCCGCAGGGCACGCCTGGCCGCGGCGAGTCCCGCGGGCTCTCCCGCCCGGTTCGTCTCGCCGGCCGTTCGCCGTCGCTCCGCCGACCAGGCGGCCAGGCGGCGGACCCGGGAGGCGGCCTCGGCCAGGCGTTCCTCGGGAAGGATCCCGTCGGCGACCGCGCCCATGATGGCGTTGCGCATGAACCCGACCACTCCGGGGCCCTTGCGCTCGCCGCCCACGCAGATCGCGTCGGCCCCGGCGACGAGGGCGCGGACCGCCGCCCCGGTCACGCCGTACCGCTCGGCCACCGAGGGCATCTCCACGCCGTCGGTCACGATCAGGCCGTCGAAGCCCAGCTCCTCCCTGAGCAGCCCGACCAGGAGGCGGGCGCTCATGGTGGCGGGGAGGTCGGGGTCGTAGGCGGGCACGAGCAGGTGGCCGGTCATCACCGCGCGTACCCCGGCCTCGATGGCGGCCCGGTAGGGCGGGAGCGTGGTGGTGGCGAGCTCCTCGGCCGAGTAGGCGACGGTCGGCAGGTCGTCGTGCGAGTCGACGGCGGTGGCGCCGTGGCCGGGGAAGTGCTTGGCGCAGGCGGCGACCCCCGCCGACTGGAGGCCGGTGACCCAGGCGCGGGTGTGCCGGGCGACCAGCCGGGGGTCGGCGCCGAACGCGCGGGTGCCGACGACGGGGTTGTCCAGGTCGGAGTTGACGTCGACCACCGGGGCGTAGTTGAGGGTGATGCCCGCCTCGGCCATGTCCAGCCCGATGTCGCGGGCGACCCGCTCGGTCAGCCCGGGGTCGTCCACCGCGCCGAGCGCGAGGTTGCCGGGACGGGAGCTGCCGGTGAGCGCCTCCAGCCGGGTGACGTCGCCCGCCTCCTCGTCGGTGGCGATCACCACGTCCGGGTTCTCCGCGCGCAGTGCGGCGGTCAACGCCCTGGTCTGCTCGCTGTCTACAAGATTCCGGGAGTAGAGCGCAACTCCGCCGAGCCCTTCCGAGAGGCGTCTCCGCAGCCAGTCCGGTACCTCCACGCCCACGAACCCGGGCTGCAACACGGTGTCGGCAAGCCCGGCCAGTTCGGGGCTCGCGCCGTTCGGCCCGCTCGTGCGGCCACCGCGAACGATCATCAACGCCTCCAGGTCGGTTCGTGGCAAGTCGCTTGTCTCAGGCGTACCACATGTGTAGCATTCGGGTTGCGTAAATAGACAAGAAACTTTCCTAATAATTGTTTGTCAAGACTGTATGTCAGGGGCGACGCGGCCCCCGGCGCCTGCCCGAGGTGAGTCACCCACGAGGGAGACGGACAGGATGTCGCACGGCCCTTTCGACCTGCGGGGAATCCCGCTGGCGCTTCACCTGAACGGTCCCGTCGATGTTCCGGCGCTGCTGGGCGCGTGCGCCGACGTGGCCGGAAGGCACCCGGTGCTCGGGCGTGTCAGGGTCGCCCGTACGGAGTCGACCCCGGAGCGCTATCCCGGGGTCGCCACGGCCGAGGCCGCACGCCCGTTCGACCTGGAACGCGGCCCGCTCGCCCGGTTCACGCTGGTCACGGTGGGTCCCGAGCGCGTCAGGCTGCTCTTCACGGCGCACGCGCGAGTGTTCGACGCGGACTCCAAGGACGTCCTGGTCCGCGACCTGGCCGACGCCTACTTCTCCCGGGCCGCCCTGCCGGGGCTGACGTCGCACTCCTCCCCGGTCCCGTTGCCGTACGGCTCGCCGCCCGCGCGGGCGGACCGGCGTGGCGGCTCCGGCGCCTCCCGGGCGTCGTCCGGCGGCGCCGGGGAGTCCCGGAGGGGCGGAGGGGAGCCCTGGAAGGGCGCCGAGGAGTTCTGGAAGGAGCGTGACCGCGAGCCCGCGGAGCTGGTCCTGCCCGGTCTGCGCGCCGTCCCGCACGGCACCGGCCCCGGGGAGATCGTCGAGATGGTGCTCGGCGGCGCGGAGTCCGGGGCGCTCACCGAGGCCGCCACGGCGCTCGGCGCGACCAGGTTCGAGCTGCTGCTGGCGGCCGTGGGCGTGCTGCTGCGCCGGTACGGCACCTCCGCGTCACCGCTCGCCCTCGACCTCGGCACCCGGACCCGCGAGACGCGCGACCGCATCGGGCCGTTCGTGGCGCGGGTGCCGTTCGTCCCGCATCCCGCGCTTGACGAGGGGTTCCCCGGCTACCTGCGCACGGTCAGGGACGAGCTCCACGCCATGTACCGGTTCCGGCACGCGCCCCCGGAGCCGCCCTCCTCGCCGGTGCTGCTCAGCTACCGCAGGAGGGCGGCCGTCCCGGAGTTCCCCGGTGTCGGGGCGGGCGTGGAGTGGACGGTCTTCAACGGGGCCGCCCACGGCGCGCTGCACCTCCAGGCCGTGGACGCCGGACCGAGCCTCACCCTCGGCCTCCGCTTCAACCCCGCCGCGATCGGCCACGACGACGTGTCCAGGATCGCGGGTCACCTGCGCGCGCTGCTGCGCGCCATCTCCGCCGCCCCCCGCGCGAAGGTCGCGGACCTGGCGGAGCCACCCCACCCCATGCCTCAAGAGGAGTCTCCTGTGACCGACCTGTTCGTCCCGGCCCCCGACAACGTGACGGAACCCCCCGCCGGGGAGGATCCGATCACCGCGCAGGTGCGGGAAATCTGGCAGGAGATCCTCCGCCTCGACGACATCGGGCTGGACGAGGACCTCTACGACCTCGGCGGGCACTCGCTGACCATCACCCAGATCATCGCCAGGACCCGCCGCAGGCTCGGCGTGGAGGTCTCCCTGGACGTCTTCTTCGACAACCCCACCATCGCCGGCGTCGTCGAGGAGGTCACGCGTCTGCGGGGCGAGGTCGCGTGAGCACGCTCTCGTACGCCCAGGAACGCCTGTGGTTCCTGGACCGGCTCACTCCCGGGGACGGGACGTACAACATGATCGTCTGCGAGCGGCTCACCGGGCCGCTCGACGCCGACGCCCTGGAACGGGCGCTGGGCGAGGTCGTGGCCAGGCACGAGGCGCTGCGGACCGTCTTCCCCGAGGCCGGGGGCTCTCCGGTCGCGAGGGTCCTGGATCCCGCACCGCTGGTCATGGAGAGGCTCGACCTGACCGGCGAGCCTCCGTACGGGACGCCGGAGCGGGGGACGCGGCGGGGGAGGCAGCGGGGGACGGACGGCAGCCTGGACGGGCCGCCACACGGACCGCCGCCGGGTTCGTCGTACGGGGTGCCGGGGGGTTCGCCGGGAGGGTCGTCGTGCGAGGTGCCGGGGGGTTCGTCGGGTTTGTCGCCGGGTTCGTCGGGCGAGGGGGCGTCGGGTTTGCCGCCGGGTTCGTTGCGGGGTTCGTCGGGGGAGGGGGTGTCGCGGGAGCGGGAGTTGGGGGCGTTGCTCGCCGAGCGGAGCAACCGGCCGTTCGACCTGGTCAACGGGCCGCTGCTGCGGGTGAGCCTGATATGTACCGGGCCCGATGAGCATGTCCTGCTGGTCGTCGTGCACCACATCGCCGGGGACGCCTGGTCGATCGAGCAGGTCATGTTCGGGGAGCTGGCGTCGCTGTACACGGCCTTCACCCTCGGGCTGCCGTCACCCCTCCCGCCGCCCGCGCGGCAGTACGCCGACTACGTGCGTGAGCGGCGCGAGCATCCGGTGGACGTCGCCGCCGTGGTGCGCGAGCTCGACGGCGTCCCGGTGCTGGAACTGCCCACCGACCGGCCGCGTCCGGCCGTACAGACCACCGAGGGCGATCTGGTGATCCACCGGATCCCGCTGGAGCTCTGGCGGGGGATCACCGCGATGGCGCGCGCCGAGCGGTGCACGCCGTTCATGGCCGTGCTGGCCGCCTACCAGGTGCTGCTCTCCCGCTACACCGGCCAGGAGGACTTCTGCGTCGGCACCCCCGTCGCGGGCCGCACCGAGGAGGAGTTCGAGCAGGTCTTCGGCGTCTTCATCAACACCCTCGCCCTCCGCGCCGACCTGGCGGGCGACCCGACCTTCCGCGAGACGCTCAAGCGGGTACGACGGCGCGCCTTCACGATGTACGGTCACGCCTCGGTGCCGTTCGAGCACGTGGTGAGCGAGCTGCGCCTCGACCGCGACCCGGCCAGGACTCCCGTGTTCCAGACGATGCTGATGCTGGGCAACCCGGACGCCGGATCGCTCAACCTCGACGGCGTCCGCACCGCGCCGGTGGCGTCGGGGCTGGCCGTGGCCAAGTTCGACCTCTCCCTGGACGTGATCGTCTACCCCACGCACGTCCAGCTGATGTTCTCCTACAACACCGGCCTGTTCGACCGGTCCACGGTGGAGCGGATGGGCGCCCAGCTGGAGACGCTGTTCCGCTCGATCGTCTCGGATCCTGGCCGTCGCCTGTCGCGGCTGGAGATCCTGCCCGCCGCCGAACGCGCGATCGTGCTCGGGGATGCTCCGGCGGTGGGGGACGTGCTCTCGGACGGATGGGACCCGAGCGTGGTCGCCTCTTCTCCTTCGGAGGACCGGATTCGCGGGGACGTGCTCTCGGATGATCCGGTCCGGGACCCGGGGGACGTGCTTTCGGACGAGTGGGACCCGGGCGCGGCCGGGGAGTCGCTTCTCGATCGGCTGATCGCCCGGCAGGCCGCCCGTACCCCCGGCGCCCCCGCCGTGATCACTCCTGCCGCTCCCGGCGGGGAGAGCGCCGTTCTCACGTACGGGGAGCTCGACCGGGCCTCGGACGCCGTGGCCGACCGGCTCCGGCCGCTGCTGGAACGGCCGGTGGGGTCCGGCATCACCGAAGGCACCGCTGAGGGCACCTCCGAAGGCAGCGCTGAGGGCACCGCTCAAGGCACCGTCGAGGGCGGTGTCGCAGGCGTCGAGGGTGGGGAGGCACGGGTCGCGCTGGCGCTGGCCGCGGGGCCCGAGGCGATCGTGGCGCTGCTGGGGATCCTCAAGGCGGGCGCCGCCTACGTGCCGCTCGATCCGGCGCAGCCCGCCGAGCGGCTGGCGTACCTGCTGGCCGACTCCGGCGCGCGTGCGGCGATCGCGGACGGGGCGGAACTCGCCGGGTTCGCCGGGCCGGTCGTCAGCCGGGACGACCTCGCCCTCTGGGCAGACCTCTGGACGGACGGCGATCCCGCCGGAACGGCGACGGGAAGCGCGGCCGGAAACGTGGCGGGAAGCGCTGATGGCGAGACGACGCGCAGCGCGGACGGAGAAGTAGCGGGAAGCGCGACGGCGGGTGAGCATGTCGCGGGGCACCCCGACCGGGCCGCCTATGTGATCTACACCTCCGGCTCCACCGGCCGTCCCAAGGGGGTCGTCGTCGGCCATCGCACGCTCTCGCACCTGGCCCGGTCGTTCAGGGACCTGCACGGGTTCGGGCCGGGAGAGCGGGTGCTGATGGTCCCGCCGCTCAGTTTCGACGCCTCGGCGGGGGACGTCTTCCCCGCCCTGATCAGCGGCGCCGCGCTGGTGCTGCACCCCGCTCCCGCCTCGCTGACCGGCCCCGCCCTCGCCGCCCTCTGCGCGGAGCACTCGATCACCATGGTCGACACCGCCTCGGCGCTCTGGCAGCAGTGGGTGGAGGAACTGGACGAGTTCCCCGCTCCGGTCACCACGATGATGGTCGGCGGCGAGAGCGTTCCGGTGGAACGCCTGCGCGCCTGGGCCGCGCTGACCGGCGGCCGGGTCGCGTTCCACAACCACTACGGCCCGACCGAGGCGACCGTCTGCGCCACCTCGTACCGCACGGTCGACGGCGCCGAGCTGGGCGCGGCCACGCATCTGCCGATCGGCGCCGCGCTGCCGCACACCCGCGTCTACGTGCTCGACCGCCACGGCAACCCGGCCCCGATCGGGGTGCCGGGCGAGATCCACATCGGCGGCGAGTGCCTGGCCCGCGGCTACCTGGGCCGCCCCGGCCAGACCGCCGGGCGCTTCCTGCCCGACCCGTTCTCACCCCGGGCGGGGGCGAGGATGTACGCGACGGGTGACCTGGGCAGATACCGGCCCGAGGGGAACCTGGAGTTCCTGGGGCGCACCGACCGGCAGGTGAAACTCCACGGGAACCGGATCGAGCCGGGAGAGGTCGAGGCGGCCTGCCTGGCGCACCCCGGAGTCCGCGAGGCCGTGGTCACCGCCGACACCCGCAGGCTGATCGCCTATCTGGTGGGGGACCGGCTCACCGTCGCCGAGCTGCGCGCGTTCCTCGCCGGGCGGCTTCCCGGCTACATGATGCCCGGCGCGGTCGTCACGCTTCCCGCGCTCCCGCTGACCTCGCACGGCAAGGTCGACTTCCGGGTGCTGCCCGAGCCGGACGCGGACGGCGGGGCTCCGCCGTACGAACCGCCGAGGGAGGGTACCGAGCGGATCATCGCCGCGATCTGGGCCGACGTGCTCAAGGCCGACCCCGGCCGCGGGCACAACTTCTTCGACCTCGGCGGGCACTCCCTGCTGGCCCCGCAGATCGTCTCCAGGATCGCCTCGGAGCTGGGGGTGACGGTCCCGATGACCGCGCTCTTCGCCGCGACCGACCTGGCCGGGCTGGCCGCCGCCGTGGACGAGCGCGCCGGTCTCCCGGACCCCGGGGGGTGGGCCCCGGAGGCCGTGGACCTGTACGCGGAGGCGGTGCTGCCCGGCGACATCGCGTACACCGGGGCGCCCGTCCCCGAGGGGCCGCCGCGCCGGGTGCTGCTCACCGGCGCCACCGGCTTCCTCGGCGCGTACCTGCTCGCCGGGCTGCTGCGCACCACCGACGCCGAGATCCACTGCCTGGTCAGGGGCGACACGCCCGCCGAGAGGCTGCGCGCCAACCTCGGCGGGTACGGGCTCTGGGACGAGCGCTTCGACGGCCGGATCGTCCCGCACGCCGGGGACCTCGACCTGCCGGGTCTCGGGCTGTCCGCCGGGGAGTTCGCGGAGCTGGCGGACTCGGCCGACCTCGTCGTGCACAACGGCGCCCTGGTCAACTTCGCCCTGCCCTACCGGCGGCTGCGCCGGGCGAACGTGGACGCCGTCCTGGAGGTCCTGCGGCTGGCCGCGTCCGGCCGCGTCACCACGCCCGTCCACCTGGTCTCGACGCTCGGCGTGCACCTGACCCCCGGGGAGCGCACGGTCAGGGAGGACGACCCGCTGCCGGACCCCGGCCCGCTGCACCTGGGCTACGACCGGAGCAAGTGGGTCGCCGACCGGCTCGCGGGCGCCGCCAGGGCGACCGGGCTGCCGATCGCGATCCACCGCCCGGCCAGGGTCTCCGCCGACAGCCGCACCGGCCGGTCGGTACCCGGCGACTTCCTCGGCCGCTTCTTCGCCACCTGCGCGCGCCTCGGCGCGGTACCGGAGGGAGAACGGATCGACATGGCCCCGGTCGACCACGTCGCCTCGGCGATCGTGCACCTGGCGACGAGCCGGGCCACCGGCGACTTCCACTACCACAACCCGCGCGTGCTGACCTCGGAGGAACTCGCCGAGGGACTGCGCGAGCACGGCTTCCCCGTACGGCTCATGCCGGGCGCCCGATGGCGGCGGCTGGTCCGCGACCGGCTGGAGATCGGCGACGACCTGCCGATCGCCCCCTACCCGGCGTTCTTCGCCGAGTACGGCGCGCTGCCCGGCCCGTCCTTCGACTGCTCGGCCACCGAGGAGATCCTCGCCGCCGCCGGGCTGGTCTGCCCTCCGGCGGACGGGAAGCTGCTCGACCTCTATCTCGGTGACCACATCGGCACCGGAGTCCTCCCGGGAGACAGCCGTGCATGACGGGATACGCCGGTTCGTCGTCATCTGGGCGGCACAGCTGCTGTCGATCATCGGGTCGAGCCTGACGGGGTTCGTGCTGGGCGTCTGGGTCTACCAGCGCAACGGCTCGGCCACCGAGTTCGTGCTGATCATGCTGTGCGCGGTGCTGCCCGAGGTGCTGCTCTCCCCGCTCGCCGGGTCGCTCGCCGACCGGTGGGACCGCAGGCGGATGCTGATGGCCGCCGACGCCGGGGCCGCCACGGTCACCGGAGCCCTCGCGCTGCTGCTCGCCTTCGGCTCGCTGGAGGTCTGGCACGTCTACGTGATCACGGTGGCCGGGGCCGTCTTCGGGACCTTCCACATGGCCGCGTACCACGCGATGATGCCGCTGATCATGCCGCAACGGCACCTGGGCAGGGCGAACGGCCTGATGCAGGTCGCCGACTCGGTGCGGATCGCGGCTCCGCTGCTGGCGGGAACGCTCCTGGTCACGGTCGGCGTCACCGGGGTGGTCGTGATCGACCTGGTCACCTTCCTGGTCACCCGGGTGGTCATGTTCGCCGTACGGCTGCCGCGCGAGGTCACCCGCCCCGGAGCCTCGGCCGAGCCGGAGCCGCTGCGCGGGGACCTGCTGTTCGGCTGGCGCTACCTGCGGGCCAGGCGCGGGCTGTTCCAGCTGGTCATGGTGCTGGCCGCGTACAACCTGTTCTTCGGGATGTCCGGGGTGCTGGTCCAGCCGCTGATCCTGTCGTTCGGATCGGCCGCGGTGCTCGGGGCGCTGATGTTCGCGGGCGGCGCGGGGGTCTTCGCCGGGGGGCTGGCGCTGAGCGCGTGGGGCGGGCCGAGGCGGCGGGTGCGCGGTGTCGCGGTGTTCGTCGCCCTGGGAGGGGTGCTGCTCGCCCTGCACAGCCTCGCGCCCTCGCCCTGGCTGATCGCGGTGGTGGCGCCCGCCTTCCTGTTCACGCTGCCGTTCGTGCAGGGCACCGGGATGACCGTACTGCAGATCAAGACCGACCCCGCGGCGCTGGGCCGGGTGCTCAGCACGGTCCGCACGCTCACCCAGACCGCCACGGTGCTCACCTACCTGGCCGCGGGGCCGCTGGCCGACCGGGTCTTCGAGCCGATGCTCGCTCCCGGCGGGGCGCTCTCCGGAACCCTCGGCGCCGTGATCGGCACCGGTGAGGGACGGGGCATCGCGGCGATCTTCCTGCTCACGGGCCTGTGCCTGGTGCTGCTCGCACCGCTCGCCTACCTCCAGCCGCGCCTGCGGAAGGTGGAGTCCGAACTGCCCGACGCCGAGGACGTGCACGCCCCTCCGGAACGCGCCTCGGAACCTGTTTCGGAACGCGGTGGGGAAACCGGCTCGGAAACCGACGTCGCGCAAGTCGCGCAAGGAGACAGCGATGCCGCTCTATCTCGACCCTGAGGAACTTCGCGGGGCGCCGGGCGCCCACCTCGACCTGATCGGCGCGATGGCGTTCCGGGCGGCGGGGGCCGCCCAGCGGCTGGGGGTCTTCGAGGCGCTCATGCCCGGCCCCCTCCCCGTGACGGAGCTGGCGGCCAGGACGGGCACCGACCCGGCGGGACTCGCCGTACTGCTGGAGGCGCTCGCCTCCCTCGGTTACCTCGACCGGGCGCCTGGACAGGTGTACGGCAACAGCCCGATGGTGGCGGACAGCCTGGACCGGCGGAGCCCGTGGAGCTACGCCCCCGCCCTGGCCTTCTGGCAGGACGTGCTGGCCGAACTCTGGGACGGCCTGGAGGAGTCGGTGCGCACCGGCGTCCCCCAGGTCGACTTCTACGCCTGGCTTGAGGAACGGCCCGCGACGCTGGCCGAGTTCCAGAGCATGCTCGACGGGATGGCCGCCGGGCTCGCCCCGCTGGTCGCCGCGAGCGCGCCCCACCCCGGGGAGCGCCTGCTCGACGTCGGCGGCGGGCACGCCCGCTACAGCGTCGCGTTCTGCCAGGCGTACCCCGGGCTCACCGCGACGATCGTCGACCTGCCGAACGCCCTGGAGGGCGGCCGGGCCAGGATCGAGGCGGCCGGGCTGGGGGACCGCGTCACCCTGCTCCCCGGAGACCTCGCCGACGCCCACCTTGGGACGGGGCACGACACCGCGCTGCTGTTCAACCTCTGCCACGGGTTCGACGAGGCGGGCAACCGCGCGCTGTTCAAGAGGGTGGCGGGCGCGCTGCGTCCCGGCGGCGCGGTGGTCGTGCTGGAGACCTTCGCCGACCTGCCCGAGGGCACGCCCGCGACCGTCGAGGCGTTCGTCCGCGCCTTCGGCCTCAACCTCGCCACCACCCAGGGCGGCGGGATCCACTCCTTCGCCGACGTCGCCGCCTGGCTGTCCGGCGCCGGATTCGGCCGGATCGAGCGGCGGCACGTCGACGGCCCCAACGAACTGCTCGTCGCCCGCCTGGAGACCGCATGAAGATCACCGTCATTGGAGCCGGTCCCGCGGGCACCCTCCTCGCCTGCTACCTGGTCAGGCGCGGGTTCCGGGTGGAGGTCCACGAGCGGCGGGCCGACCCCCGCCTGTTCGACGAGGACGAGAGCAGGTCGATCAACCTCGGCCTGTCCGCCAGGGGCATCGCGGCGCTCACCGACATCGGCCTGATGGACACCCTGTGGCCGCTCACCGTCCCGATGCGCGGCCGGGCCATCCACCTGCCCGGCGGCGCGGTGCCGTTCCAGCCCTACGGCGCCCACGAGGGGGAGATCCTCCACTCGGTCCTGCGCCACGACCTGATCACCACGCTCATCGACCACGCCGAGGCCCAGCCGGGGGTGACCTTCCACTTCCGGCACCGGCTGGTCGGCCTGGACCGCGAGACGGCCGCCGCGCGCCTCGTCCACGAGGAGACCGGGGTGGCGAGCACCGTCGAGGGCGACGCGGTGATCGGCGCGGACGGCGCGTTCTCGCAGGTGCGGGCGCACATGCAGCACGGGCTGCGGGCCGACCACCACCAGGAGTTCCTGGAGTGGGGGTACAAGGAACTGACCATTCCCGCCGCCGACGACGGGTCGGCCAGGACCAGGCTGGAGGCCCTGCACGTCTGGCCGGGTGAGGACGCCCTCATCGTCGCCCACCCCAACCGCGACAACTCGCTCACCGGCACGCTCTTCCTGCCCGTCGAGCGGTTCGGCGAGATCACCGACCCCGAGGAGTTCTTCGGGGAACGCTTCCCCGACACCCTCGGCCTGATGCCCCACCTGGCCAAGGAGTACGCCGAGCACCCGGTGGGGCACCTGGTGTCGATCCGCACCTCGCCCTGGCACCACCGGGACCGGGTGGCGCTCATCGGCGACGCCTGCCACGCCGTCTACCCCTTCTACGGCCAGGGCATGAACTCGGCGCTTGAGGACTGCACGGTCCTCGACCGCTGCGTGGGCGACCACCCCGGGGACCTCGGGGCCGCCTTCGCCGAGTACCAGCGGCTGCGCAAACCGCACACCGACGTGCTCGACGAGCTGTCCAAGCAGAACTTCGTGGAGCTGCGCGACCGGCTCCGCTCCCCGCTGCACCTGCTGCGCAAGAAGGCGGACCTGCTGCTCTCCCGGGCGCTCCCCGGCCGGTGGGTCCCGCTCTACACGATGGTCTCCCACACCACCGTCCCGTACGCGGACGCGCTCGCCCGCGCCCGGCGGCAGGACACCCTCCTGCGCCGCGCGGGGGTGGCGGTGGCCGTCGCCGGGCTGCTCGCCGCCGCCCCGGCCGTCGTCCGCCTCGTACGCGGCTCCGGCCGCCCCCTGACCGGCACCGACCTCGCACCCGCCGTACATGTCGTACGCGATGCCGATCTCACGTCTCCCGTACGCGCCGCACACGTCGTACGTGGCACCGATCTCACATCCTCCGTACGCGCCGCACACGTCGTACGCGATGCCGACCCCGCACCTCTCGTACGCGCCGCCGACGCCGCACACGTCGCACGCGGTGCCGACCCCGAACGCCGCACCGTCTTCGCACGTCTCGTACGCCTCACGCACCTCGCACGTCGCGCACGCCTCGCACAGCGAAACACCCGGAAGGGCGAACCACCATGCTGACCGATCCCGCGGATCCTTCTCGCGTCCTCCTGGAGACCGCCGATCTGGCCGGTGACCACGATCTGGTCCTGCGCTACCGCACCCCGCTCAGGGAGATCGTCACCTGGGCACGAGAGTACCTCTGCCGCCCCCACGAGGAACTGGGCAGGAAGGGGCCCGTCTGCCCGTACGCCCAGACCGCGCTGGAGCGCGGCACCTTCTACCTGGCGGTCCGCCCCGGGCGGCCCGGCGGGCCCGAGGCCGCCGAGACCCTCGCCGGCTACCGCGACTGGTTCCCGAGACTGCCCGCGACGCCGGGGGTGTCCGCGCAGTACCGCACGATCCTGGTCCTCTTCCCCGACCTGCCGGAGTCCGAGGCGGCGGCGGTGATCGACTACGCCCAGGAGGCGCTCAAGTCGCGCTACGTCTCGGAGGGGCTGATGATCGGGGAGTTCTACCCCGGGCCGCCGCCCAAGGCGGGGCTGTGGAACCCCTCCTTCCTCCCGCTGGGCAGCCCGGTCCCGCTGCTGGCGATCCGGCACATGGTCGCCACCGACTTCCCGTTCCTGCGTGACGACCCCGCGCAGGTCGCGGCGTACCTGGAACGTTTCGGCGACCGTCCGCCCGCCGCCCTCAGGGCGGAGATCCAGGCCGTCGCGGACCGCTACGGCCTGGTGCCCGCGAACACGTCCTGCGCGCCGTCCCTGACGGCGTCCTGACGGGAGGACAAAGAACACGGCCCGCCCCCGAGGTTCTCGCGGGGGCGGGCCGTGTCGTTTCCGGTACGTACTCGTCGGCCCCGTGTGACCGGGGCCGCCCGGCTGCGGCAGGAGCGGCCGGGCGGCGGGATGTGGCCGGTGCCGTTCCGAACGGAGGAGCGGAGGAACGGAGACCGGCGGGGTGTGGCCGGTGCCGTCAGACGCCGAGGAGCTCGGCGGCGGCCTGGGCGTTGGCGCGGGCGGCGCCGTAGGTGGCCAGGTAGGTGACCCCCTCCGGGCGCCAGATCGGCAGGCCCATCTCGACCACCGTGGCGTCGGGGCGGGCGGCCAGCAGCGCGGAGACCACCGACTGGCTGACCTCGTAGCGGTGGGCGTCCTTGACGACGACGACCAGGGAGCGGCCGGTGGCGCGCTCCAGGATGTCCGCCACGTCGGCCACCTCCGGCTTGACCCGCAGCACCTCCGCCTGCGGCAGCAGCGGCGTGAAGCCCCACGGCACGTCGCCGACCGCGATGGTCGGCGGGGTGTCCACTTCGACCACCAGCGGGTCGACCAGGGGAGCGGCCGAGCCGGTGAGGCTGACCGCGCGGCGGGCGGCGGTGAGGCCGATCACGTCCCGCTCGGCCTCGCCGGTGCGGGGCGTGCCGAACCAGGCGCGCAGGGCGGCGACCCGCTCGGCCGCGGCCTCCAGGCGGGCCGCGGGGAGCCGTCCGTCGTGGACGGCCGCGACGATCTCGTCAACGATGAGACGGATGTCGTCCTCGGTGGGGATCGGGCCGAGGCAGAGCAGGTCGGCCCCGGCGGCGAGGGAGAGCACCGAACCCCCGGCGAGACCGTAGGCGGCGGTGACGGCCTTCATGTCGAGGGCGTCGGTGATGACCACACCCTCGTAGCCCATCTCGCCGCGGAGCAGGCCGGTCAGGGCGGCGGGGGAGAGCGTCGCGGGAAGCGTGCCGGTGACGGCGGGGACGCGGACGTGCGCGGTCATGATGGACCTGGTCCCGGCCTCGATCGCGGCACGGAAGGGCGCCAGCTCGCGCTCGCGCAGCAGCTCCAGGGAGGCGTCGACGAGCGGCACCTCCAGGTGGGAGTCCTGCCGGGTCGCGCCGTGGCCGGGGAAGTGCTTGACGCAGGCGGCCACCCCCGCCGACTGCAGGCCGTGGACCGCGGCGACGGTGTGCCGGGCGACGAGCGCGGTCTCCGCCCCGAACGAACGGGTGCCGATCACCGGGTTGTCGTCGGCGGTGTTGACGTCCGCGGACGGTGCCATGTCCAGGTTGACGCCGCACCGGGCCAGGTCGTCGCCGATGGACCGGTAGACCCGCCGGGTGAGCTCGACGTCGTCCACGGCGCCGAGGGCGGCGTTGCCGGGGTACGGGCTGCCGACGTGGTAGGCGAGCCGGGTGACGTCACCCCCCTCCTCGTCCAGCGATATGACCGGATCGGCGGACGCGCGCAGGCGGGAGGTGAGAGCGGACAGCTGTGCGGCGTCGGCGACGTTGAAGCCGAAGAGCGTGACGCCGCCGAGACCGTTCTCCAGCTCCCGCAGGACCCACTCGGGCGCCTCGGTGCCCTGGAACGCGGCGAGCAGCGTACCGGCCGCGAGACGACGCAGCCCCTGATCGCCGCGTTCCGCGATGAACTCAGACATGGCGGTAGGTGTTCCTTACCTGAGATGTAGGGGGGTGTCGGACATGGAGGTAAACAATGAGAAAACAGACAGGGCTGGTACGGCCCGCGCCTTGTGGGTGCGTGCCGTACCAGCACCGATGGGATCAGCCCTTGACGGCGCCCGCGACGAGTCCGGAGACCATCCGCCGCTGCACCAGCAGGAAGAAGACGATGACCGGGATGGTCATCAGGGTGGAGGCGGCCATGATGCCGCCCCAGTCCACCGACCGCTGGCTGACGAAGTAGCGCAGCGCCACGGGCATGGTGTAGCTGCCCTGGTCGCCGATGAGCGTCAGCGCGAACACGAACTCGTTCCACGCGGTGATGAACGAGAAGATGCTGGTCGCCACCAGCCCGGGGGCCACCAGTGGGAACAGCACCTTCCAGAAGGTGGCGAACCGGCTCGCCCCGTCGATCCAGGCGGCCTCCTCCAGCTCCTTGGGCACCGCCGCGACGAAGGTGCGCAGCATCCAGATGGCGAACGGCAGCGTCATGGCGACGTTCACCACGATGAGGCCGAGGAGCTGGTCGTACAGCCCGGCCCGCCTGACCATCATGAACAGCGGGATGAGCAGCGCCTCGCCGGGGACCATCTGCACGATGAGCAGCAGGATCAGGAACGAGGTGCGCCCGCGGAAGCGGAAGCGGGCCACCGCGGTCGCCGCCAGCAGGGAGAACACCGCGCCGATGAGCACGGTGCCGAGGGCGACGATGGAGCTGTTGAGCAGGTAGCGCCAGATGGAGTGGCCCGCGACGCCCTCGGTGAAGACCCGCTTCACGTGTTCGAGCGTGGGGTCGGTGGGGAACGGGATGAAGTCCGTCGTGAAGATCTGCTCGCTGCTCTTGAAGGCCGTGGTCACCATCCAGTAGACGGGGAACACCGCGAACAGGAACACCACGACGGCCATCGTGTTCAGGCCGAGCTTGCCCAGCTTCTTGCGCCTCTTGAGGCTGCCCTGCGTCCCGTACGCGGGCTTCCCGCGCCGGGGTGCCCGGGTGTCGTAGGTGGTCATCGCACGTCCTCCGTCTTCACGATCTGGCGGACGTAGAAGAAGGTGATGACGAGCAGGATCAGCGTCAGCACCACCGCGATGGCCGCGCCCATGCCCATCTTGGGCGGCGCGCTGAAGGCCTGGGTGAAGGCGAACAGCGACAGGTTGAACGCCTCCCGGTTGGACGTGCCGCCCGCCAGCACGAACAGCTGGGTGAAGACCTTGAAGTCCCAGATCACCGAGAGGACCGTCAGCACCGCGAAGACCGGCTTCAGCAGCGGGAAGGTGATCCTCCAGAAGATCCGCCACGCGGAGGCGCCGTCCACCCTGGCGGCCTCGTACAGCTCCTGGGAGATGCTCTTCAGCCCGGCCAGGATCGACACCGCGATGAACGGGAACGACGCCCAGACCACCGCGATGATCAGCACGATGTAGATGGTGAACGCGTCGTTGAGCCACGGCTCGCCGGTCCAGTCGGAACGGCCGAACAGCAGGGAGGAGAACCAGTCGGGCAGCGCGTTCAGCGCCCAGTTGATGACGCCGGACTCCGCGTCGAACAGCCAGCGCCAGATGATCGCGGTGGCGATCTGCGGGGTGGCCCAGGCGGCCATGATGCCGACGATCAGGAAGGTCGACATCTTCTTGCCCAGCTTGTGCAGGAGCAGGCCAACCAGGGTGCCGAGGACCAGGGTGCACGCCACCGTGACGACGGCGAAGACGACGGTGTTGCGGAGGGAGGTCCAGAACAGCTCGGACTCGACCAGCTTCTGGTAGTTCTCCAGGCCGACGGACTCGGCCGGCACTCCCCGGATCTGCCGCAGTCCCACGTTCTGGAAGGACATGACGACCATCTGGTACAGCGGGTAGAGCAGCAGGCCGGCGATGACGAGCAGGCCGGGGACGAGCAGCGCGTAGGGGACGACCCAGGCGGGCAGTCCGCTGGACTTGCGCGGGGGCGTGGCGCCTCGGTGCCCCCGCGCCGGGACGGAGGGGGTGCCCCCGTCCCGGGCGATGGTTGAGGTGTTCGCCATGGTTACTGGTTCAGGATCTCTTCGAGTTCCTTGTTGGCGTCGGTCAGCGCGGTGTCGACGTCCTTCTTACCCTCGATGACCGAGCGGGCCGCGCTCTGCAGGACGGCCTTGGTGTCGTTCGCCTCGGCCCAGTTGGTGTCGTTCGGGAAGCCCTTGGCGACCTTGAAGGTCTCGGCGAACGGCGCCTGCACCGGGTCGGCGGCGTACTCGGTCAGCGCCTCCGGGTAGAGCGGCAGCAGGCCACCCTCCTTGGCGTAGCGGGTGCCGAACTCCTTGCCGGCGGCCAGCTTGACGTACTCGGCGGACAGCTCGACGTTCTTGCTGTCCTTCCAGATGGCGATGTCGTTGCCGCCCTGGAAGGCCGGGGCCGGGCCGCTGCCGTCCTTGGCCGGGAGCGAGAAGAAGGCCATCTTCGCGTCGTCGACCTTGCCGCCGCTCTGCTCCTTGATGGTGGTGATGTCCCAGCCGCCGGTCACGTACATGCCGACCTTGCTGTTGGCGAAGCGGGTCGCGATGTCCACCGAGTTCTGGGTCAGGGCGGACTTGCGCGAGACGCCGTGCTTGGTCACCAGGTCGGTGTAGTACTGGAAGCCCTCCTTGAAGCCGGGCTCCGTCAGCTTGCCGACCCACTTGCCGCCCTCGAAGGCGGCGAAGTCGCCACCGGCCGACCAGACGAACGGCGAGAGCGACATGTTGGCGTCGGAGCCGCCGTTGAAGGCGAAGCCGTCGACGTCCTTGCCCTTCTCGGCGACGATCTTCTTGCCCGCCGCGACGAGGTCCTCCCAGGTCTTGGGCACCTCGATCTTCAGGTCCTCGAACCAGTCCTTGCGGTAGAGGACGGCGCGGGTGCCGCCACCCCACGGGGCGGCGTAGATCTTGCCGTCCACCGTCTCGTAGCCCCACAGGTTCTGCGGGATCTGCTGGAAGTCGGGCGCGGCCTTGACGATGTCGGTGATGTCGGTCAGCGCGTCCTGCGCGACCCACGCGGCCACCTGGTCGTTGCCGAACTCGGTGACGTCGGGGCCCTCGCCGCCGGCGAGCGCCGCGGTCCACTTGGCCTGCGCGTCGGGCCAGGGCACCCACTGGAGCTTGACATCGGCGCCGGTGGTCTCCTTGAACTTGGCGTTCAGGTCGGCCATCAACTTGTTCTGCTTCTCGTCAGGAGCGCCGAGGCGCCAGACGGTCAGCGTCTGACCTGCGAACTTGGGGCCGGACGCGGCGGGTGCCGTCGCGTCGGAGCCGGCGGCCGGGGCGGCAGGCTCGCTGCTGCCACACGCGGCGAGACCCAGGGCGAGGGCGGCCGTGGTGGCCGTCGTGGTGGCGATTCTCGCGAACTTCACTGGAGTTCTCCCTTTCAGGCTTTCGCCGGGGTTTGCGCTCAACTGTTATGGCCGGGGTCCCCGCGACCCTCTGCACTCACTGGGAGCTGTCGTAACTACCGCAACCCGCGGATCCGATCGCTTGCCTGCGGGCTGACTAGGGTTAAACTAACAAGAAACTTTCTTAAAAGAAACGATCGTTAGCGGATCGTGACGGGGAGGACGACCTTGCCCACACGCCCGGGGACCCCCCGGCTGCTGCGCCAGCTCAACGACCGCGCAGCGCTGGAACTCCTGCTGTCCAGCGGCCCTCTCACCCGGGCTGAGCTGGGAGAATATACCGGGCTCTCCAAGGTGACCGCGGGTCAGCTGCTCTCCAGACTGGAGGAGCGCGACCTCGTCACGGTGGTCGGCGAGCAGGCGGGCGGGCGCGGCCCCAACGCCGCGCTCTACGGGGTGGTGCCCTCCTGCGCGTACGTGGTCGGACTTGACGTGCTGCCTGACAGGATCAGCGCCGGGGTCGCCGACATCACCGGCACCCTCGTCGCCGAGGTCTCCGCCGACCCCAGCGGGCACGACGACCCGGTACGGCTGGTGCGGAGCGCGGTCGGCCAGGCGTGCGAGTCGGCGGGCATCGGCGTCGACCGGCTGCGCGCCTTCGTGATCGGCACCCGGGGCGTCGTCGACCCCTGCACCGGCGACGTGCGCTTCTCCTTCGACCTGCCCTCCTGGCACAACGGCGTGCTCGCCGAGCTCCGTCGCGACCTCGGCGTCCCGGTGACGATAGAGAACGACGTGAACCTGGCCGCGCTGGCCGAGCGCGCGTACGGGGCGGCGCTGGGCGTCGACGACTTCGTGCTCGTCTGGGCGGGGGTCGGGCAGGGGCTCGGCGTCATGCTGGGCGGACGGCTGCACCGAGGCTTCACCGGCGGCGCGGGCGAGATCGGCTGGCTCCCCGTTCCCGGCGAACCGCTCCCCACCGACGTGAGCGAGCCCCAGTCGGGCTCGTTCCAGCGCCTGGTCGGCGGCGACGCCGTGACCGGGCTCGCGAACGCCCACGGCATCGGCTCCTCGGGGCCCTCCGTCCCCGGGGCCTCGGGGGCCTCCGGGGACTCCGGCTCCGGGGCCGGTGCCGTGGGAGATGTGGGAGATTACGTCCGTACGGCCGTCGCGGAGGGCGCCGAGGCGTTCCTGGACGAGCTGGCCGGACGGCTGGCCGTCGGCGTCGCCGCGGTCGCGGTGGTCCTGGACCCCGGGCTGATCGTGCTCAGCGGCGACGTCGGCAGGGCAGGGGGAGACGCGCTCGCCGCCAGGGTGCAGGACGCGGTGGCCCGGTTCTGCCCCAGCCAGCCCAGGGTCGTGGTCTCCCGGGTCAAGGGCAACCCCGTACTGCGCGGCGCCCTGGTGTCGGCACTGCACCAGGCCCGCGAGCAGGTGTTCTCGGACACGGTCTGACATCCCGCGCGACGCGGTGGGTGCCGGGAGCGGGCGGTGCCCCCGTGGAGAGGTCCGCGCACCGTGGCGCTTGGGGAAGAATTGCCGCCATGCGTGACATCGTTCTGATCTCCGATGCCCGGGTCGCCACGATCCCCGTCGAGGAGTCCGGAGAGCAGCTGGTCGACGTACGGGGGCGGCTGCGGACGGACGGGCGGCTCGCCGACCCCGAGGGGGCCTTCGCCCACCTTCGGCTCGGGCTGCTGACCCGGCTGGAGGAGGCGCAGGCGCAGCTTCCCGGGGGATACCGGCTGCTGGTCGTGGAGGGGTACCGGCCACCGGCGACGCAGAAGGAGATCTTCGACGGCTACTCGGCGGAGCTCCGGGCGCTGTATCCGGAGATGTCACCCGCGGAGCTGCGCGCCGCGGCGAGCCGCTACGTGTCACCCGTCGAGATCGCCCCGCACACGGCTGGAGCGGCGGTCGACCTGACTCTGTCCACCGAGGACGGGACCGAGCTGGACATGGGCACCCCGCTCAACGCCACCCCCGAGCAGAGCGACGGCGCCTGCTACACCGACGCCCCCGGACTGTCCCCCGAGGCCCGCCACCACCGCAAACTCCTCGGCGTCGCCCTGGAGGCGGCCGGACTGGTCAACTACCCCACCGAGTGGTGGCACTGGTCCTACGGCGACCGCTACTGGGCCCTGACCACCGGCTCCCCGACCGCCCTCTACGGCCCGGTCTCCATCTGACCTCGTACGGCGCCGCCGGACAGTGGTGGCCCTCGCGGTCACGGAATTGTGTTGTTCGACAAGTAGGGCATTGGCTTGCTTCGGCGAGTCCGTGCCAATTGGCATTGCCCTTTTCCTCGGTAGGAGCATCCCTCGGTACTGGCATACCGAACCGGCGCTACTTCGTCGCGCTCCTCAAAGACCCTCGCTTTGCTCTGTTTGTCCTGTTCTGGTTCTCGCGGTAAGGGCTGCGTCACGAGAAGTAGCGTGGAAGTGGCGACGGTTTGGCGTATTGGTGCCACGCATCCTGCGTCACGGTTGAACTCAGGCCGAACCTGGCCTACTCCACAGGGCGTCTCGATTGTGAGGAGACGAGGGTGCCCCCGACAACCATCGATTTGATCGATCACCAAGGTTTCGGAGAGCTGGTCGACCACCGTGACATCGACCTCGCCGACCATGTCGCTCCCCAGGGAGTAGCCCGTGTCGAGGTGCGCACGGCGCTGAACGGCTGGTTCAACACGGAGCGGATCGATGACGCGATCCTGGTGGCCGATGAACTCGTCGGCAATGCGCTCAAGCACGCCGGTGGCCCGGTCTCGCTCACCCTCGACATCTACGAGCAGTGCGCCGTCGTGGCGGTCGTTGATCGCGGCACCAACATCGACGCCGTCCCGGCCAATCCGTTCAACCCGTCGAACGACCTGGACGACATACCCGAAGACGGCCGCGGGATGTTCCTCGTGGCCCTCCTCTCGACCGCCTGGTGGGTGGAAAAGACAAAAACAGGAAAAGTCGTGACGGCGTTCTTTGCCTTGTCTACCGATGACCACTGATGGCTGGGAACGACCTTGCCTCAGGGAAGGAGCGTCACGAGATGGAAGGACCGTTGGATTTCAATCGGTGGTTCGGCCGGGCCAAGACCCTGATACTCCAGCCGACCACGCTGTGCAATCTCGATTGTGTGTACTGCTATCTGCCGTTCCGGCGACTCGGCAATGAGATGTCACCTGAGGTGGCTCGGGCCGTTGCCGCCTCGGCTGCGGATCTGACCGGCTCTGGTGACGAACTGGACATTGTGTGGCACGGCGGGGAGCCCCTGGCGCTGGGCCGACGCAAGTTCGCCGCCCTGCTCGCGCCGTTCGAGGAGCTGCGTCATGCGGGCCGGATACAGCACAGCGTGCAGACCAACGCCACTCTCATCGACGACGAGTGGTGTGATCTGCTCGCCCGTTACCACATCCACGTCGGCGTCAGCATCGACGGCCCGGCGGCTCTGAACACCCGGCGAGTCGATCTTCGTGGTCGCGTTGCCTTCGACCGGATCGTCTGCGGCATCCGCCGCCTCGCGGACTACGGCATCCGATTCTCTCTGATCGCCGTCGTGGGGGCCGAAAGTATCGAGCAGCCCGAATCCCTCCTGGACTTCCTCGCGGACCTGGGGCCGCACACCATCGGCCTGAACGTGGAGGAGATGGAAGGCGTCAACGACCAGCGGTGCGGGATCACCCAGGATCAGGCCGAACGCTTCTGGCATCAGGTCCTGGAGTGGCGCAGGGCTCACGACGGAGGGCCGGTGCTGCGGGAACTCGACCGGCTCGTCGGCTACCTGCGCCTCGTCCGCAGCGGGCGCGGCGACGAGTGGTGCAGATACGGCCTCGATCCGATTCCGACGGTGTCAGTGGATGGAGACGTGGTGCTGTTCTCGCCCGAGCTGTCCGGCATCGGCGACGACGCCTACGGCGACTTCCTTGCCGGGAACGTCCGCTCTCAGAGCATCGCCAGCATGCTGGATCAGGCGCACCGGTTGCGCTACACCCGCGAGTTCATGGCAGGTCTGCGACGCTGCGAAGCCGAATGCGAATTCTGGGACTTCTGCCGGGGCGCCCAGGCGTGCAACCGCTATTTCGAGAACGGCAGCTTCGCCACGACGGAGACCGACTACTGCCGACTCACCCGCCAGGCCCTCATTACCGCTCTATACACCGCAACCCAAAAGGAGAACGCGGCATGACCATGCTGAAGCACCTGGCCACCACGGATGCGAAGGTGGTCGACAAACTGATCAGTAGCGGAACCCCCGAGAGCCCCGATCCGATTCAGGCCGCCAAGTTCGACAACAAGCCAAGCTGGGACAACAACAAGGGGGGATTCGACAACAAGCCGAGCTGGGACAACTGGAGCAAGAAATAGCAGACGACCATCGTGGGCACGGGATCGCCGCGCCCACGGCGGGACCGCTCATCTCCCCTGGAAGGTAGGACAATGGACACCCGTACCGTGCGCGAGACGAGCGTTACGCTGCCGGACTTGAACGATGCGGACTTGGACGATGTCGATTCGCTGGAGGGCGAGCACGGCAAGCTGCGCGACTTCCGATACGTTGACGCCCGCCTGCGTGAGCTGTCCTTGTCAGGGACCCAGCTCATGGACGGGCGCGTCGTCGGCCTCACCATCCAGCGTGCCCGCCTGGACGAGTTGCGCCTGCACTCGGTGGAGTTCTCCGACTGCGACCTGTCCGACCTCCACTGGAAAGACAGCAAACTCTCCCGGGTCACGTTCACCGACTGCAAGATGCTCGGCACCGTGTGGGAGGGGATCACCCTCGACGATGTGGTCTTCGAGGGGTGCAAGCTCGACCTCGCCGCCTTCACCCGCGTACGTGCCACCGGGGCGGTCATCTTCTCGTCCTGCTCCCTGCGGGATGCCAGGTTCTCCGCAGCCGACTTGAGCGGTGGTGTGGCCATCGACGATTGCGATCTCACGCTGGCCGAGTTCAGCGACGGCAAGTACCGCGACCTTGACCTTCGCGGCACCGACTTGTCCGGTATTCGCGGAGTGAGCGCGCTCAAGCACATCATCATCGACCGGCCGCAGCTCCAGGGCCTCGCTGAGGCGTTCGCGGCCGAGATGGAGATCACCATCGGTTAGGGCCTGCCAACTGCTGCGCGAGAGGTAGAGAGATGAGCGTACGGCTGTTGTTCGACCGGTTCGACGACGTCCGGGGACGCGTCGACATCGGGGATGTCCGGCAGGCGGGTGACGTGCCTGGCTATGACGACGGCGCGGCCGTCATTCCCCAGGAGAACTGGACGTCACTCAGCGAGAAGGAAGCCGAACGATTCCGGCCTGCGGCCGACACGCCGCCCAGCACGATGGTCGAACTCGTCAGCCAGAGTTTGCCGGTCTTCGCCTCCGACGATCTACCGGGCCGACTGGACGCCGCGACCGCTCTCGACCCGCTGGAAGGCCGCTGGCCGCGTAGGCGCCTCGCCTGCGCGGCCAGCCCGCCCGGACAGCTCACCAGCACCGAGGACTCCACGACCGGTCACCGGATCGGGCTGCACGTCGACAACTTCGACCAACGGCCCTACGAGACCAGACAGGACAGCCGCCGACGCCTCTGCCTCAACCTTGGACCCGGCACCCGCTGTCTCCTGGTCGGCGACCTGGATATCAAGGAGATCTGCCGCGCCCTGGGCCGTGACCAGGACGGGTACTACCCGCACACCGACGACCTGCGCCGTTACATCGCAGAGGGGCACCCGCTGCGATGCCTACGCATCCGGCTCGACCCCGGCGAGGGGTACATCGCCCCCACGGAGTTCCTGCCGCACGACGGCTCTACAAGCGATGCCCGAAGGTGGTCCCTCGCCGCCTTCTGGCTGGGCTGAGCCGAACGCGCCGTTCTTTTCAATTTCCTGCTCTTTTGACGACCGATGTATCCCCGCGGATCCCGGATCAGTTCCGCTCGCCGAACGTGAGCAGCGGTACGTCGTACAGACTCGGGATCCTGGGCCTGGTCAGGGCCGGGGCGAGGATTTCCACGACGATGAGTTCTACGACGAACTGGACCTTGGCGCCGAGCAGATGACTTGTGCGCCCGTCCGCGGACTGGGCTTTCAAACCGGCGGAGACGTGGATGTGGGGGGCGAGGCGGTCGTTCTCGGAGTCCCAGGCGAGTGTGCCGCCACCGAGCGCTTCGAGAGTCTCCACCTCGATCTCCTCCCACAGAGGCTTCTCCGGGTGCTCCAGCGGTTCGCAGGAGCCGACCAGCCTCGCGGAATGGAAGCCGCCGACGAAAGTCGGGACGTAGCCCGCACGGATGCCGTTCTCGGCACAGAACTTCTCCAGCGTGGGAAAGAACTCCTCACCGTGGTCGATCACGACGGCGAAACTCCGGCCCGTGGTGATTTCGGTGGTACGCATGCGGTACTCCAGATCTCTCGCGGGTGGCTCAGCGCCTGATCTCGAAGGCGTCCGTGATCACCGTAAGGTCCGCTTCGGTGCTCAGGTGCGCGAGAAGGAGAAGGCGTGCCTTGTACGGGTCAAGCGATCCGCCGTTGATGAGGCCACGCGCCAGCAGGTCGCTCTCGGATCCTCCGAACGCGTAAGTGCTGGAGAGCACGCTGCCGGCACCGGTGCGGGAGGTGAGGACCACCGGGATGCGGGCCGCGAGTTCTTCCAGGCGCTCGACCCAGGTCGCCGGTACGTGCCCGGCGCCGAACGCCGCGATCACGACGCCGTCGAGGCGTTCGTCGAGTCCCTGGAGCAGGATCCCATCGCTGCCCAAAGTCGTATGGATCACCTCTACCCCGGCCTGCCGGGTGAACGGGAGCGCTACGGTCGGCCGACGCGGCAGCGAGAAGTGCAGGCGGGGTCGCCCTTCGACGACATGACCTATCGGCCCGGCGCCGGGCGAGGAGAACGCGGACGTGCTCGTACTGTGGATCTTACGAACGTGACGCGCGGCGTGGATCTCGTCGGCGAAGACCACCAGAGCGCCAAGGTTCCGGAAGGCCGGGCTCGCCGCGGTGCGTATGGCGGAGAGAAGGTTCGCCGGGCCGTCCGCACCGGCCATCTCGGGATTGCGCATCGCACCGGTGAGTACGACGGGGGCGTCACCTCGGTAGAGGAGATCCAGCAGGAAGGTGGTCTCTTCCAGCGTGTCGGTGCCCTGCGTGACGACGAAACCGGCTGTCCCCGTGGCGGCCCGCTCGTTGAGCCGCTCGGCCAGGGCCGCGATGTCGTCGACGGTGAGCCAGGCGCCGGGCATCTGCCGGAAGTCCTCGACCTCCAGGGTGGCCTCCCCCTTCAAACCGGGCACCGCCGCGACGAGGTCCGCCGCGGTCAGCCGCGGAGTGACACCACCGGCCTCTCCGGACGGAGTGGTCATGGCGATGGTGCCGCCGAGCGAAAGCACCAGAACAGCGCGGTTCGGTTCCTGGGGGTCGAGGGTCACGGAGAGCGCCTTTCGAAAGAGCAGGTCACTGCTGTCGGGATCAAGGATCAGCCTTGTCCCCTTCATCTGTCTGGGGCAAGGGTGCCGAGAAACTGCAGGACGTTGTCGAGCGCGTCGAGGCTGATATGGCGGCTACGGGGGCGTACGAGACTCGCCGTTCCGTATTCGCCCAGCTCACGGCAGCGTCTGATGAGCCAGGACCACTGGATGTCCAGGTAGCCGGTCAATGCGCGCAGGCGAGTCTCGGAGTCTGGTCCCTGCATCACGCTGCGGGAGCTGGCGTCATTGAACGCCTCGCTGTAGGCGCGGAGTTCGGATCGCCGGGTGATGGTGTCGGCCGCCCAGAGAGACTCCGTACGGACCCAGTTGGCGACCACCGCGCGCTGCTCCGGGACCAGGGCGAACCCGTCGACCGCGGAGTACTCCGGGCGAACCATGACTTGGACGTGGATCCCGTATGTCTCCATCAGTGTGATGGCAAGGAAGAGCAGGATGCGCTCGTAGCGGCTGCTTTTCGCCACCTCGGCTTCCGGTACGCAGAAGACCCTGGACAGCGGGCTGCTCGTTCCGGCGTACTGAGCTGAGAGTGCCCGCAAGTAGTCGATCTTGTGGCGGAAGAACAGCCATGCGGACGCCTGCTCGCCGGTCTGCTCACGGGTCCAGAAGACCGGCGGCGCGGAGGCTCCCCGCAGGCGTCGCTGGATGTGCTGGGCGCAGAAAGTCGAACCGAGCCAGTTCGAGCCGACAGTGGTGAGTTCGGGCAGGGTCACCCGGCTGGGGGCTGAGCGTGGCAGGGACAGATACGTGCCGAGCATGTGTTGTTCCTCGTCGAGGGACCGGTCATCGGCGAGTAGTCCGTCGTCGAGTTGGATCAGAGCCCAAAGGATGCCGTAGGTGAGATCGTCCAGGAGGTGGGCCGCGGGCAGGTCGTGCGTACCCTGGGCCGCGAACGTGGCACGTGCCCTTCGGGCGTTCGAGGAGTCGACCACGTAGAGCTGGAGGTCGTCAGCCTGCTCCTGCACCCCGATGAGCAGTCCGCGTCGTGCGGGGCGCAGGAACCGCCTCAGCGCGTCGGTGTCCGATGTGTGGATACTCACGTCGTCTCCGCGGCGGAGCGCGGGATGGAACTGTACGGCGACCGTGGTGCCGTCCAGAGCCTGCCTGCCCGTCATTTCCCAGGAGTCGGCAACGTCGTCGGTCGCGGACAGCCGCCCGCGCGTTCAGGACGTCTGGTGTCGGGCTGAACAGATCCGCACAGGGAAAGCCGAGAAGACGTTCCAGGATTCGCGCGGTGTCCGGCCAGGGACGTCCATACCAGTCACCCGAAATCCACCGGTCGAAGGTTCTGCGTCCCACCGTGACGTCGGCCAGGCGAGGCGAGTTGGTCTCCGCGGAGAGTGTCCGCGCCATCTCTTCGAAGTGGGGGCAGAACAGGCCCCAGCTGTTCCAATGGCGCTCCTGAAGAAGGGTGCGGAACAACGTGGGACGGGGCATCGTGACAGCCTCCCGGGACGAAGGTCGGACGAGCTCAGTTCGGCATAAAAAGTGGCATATGTACGAAAAGACGGGCGGGCTCACACGCATCGTGGCTCTGGCCAGGATGCTCTCCCGTCATTTCCCAGGCAACATGAACGAGCAAATTGTTCAATAGATTTGGTTGTGAGTAGCGCGGTGAGCCATCACACTGACTCAACATGCCGGACATGAACAAGGCGCCGTGGTCGCTGACACTCAGTGAGGTCGGCAGACGTCTTGAGGAGTTGCGGGAGAAGGAAAACCTGACACTCGTCGCGGTCGCGAAGCACGAGATACTGCGCGAGCGAGGGATTAGGACGGACTCAAGCGCGCTGAGCCGAATCGAGAGTGGCCAGCGCCGTCGTCTCGCGCAAGAGCTGGTCGAAGCCCTTCTCGATTGTTACAAAGCCGACCCGAAGGCGCGGCGCGAGATCATCGGTCTCCTTAGCGTGGACGTGTCCTCGGCAAGCCGCCGCCGGAGGCCCGCTCTGTGGCGCAGGCACTCCGCGCTTCTGGGGCCTATGCGGTTCGAGGGGTATCTGAAGCTGGAGCCACAGGCCTCTGTTCTGCGCAACTATGAGCCCCTCCTCGTCCAGGGCCTGCTCCAGACGCCGGAATACGCTCGCCACGTCATCGAGAGCATGCGCACCGAACTAAAGCCGGTCGAGGTCAGGGGCCTGGTGGATGTCCGTATGGACAGGCAGCGAAAGATCGCAGAAGGGGCCCTCCGCGAGTTCCAGGCTCTCATCGAAGAAAGCGCCCTGCGGCGCGTCGTCGGTGACCGGCACGTGATGCGGGACCAGCTGGAACATCTGCTTTCCGCGTCCGAACAATCCAAGAACACCATCCGGATCCTGCCGGATACGATCGGGTGCCATCCGGGTCTCGGCGGTCCGTTCGTACTGATGAGCTTCCCCGAGGCCACACGCGACGTTGTGTGGGTGGAAACCATGAACCGCTCGGTGTACTTCGAGGAAGAGTCGGATGTGGATCGCTACGCCGAGGTTTTCGCCGACCTGTGGGAGCAGGCGCTGGAGTCCGACGGCACGCGCGTTCGCCTCAAGAAAATGATCAAGGAGCTGTGGCCGTGAGTGTCAGCAAGCCCCACCCTTCCGCGTTCGACTTGACGGATGTGGAGTGGCAGGTCTCCTCCCACAGCGGAGGCGGTGGTAACTGCGTCCGGGTCGCGAGCAAGAACGGCTATATCCTGGTCGGTGACTCCCAGAACCCCGACAGGCTGCCTCACGTGTACACGCTCGCGGAGTTCAGGGCGTTCGCCCTCGGCGCCCGTGACGGTGAGTTCGACCAACTGACCACACTTGACTGATCACGACGTCACTTCATGGTGGTCGGCCTGGCCCTGGCCCTGAGCCTCGGCTTCCCCGGCCACCCTTGACGGCCCGGTCTCCATCTGACCTCGTACGCCGGTTGGTCAGCGGTACTTCGTGATCATGGGATTGCATTGTTTGGCACGTACGGCATCGGCCTGCTTCGGTGGGTTCGTGTCACGGGGGAGTGGGCGCGCCGACGCGGAAGGCGCGGCGGTAGGCGGTGGGGGTGGTACGCAGGGCGCGGTGGAAGCGGCGGCGGAGGTTGGTGGCCGAGGAGAGGCCGACCCTGGCGGCGATCGTCTCGACGGGCAGGTCGGTCTCCTCCAGCAGGGCCTGGGCGGCCGCGATCCGCTTGCCGAGCAGCCACTGGCCGGGGCTGACGCCGAGCTGTTCGGCGAAGCGGCGGGCGAGGGTGCGGGCGGAGACCCCGGCCCGGGAGGCGAGGTCATCGGCCGAGAGGGGTTCGTGGAGCCGTTCGGTCACCCAGTCGAGCACGGGGGCCAGGGAGCCGGGCAGGTGGTCGGCGGGAGGGGGTGCGGCGTACTGAAGCTGCCCTCCTTCGCGGTGTGGCGGCATGACCATGTGCCGGGCGACCTGCGCGGCGTAGGCGGCGCCCTGGTCGGCACGGACCAGATGCAGGCACAGGTCGATACCGGCGGCTGTTCCGGCGCTGGTGGCGACGTCGCCGTGGTCGACGTACAAGGTGTCGGGATCGACCTGGACGTCGGGGAAGCGTGCCGCCAGCTCGGCGGCCATTCGCCAGTGCGTGGTGGCCCGGCGCTGGTCGAGCAGACCGGCCTGGGCCAGCAGGAAGGTGCCGGAGCAGATCGCGACGATCCGGGCCCCGCGCCGATGAGCCAGCCGCAGCGCGCGTACGACGGCGGGTGAGGCGGGTGTGTCCGGCCGCTGCCAGCCGGGGATCACGACCGTGTCCGCGGCGTCGAGCGTTGTCAGGCCCGCGGTCACCGCCATGTCGTAACCGGCCAGGGTGGGCACCTGGCCCGGGTGCTCGGCACAGACCTCGAACCCGTAGCGGACGGGCAGGCCGGGACGGCGCACGCCGAAGACCTCGGCGGCGCACGCGAGTTCGAAGGTGGACTGCGGCGGGAGGACCAGGGCGACGACGCGATGAACGGCCATGGCAGGAAAGTACCGGAGGATGTCATTCTGGACACTGGGCGGCCTGACCGTGTCCGGCCACGATGGGCTCATGAACGAGGAACACGACGGCGTGCAGATCCTGAATGTCGACGAGGTCGAATCCGTTGAGGTCGTCCCCGGCATCTTCCGGCGGCTGCTGCCCGCCACCGAGTCGGCTCGTGGCTGGGTCTACGACTTCGCGCCGGGCAGCGAATGGCCGGAGGTCGACGTGCACGACGGGGAGGAGCGCTACTACGTCGTGTCCGGCGAGTTCATCGACAGGGGGCACCGGCTCGGGCCGGGCAGCTACGTGGTGTTCGCCCCGGGCAGCACCCACCGCCCGCGTACGGAGACCGGGGCGCGCATGCTCGGGATCAGCATCCCCCGGCGCCAGGCGTACTGAGCTGGGAGTGCCCGTTGTGGTGGAGGAACAGCCGTGCGGACGCCTGTCCGCTCACGGCTCCAGGAGACAGGTGGCGCGGAGACCACCCGGATGTGCCGGGCGCGGAAAGGTCTCCACCTGCCGTTCGTTCGCGAGCCTGCCCACGTTCGTCGACACCTTGGCGAGAGGCGGGCCGGTTCTGGGATCGACCACGAAACGGATCCCGGTGAACAGGCCCGCCCCTCACCTCATCCTTTGCCCGGTCGATATCCTTTGCCCGGTCGATCGGCACGGGCTGAGGGACAGGTGGACAACGACCGCCCACCTGCTTTGAGCCCAGCCGCGGTCATGTCCGTACGGGTGTCAAGGGCAGACCGGGTCGACGCAGAATCCGGAGGGCGGGGTCGCGCCCGGGCCCGGTTCGGCGCGTAGGACGATCACGCCGTCGTTGTAGGTCTCCGCCGTCGTCACCGACCAGCCGGGATCGACGCGGGAGGCGGGAACGTCATCCTCGGGGCGAACTCCCACGGCACCTCGCAGCGGCCAGTCGATGCCGTAGGCCACCTTCAGGTCGTGCTCGCGCACGACGCTCTCCGCCTCGGCCACCGAACGTCCCTGCAGCCTCACCCCGGCCAGCGCCTCGCCCGGCCAGCTCGCGTCGCCGGGGAAGACGTACTTCTCGCCGGGCTTCGCCGGGCGGCTCAGGCGGACCTCCGCGGGTCCCTCGATGTCCGCGGTGACGCTGAAGGCCGTTATGCAGTCCGCGACCCGCCCGGGGCAGCCGTTCCCGGCGAACGTCGCCCGTGCGTCGGGGTCGGTCTTCTCGAACCCGAAGACGGAGCCCGGCGCCATGTACGGCGAGACGGGGATCAGCTTCACCGTGAGGTTGTCCAGGCCGACCTTGTGGAAGGCCTTCCGCAGCTCGGCGGGATCGGGATCGCCGTCGGTGAAGTAGAAGGCGTACTCGTCGCCGACGCGGTCGATCGTCACGGCCTGACTGGCGTACACCTGCTCGGACGCTCTGAACAGGGACGGCCCGACGACGATGGCTCCGGCCAGGGCGGCGGCCACGGCCAGGCCGAGCAGGGCGCGGCCGGGAGAGGGCATGAGCCGTCGCCGGGCCGGGGTGTGCTCCGGCGGGACGATCACCGGGATGTTCTCCAGCGAGACGATCTCCGCCAGCAGCGCGTCCGCCCCCGCGGTGGATGCCCGGCCGGTCAGGTCCTCGTCCAGCGCCCTCGCCCGGTCCTTGAAGATCTGGTCGTTGTTCACCGTGACTCCTTCTCGATGAGGGGCCGTGACGCGAAACGGGCGGCCGATGGGCGGGTTTTCTCCAGGGCCTTGGCGAAGCGCCTGCGGGCCCGGTGCAGGCGGATACGGGCGGCGTTGCGGGAGCAGTCCAGCACCGTGGCGATCTCGCCGGGGGCGAGCCCCTCCCAGAGGGTCAGGGCCAGCAGTTCACGATCGCCGTCGGCGAGCATGCCCATGGCCTCGTCCACGCCGTCCCGCTCACCGTGGTGGGAGGGAGCGGTGTAGAGGTGTGCGATCTCGTCGGTGAGTTCGGTGTGCCGGGTGAGCCTGCGCCGCTCGCTCCGGCGGTGGTTGGCCAGGACCCGCCGGGCCACGCCGTACAGCCACAGCTTGCCGCCCTCACCGTCGGGGAGCTCGGTTATCCGCCGCCAGGCGATCACATAGGTCTCGGCCACGACGTCGGCGGCGTCCTCGGGGGAGGAGCACCGCCGCACGGCGTATCCGAGGATCTGCTCATGGGTTCGCCGGTACACCACCTCGAACCGGGACCGGTCGTCTTGTTCACTCACGTGTCATCCTCGTCAGACCTTCCGAACGCTGCGGGCTTTCACCTCCTACGTGTCCGCGGGCGGCGGCAGAATTTCAGGCCGGGAACAGAACGGCTGAGCCGATCGGATCGTTGCGGAGGGGCGGACCCGTTTCCGCTTACGGGCGCAGGTGGGCCAGAAGGTCGTCCCCGGCAGGGTAGGGGCGCTCCTCGGGGAGGAGCCGGGTCGCGGTGTCCGGTTCGCCCTCGCGCAGGAGTGCGTGGATCTCGCGGGCGAGCGGGGTGACGTCGGTGACGGCGACCGTCCACTCGTCCGCGTACCGGCGCGCGGCCTCACCCGAGAGGCCCAGTTGCAGGGAGCGGTGGGGTAGCGGTCGCAGGTGGAGATCGCGTTCGGGGTCCCACTGCACCCGGGCCGACGCGTGTCTCAGCTCCCGCTTCCAGGCGGTCCGGTCGGGGTGGAGCCCCGGCTCGTAGTGCGACAGGCACGCGTGGCGCAGGGCCCATTCGAACCCCTCACGAGTGATCTCGATGGCCAGGACGGTCTCCTGTCCCTCCTTGGTGCCCCAGCCGCAGCGGTACATCATCCACAGGAACGATGGTTTGATCCACGTCATCCGGTCGCGCTTCCAGGCGGCCGGGAAGCGGCCGTGACGAGCGGCGGGGAGACCGATCTCCGGGGTGTACGCCTGGTAGACGGTGATCGTGGACGCGTTGTGAACCGCCCGGATCCGGTGCCTCGGTTCTTCCATGGCGGACAGGATGAGCCCGGCCGTCCGGGAAAAGCCATTGATTTACCAACGGCCCTCTTCGGATTCGCCCATGCCCCTGCTCCGGTACGCCCCCGCTGTACGGGCGTCCCCGGAGATATGGGAGACAATTGAGGCGATGCGGTTCGGTGTCCTCGGTCCCCTGGAGGTGCGGTCCCCCACCGGTGAGGAGATCTCCGTGGGCGGGCCCCGGCCGCGTGCCCTGCTCGTGATGCTGCTGCTCGACGTGGGCCGGGTGGTCGGCGTCCAGCGTCTGATCGACGGCCAGTACGGTGACGATCCCCCCGCCGGTGCCGCCAACGCGGTGCAGGCCCAGGTCTCCCGGCTCCGCCGGAGCCTGCCCGGCGAGGTGATCGAGTTCCACGGGACCGGCTACCGGCTGGTGGCCGATCCCGACGACGTCGACGCCCACCGGTTCGAACGACTGGCTCGCGAGGGGCGGCGGCTGCTGGCGGCGGGCCGTTACGCGGTCGCCGCCGGTCCGCTGCGGGAGGCGCTCGCCTTGTGGCGCGGGCCCGCGCTGGCCGACCTGCCCTTCGGGCGGGCGCGGGCGGCCCGGCTGGAGGAGCTCCGGCTGTCGGCGACGGAGGACCTCGCCGAGGCGGAGTCGGCCCTTCCCGAGGGCGGTTCAGCGGCTTCTGCGGTTTCTGCGGTTTCTGCGGTTTCTGCGGCTTCAGCGGTTTCTGCGGCTTCAGCGTTTTCGGTGGTTTCGGTGGCGGAGCTGCAGCGGCTGGTGGCCGCGCATCCGCTGCGGGAGCGGCTCAGAGGCCAGTTGATGCTCGCCCTGCGGGCGGCGGGGCGGCAGGCCGAGGCGCTGGCGGTGTTCGAGGAGGCCAGGCGGCTGCTCGCCGAGGAACTCGGTGTCGACCCCTCGCCCGAGCTCGCCGCGATCCATCTGGCCGTCCTGCGCGCCGAGCGGCCCGCGCCGCCGCCACGGCGGAGGCTACCGGCCCAGCTCACCAGCTTCGTGGGACGCGAGCGGGAGCTGGAGCGGATCGACGCGCTGCGCGACTCGCGGCTGATCACGATCATCGGGCCCGGCGGCACCGGCAAGACCCGGCTGGCGATCGAGGCGGCCGGACGCGGGCGGCGCGAGGCGTGCTTCGTCGACCTCTCCCTGCTCGACGGTCCCGCTCCGCCCGGTGCTCCCGCCTCGCCCCACGATCCTGCCGTGCCCGGCGGCACCGTACCGTTCGGCGGTCCCGCCCTGTCCGGTGGCGCTGTCCCGTTCGACGGTCCTGCTTTACCCGGCGGTCCTGCTTTACTCGACGGTCCTGTTTTACCCGGTGGTCCCGCTCTGCCCGGTGGGTACGTTCCGGCCGGTGGCGGTGACCAGGTGGTACGGGCGGTGTTCGGCGCGCTCGGGCTGCGCGAGCCCGGGTTCCACGCGCCGCGCCCGGCCGACCTCGTGGAGCACCTGGTGGTGGCACTCGCCGGGCGGGAACTTCTGCTGGTCCTCGACAACTGCGAGCACGTGAACGCCGCCGCCGCCACGCTGGCCCGCAGGCTGCTGGGAGAGTGCCCCGGGCTGGCCGTGCTGGCCACCGGGCGCGAGCCCCTCGGCATCACCGGCGAGACGCTGGTGCCGCTGGCCCCGCTGGAGACCCCGCCACCGGACTCCTCGCCGTCCGTCGCCCTGGCCTGCCCGGCCGTGCGGCTGTTCGCCGACCGGGCGGCGGCCGTACGACCGGGGTTCGAGGTGCGGCGGGCCAACGTGGAGACGGTCGTCCGGATCTGCGCGGCGCTGGACGGACTGCCGCTGGCCATCGAGCTGGCGGCCGCGCGACTGCGCTCCTTCACCGCCGAGGAGATCGCCACGCGCCTGGCGGAGTACGGCCGGTTCCGGCTGCTGTCGCGCGGAGACCCCACGGCGGCGGCCCGCCACCGGACCCTGCGCGCGGTGGTGGAGTGGAGCTGGGACCTGCTCTCGCCCGGAGAGCAGGTGCTGGCCAGGCGGTTCTCCGTGTTCGCGGGAAGCGCGTCCCTGGAGGCCGCCGAGGCGGTCTGCGAGGTGGAGGACGCCGCCGGGCTGCTGGCCGACCTGGTGGACAGGTCGCTGGTCGTGGCGGACGGCGACCGCTATCGGATGCTCGACACGATCAGGCTGTTCTGCGCCGAACGGCTGGCCGAGTCGGGGGAGGAGAAGCGCCTGCGCGGCGGCCACGCCCGCCACTTCCTCGACCTGGCCAGGCGCGCCGACCCCCACCTGCGCCGGGCCGAACAGCTCCGGTGGCTGGCCAGGCTCTCCGCCGAGCACGCCAACCTGACGGCCGCACTGCGCTGGGCCGTGCGTGACGACGGGGAGACGGGGATGCGGCTGGTCGCCGCGCTGGCGGCGTACTGGTGGCTGAGCGGCCGGCGCGGTCACGCGGGAGAGGCGGCGGCCGAGCTGCTCGACGCGACCGTCGATCCCCTGCCGGGGCTGGAGGAGGAGTACGTCATGTGCGTGGCGCACGCCGTACCCCGGGCGCTGCCCGAACACTGGGAACGGGCCGGGGCGATCATGCGGTCGCGGGACCGGCCGCTGCGCTACCCCTTCGCCATGGCCCTGTGGGGCATGTCCGCCGGCCCGCCGGAGTCGCCGCCCACCGGGCCCGAGACCGACCGGCTGTTCGGTTCCGATCCGTGGAGCCTGGCCCTGGCCGGGCTGAGCCGCGCCCTGCTGAAGGTGCTCGGCGGTGATCCGGCCGGGGGCGAGCAGGAGCTGGAGGAGGCGCTGGCTCGCTTCAGGTCCCTGGGGGAGCGCTGGGGGACGGCCCAGGGGCTCGACTGGCTGGCCCTGGTCGCGGGCTGGCGCGGGGAGTGGGCGCGAGCCCGCGGCCTGTGGCGGGAGGCGCTGGAACTGCTGGAGGAACTCGGTGCCCTGGAGGAGACCTCGGACGTGCTGGGACGCCGGGCCGAGGCACTGGTACGCGAGGGAGACCTCGCCGCCGCCGCCGCCGACCACCGGCGCGCCGGGGAACTCGCCAGGAAGGCGGGCGCGCCGGGCGTGCCCGCCGTGACGCATCTGGGGCTCGGGGAGATCGCGCGGCTCGAAGGCGATCTCCCCGAGGCCCGCCGCCGGATCGACCTGGCGCTTCGGGGAGCGGAGACCGAGTCCTTCGGCGCGGAGGCGGCGCGGGCGCGGGCGCTCACCGCGCTGGGACGGCTGGCCGAGGCCGAGGGCGACCTCGCCGGGGCCCTGCTCCACCATCGCCGGGCGCGGGATCGCGCGCGCAGGTCGCCGCTGGCGGTGGACCTCGCCGACGCCGCCGAGGGCCTGGCGGGAGCCGCCCTGCTCGAAGGGGCGGGGAACCGGGCGGCGCTGCTGCTCGGCATGGCGGTGGCACTGCGCGGGACGGCCGTGGCCGGTGACCGCGACGTCGCCGGGGTCGCCGCGGGCGCCCGCGACCTCGTCGGCGCGGAGGCGTTCGCCTCGGCGTACGCCCGCGGGGCCGCGATGCGCCACGACGAGGTGCTCGCGGAGCTTGACCCGGACGACGACTGAAAGCGCCTGGGGTCGAAGGCGGCTGACAAGAGCCGGTGCCGAGGGCGTCCGGCTGTCAGCCGATGGTCGGTGAGCTGTCAGCGCTCCCCGCGAAGCTCGTGGGCATGAAGAACACCACGGTCCTCATCTCCGGGGCGAGCATCGCCGGGCCCGCGCTCGCCTACTGGCTGAGCCGCTCCGGCCACGCCGTCACCGTCGTCGAGAAGGCGCCCGCGCTCCGTCCCGGCGGCCAGGCCGTCGACTTCAAGGGGGAGACCCACCGCGTCGTACTGGAGCGGATGGGAATCCTCCGGGAGGTGCGGCGGCGCCAGACCGGCGGGACCGACCAGGTCATCGTCGACGCGGACGGCAGGCGGCTGGCGGTCATGCCCGGCGAGTTCACCGGCGGCGACATCGAGATCCTCCGCGGCGACCTCGCCGCCCTGCTGTACGAGAGGACCGAGGGAGACTGCGAGTACGTCTTCGGCGACTCCATCACCTCGCTGACCGACACGGCGGGCGGTGTGCACGTCACCTTCGAGCGTGGCGCGCCGCGTACCTTCGACCTCGTGGTGGGTGCCGACGGCATCCACTCCAACGTACGGCGGCTCGCCTTCGGCCCCGAGTCCGACCACGTGCGCTTCCTCGGCCACTACTACGCGCTGGCCGACTTCGGCGCCGGTTCCGGCGGCGTGACGGACGACGGGCCCGGGTGGATGTACAACGAGCCCGGCCGGATGGCGGCGTTCGGCGGCCCCAAGTCGCCCGCGTTCCTCGTCTTCGCCTCCGAGCGGCTCGACTACGACCGCGACGACGTGGGGCGGCACGAACGCATCCTGGCCGACGCCTACCGGGGCATGGGCTGGCGGGTTCCCGAGCTCATGGCCCGGCTGCCGGAGGCGCGCGACCTCTATCTCGACTCGATCAGCAGGGTCGAGATGGACCACTACGCGAAGGGCCGGGTGGTGCTGCTCGGCGACGCCGCCTACGGCAACACCCTGGGCGGCTTCGGCACCGGCCTGGCCGTCGTGGGCGCGTACGTGCTGGCCGGGGAGCTGGCGGCGGCCGGTGGCGACCACCGGACGGCGTTCCGCGAGTACGAGGAGATCTTCCGTGGCTACGCGAAGGTGGCGGGGAAGGGCAGTGCCGGTCCCTTCCTCGCCCCGGCGACGTGGCGGGGGATCAGGATGCGGAACTGGATCTTCAAGCGTCGCTTCCTGCTGCGGGCGATGCTCAAGATGACGGACAGGTTCGCCACGGATATCAGGCTCAAGGACTACCCGGCGCTCTCCGGGACCTCCGCCGCGACGTGAGCGACGGAGACTTCGCGTTCACCGTGGCCGACGACGGTGACACGGCCGTGTCCCGCGGACCACGCGAGGGTCACGACGCGGGAGCCGTCTCCTCCAGGAAGCTTGCGCGCCGCAGCAGGGGGCGGCCGGGGGCGGTGCCGATCAGGGTGCCCGCGTGCCCGGTCAGCACGGTGCAGCCGCCCGCGTCGCACAGGTCGGTCCATCCGTCCGGGGTCGCCACCGGCAGCCGCGTGCGGATCCGGCCGTCCGCGTCCGCCATGTACAGGCGGCCGTTCATCGCGGCCAGCGCCACGGCGTCGGCCCCGGTGGTGGCCTCGACCAGGCTCCAGGTGGAGGTCTCCGGGTCGAGCAGCCACAGGCCCTCCCCGGCGGCGGCGAACAGCTCGCCGTTCACCATGCCCAGGCCGACCCCGCCGCGAGGCCCGTCGGCGAGGGTGGTCCAGCCGTGCTCGGGGTCGCGGTAGACGAGCCGGTCGTCGGCGGTGAGGCCGTACAGGCCGATCGGGTGGACGGCGGTGGCCTCCCTGGGGGTGGCCAGGGCGACCAGGGCGGGGGCGGTGCCCGCGGGGCGCCAGCGCAGGTTCTGGTTCGAGACCTCGCGGGTGAGCAGCGAGCCGTCCGGGGTGGCGCCGTACAGCAGGGAGTCGAACACGGTGAGCGCGCCGACCTCGTCCGCGCCGCCGACGGTCTCCCAGCCGCCGGTGCGTACCGACAGCCGGTCGAGCACGTTGCGGGTGATCCGGTCCACGACCGGGTCGTGCAGGGTGTTGCCCCAGTTCACGGTGGAGGCGGTGAACACCGTCCCGGCGCCGAGGCCGAAGACGCCCATGGTGGCCATGCCGCCCTGGCCGTACCGGTGCCAGTGCCGCAGGTCGGCGGTGGCCAGGATGACGAAGGACGGCGGGGTGCCGTCGCGCCCGGTGGCCACCGGCACGCCGTCCTCCTCGACGAAGTCGCAGGCGTCCGTCTCGTAGCCGATGGCCCCCCTGCCGAACGTGTCGCCCTCGCCCAGCTTGGTGCCCTCGAACACCCAGTGCTCGGGGAAGCGGGCGGTGTAGGACTCCTCGTGCATGAGCTGCATGTACGGGCCCCAGGTCCCGGCGCCGCGCCGGAAGCTGACCCCGGTCAGGCCGTTCTCCGGGCGGTTCACCGGCGCGCTGGACCACTCGACCGTGGTGAGGGCGGGATCCACCGCGGCCATCGGGTCGGCGACCGCGTCGCGGTAGCAGACCATGGTGCGCCCGTCGTCCTCCAGCCGGAACTGCCACCAGCAGGTGTTGCCGGAGAAGACGGCCATGTTGCCGCCCCGGCGGACGAACTCCTCGACGCTGTCGCGCATCCCCGCCGACCAGTACTCGTCGTGCCCGCTGACCATCAGCAGCCGGTAGCCGGAGAGCAGCTCGCGCCCCTCGTGCAGGTCCAGGGCCGAGCAGTAGTCGACGTCGTACCCGGCCGGGCCCAGCCAGCGGATCATGCCCTCCTCCCAGCGCTCGGGCGGCGGCCCGCCGCCCGGCCGGTCGAAGGCGACGCGCGAGGCGCGGGTCGGCTGCTCGCTCCAGTAGATGGACTCGCCGGGAATGCCCGCCCGGTTGTACGCCTGCCAGGTCGGGAACGGGATCGACAGCAGGACCGGCGAACGGGGACGGGCCGCCCGTACGGCGAAGTAGACCTCGCTGCTCTCCTCACCGGCGGTGAAGACCGCGCGGTAGAGCGAGCTGCGCCAGCCGGGGGGGACGTCGAGCGTCCACACCGGGCCGGTGAACTCCCCGTCGAGTACGGCCAGGTCGGTGGCCACGTCCTCGACCAGCACCGAGCCGCGCAGCGGGGCACGGGAGGCGCGGGCGAGGTGGAAGCGGAGCGCGCCGCCTTGGACGCAGGACGTCGACTCGGCGTAGGCGTGGACCGTCATCGGACACCTCCGGCGTGGGGTCTCCGGGCTCCGGTCCTGGTTCTGGCTTCGGTTCTGGCCCCGGTTCGGGCTCTGGCCCCGGTTCCGGTCCCGGCCTCGGTCCTGGTTCCGGCTCCGGCCTCGGTCCTGGTTCTGGTTCTGGTTCTGGCTTTGGGTCCGGTCCTGGTTTCGGTTTTGGGCGGGACGCTCAACCGACCGGCTCCAGCACCTCGCGGAACGCGGCCTCGACCAGCAGCGACTCCAGGTCGAGCAGGTAGCGTTCCATGGCGGGGCGGGGAAGGTAGCCGGTGTCGGCGGTGAGCGAGACGCCCAGCCCGCCGGGCTCGCCGGTCACGTGCAGGCAGAAGCGGCAGTTGAGCCGCTCCTGGCTGAGCGGCCAGGTGAGGGTCGTCTCGTCCAGCGCCCGCCGTACGCTCGGCTCGTCGGGGGAGGCGTCCACCCGGTCGGCGAAGCGCATGTCGTTGAAACAGCAGTACGGGTGGACCCGCACGCCCCGCTCCCGGCCGGCCCGCTCGGTGAGCCGGTCCCGGTCGTCCGGGTCGTGGTAGGCGGACCGGTAGGCGCGCAGCGCGGCGGGCTTGGCCGCGCGCAGCAGCTCGCTGAAACCGCCCTCGCGCAGGTCCAGCACGAACAGGCCCTCCTGGGAGAGCGTGGTGACCGCGTTGACGGTGTCTCCCCGGAAGCGGTTGCCCACGATCGGCAGCATCGCGCTCACGTCGTGGCCGGTCACCCTCCCGGCCAGCACGGACGCGGCGGTCAGCAGGACGGTCGAGGTGCTCGCGCCGCTCAGCGCGGCGATCCGCTGCACGGCCAGGTCCATCGCCCGGGAGACCAGCTGCGCCCGCCAGATCGGCGGATCCGCGGGGGCGCCCGCCCACCGGTCGAACATGGTCGGGGGGATGCGCCGGTACTCGCTCTCCCAGTGCTCCGCGGCCACCGCCGCGACCTTCAGCCCCTGCTCCGAGCCCTGCCAGCGGGCCAGCTCCAGCGGCGAGGGCGGGGTCGGCCCGGGTACGGAGCCGCGCAGCAGGAGCAGCCGCAGGTCCGTGACCGCCACCTCCGCCCCGAGGCCGTCGGCGGCCAGGTGGCAGAAGACGAGCACGATGTGGGTGACCTCGTCGCGGTCGACGACGAGCCCGATCCTGAGCGGCCACTCGTTCCCGTAGTCGAACGCGGTCCGCGCCAGCTCGTCCCGCAGCCGCTCGGGGTCGCCCTCCGACACGGTGACCGGGATGGAGCCGCCGGTCGCGAGCACCTGCCACGGCTCCGCGCCGCCGCTCCCGCGCGTCCTCTCGTAGGGAGTCCCGCCCTCCCGGTCGCCGTACGGTGCCTCGCCCAGCCTGGTACGCAGGGACTCGTGCCGTTCCACCAGCGCGCGCAGCACCTCGGTGGCCCCCGCCACCGTGAGCGGCCTGGCCCGCCTGGGCACGGCGAGCACGCGGCCGAAGTTGAAGTAGTGGTCGTCCGGCGCCGTCTTCTGGATCGTGTCCCAGATGGCCCGCTGCCCCCAGGTCAGCGGTGCCATCCCCGATCGGCTCCCCGAGAACCGGATGTCCATGTGCTTCCCCCGTTCGGAAGTGCGTCTAGGAATGCGCGCTTCGCGCCTCGTTGATATGGCGTTCCAGCGCGTCAAGGTCGTCCAGGAGGTCGAACCCGTCGCCCGACAGGTCGATCTCCACCCCGAACTCGGTCTCCACCGCGTCGATCAGCCGCATCTGCGCCAGGGAGGTGACCCCCAGCGCGGACAGCGGGACCGTGGCGGCCAGTGCCTCCCCGGCCGTGACCGCTCCGTCGGAGGCCGAGGCCACCATCGCCGCCAGCCGTTCCCTAACCATTGCCAGCCCCTCTCGTACGGTCTCCGGCGCCGTTCGCCGGGATTCGGTTCCAGCTGTCGGATATTTCAGGACTTTTCACGATCTTCTCGCACTGAGCGGGCGCAGGTCGGTCCAGACGCGGTCGATGTGGGCGAGGCAGTCCTCCTTGGTGCCGGAGACGCCCTCCTCGCGCCAGCCGTCCGGGAGGTCCCGGCCGTCCGGCCAGATCGAGTACTGCTCCTCGTGGTTGACCACGACGCGGTAACCCATCTCAGCTCCCGGTTTCCATGAGGCGCTCGGCCTCCTCGTCGGACATTTCGGCCAGCTCGGCGACGAGCAGCTCCTCCACCGCCGCCGCGAGGTCGGCCACGGTGCTGCGGGCGAACAGGGTACGGATCGGCACGTCCACCTCGACGGCGGCCCGGAGCCTGGCGACCGCGCGGGTGGCGAGCAGCGAGTGCCCGCCCAGCGCGAAGAAGTCGTCGAAGGCGCCGATCTCCTCGATGCCCAGCACCTCGCCGAAGATCTCGGCCACCAGTTCCTCGGCGTCGCCGCGCGGGGCGGTCCTCGTCCTGGGCCCGGCCTCGGGCGCGGGCAGCGCGGCCCGGTCGAGTTTGCCGTTCGCGGTCAGCGGCAGGGCGGTGAGGCTCACCCAGAGGGCGGGGACCATGTAGGCGGGCAGCGTCCCGGCCAGGTACCCGGCCAGCTCGTCGCCGGTGGCCGTGCCGACGACGTAGCCGACGAGCGTCTCCCTGTGGACGGCCACCGCCGCCTGGCCGACGCCGGGATGGGCCAGCAGGCGTGCCTCGATCTCGCCGAGCTCGATCCGGAAGCCGCGAACCTTGACCTGGTCGTCGAGGCGGCCCAGGAACTCCAGCTGCCCGTCGGCCCGCCAGCGCGCCAGGTCACCGGTCCGGTAGATCCGCTCCCCGCCGACGCCACCGGGAACGCCCGGGACACCGGGAAGACCGGAGACGTCGGGAGCGCCCGGGACGCCGAGGGTGGGGAAGCGCTCGGCCGTGAGGTCCGGCCTGCCCAGGTAGCCGACGGCCACCCCGGCCCCGCCGACACACAGCTCACCCGGCACCCCCGGCGGCACGGCCTCGCCGGAGCCGTCCAGGAGCAGGATCGAGGTGTCGGCGATCGGGACGCCGATGGGCGGGCGCCCGGGGGAGCCGTCCAGCTCGGCGGCGGTGGCGATGATCGTCGCCTCGGTCGGGCCGTAGGTGTTGACCAGCCGCACCCGGTCGCCGAAGCGCTCCCGCCAGCGGGCCACCGCAGCCTCGTGCACCTGCTCGCCGCCGAGGATCACCAGGCGCAGGGTCGGCGGCCAGGCGATCTCGCCGATGTCGTCGACGAGCGCGTGCCAGTACGCCGTGGGCAGGTCGAGCACGGTGACCTGGTCGAGGTGGTCGGGCAGGGTGACGCCGCCCTCGGGCAGCAGCTCCAGCCGGGCCCCGGCGGCCAGCGCCGGGTAGATCTCCTCGGCGTGGGTGTCGAAGCTCAGCGAGGCGAACTGGACCACCCGGTCGCCGGGCCCCAGCCCGTACGCGTCACGCATCCACGCGACACGGGCGGCCAGGCTGTGGTGCGAGACCACGACCCCCTTGGGCGTTCCGGTGGACCCGGAGGTGTAGATCACGTAAGCGGCGGAGCCTGGCACCGGGACGCGAGGACGCTCGTCCGCGCCTGGCGTACCAGGCTGGGCCGTAAGGGCGCGTGGCGTGCCGGGCTCAGCCGTACGGGCGGCGGGCAAAGAGGCGGTGGGCGAAGAGAGGTCGTCCGCGTACGCGCGTGGTGTGCCGGGAGGCAGGCGGTCGCCCAGGCCCGCCGAGGTGAGGACGAGGGAGGCGGCGCTGTCGTCCAGCATGAAGGCGAGCCGCTCGGCGGGGTGTTCCGGATCGAGCGGCAGGTAGGCCGCCCCCGCCCGCCAGACGGCGAGCAGGGCCGCGACGGCGTCGGGCGACCTGTCCAGGCAGACGCCGACCACGTCGCCGGGGACGACGTTCCGCCCCCGCAGCAGCGCCGCCAGCTCGTCCGCGCGGGCGTCCAGCCCGGCGTAGGTGAGCGTGGCGCCCCCGCAGCCGATCGCCGTCGCGCCCGGCGTGTCCCGTACGGTCGCCGCGAACAGGTCCGGCACCGGGGGAGCGGGCGGGCGCGCGGGTCCCCGCGAGAGGCGCCGCAGCAGGGCGTCGTCGTCCCCGGTGCGCAGCGGCAGCTCGGAGACCCGGGCGCCGGACGCGTCCGGCAGCGCGGTGAGCAGCAGGCGGAACCGCGCGGCCATCGCCTCGATCGTGGTCCGGTCGAACAGCTCGGCGTCGTAGACGAAGCTGAGCGTCAGCTGGTGCTCGTCCTGCCAGGCCTCCAGCATCAGTTCGAGCTTGGCCTGCCGCATGCCGTGCTCGAAACCCGTCGTGGTCAGCCCCGCGAAGGCGTCGCGGGACTGCGCGAAGTCCTGCGTGTGCAGGATGAGCATGGTCTGGAACAGCGGTGTGCGCGTCAGGTCGCGCTCGACCCTCAGGGCCGTCACCAGCTCCTCGAACGGCACGCCCTGGTGGGAGAAGGCGTCCAGGACACCGATCTGGGTGTCGCGGAGCAGCCCGGCGAAGGTGGGGTCGGCCGACAGGTCGCCGCGCATGACCAGGGTGTCGCTGAGGTAGCCGACGACCGGTTCGAGCTGGACCCGGTCCCGGCCCGCGGTGGCCGTACCGACCAGGATGTCGTTCCGCCCGGTGTGCCGGGACAGCAGGACCTGGTAGGCGGCGAGCAGGACCATGAACATGGTGGCGCCGTGCTCCCTGCCCAGCCGGGCCAGGGCGGCGGCCTCCGCCGCGTCCAGCCGGACGCTCGCCACGTCGCCGCGCCTGGCGGCCCCGGCGGTACGCGGCCGGTCGACCGGCAGGTCCAGCGGGGTGGGGTCGGCGAGCCGCTCCCGCCAGTAGCCGAGCAGGCCGTCGAGGTCGCGCCCGCGCTGCCAGAGGGCGACGTCGCCGAACTGGAGCGGGACCGGCGGCAGGGCGGTGGCGCCCGAGTACTGGCGCGACACCTCGTCGAAGATGAGGTTGAGCGACCAGCCGTCGCCGAGGATGTGGTGCAGCACGACGCACAGGACGTGGTCGTCCTCGGCGATCCTGATCAGGGTGACGCGCAGCGGCGTCCTGGCGCCCAGCTCGAAGGGCGCGTTGGTCAGGGCCGCGACCAGCTCCAGCGCCCCGGCCTCGCCCGCCGCGTCCGTCTCCTCGACGGTCACGGGCCCCGGCGGGTCGACGACCACGACCGGCACGCCGTCCACCTCGGGGAAACGGGTGCGCAGGCTCTCATGCCTGGCGACCGTACCGGCCAGCGCCCCGGCGAGCGCGTCCCGGTCCAGCGGCCCGCGCAGCCGCCTGACCAGGCACATGTTGTACGACGCGTCGTCCGGGTCGAGCCGGTTGAGGAACCAGAGCCGTTCCTGGCCGAAGGAGAGCGGCGGCACGGTTCCCTCGGGCCTCGGCCGGGGCCCGTCGCTCGTCTCACCGGACGCGGTGGCGACCAGCTCGGCCAGCGCGGCGACCGTCGGCCGCGTGAACACCTCCCGGACGGGCACCTCCGTCCCGGACAGCGCCGTCAGCCGCGCGGTGACCATGGTGGCGAGCAGCGAGTGCCCGCCGAGGGTGAAGAAGTCGTCGTACGCCCCGACCTCGGAGATCCCGAGCACCTCGGCGAAGACCTGCGCGACCATCCGCTCGCCCGGGGTGCGGGGGGCGACCGCGTCCCGCGCGGGCGCCGCGTCCACGTCGGGGAGCGCGTTGCGGTCGACCTTCCCGTTGGGGGTGAGCGGCAGCGTCTCCATCTCGACGAACACGCTGGGCACCATGTAGCCGGGCAGTTCCCGCGCGGCGCGCTCCCCGAGCCCGTCGAGTGCTCCCGCACCGTCCGTTCCCGTACCCTCCGGGTCCGTCTCCGCGTTCGTCTCCGCGTTCGTTTCCAACGGCGCGGCGGGTACGACGAAGGCCACCAGCCGGTCCCCGCGCACCGCGACGACCGCCTGCCGCACGCCGGGGCAGGCGTCCAGCACGGCCTCGATCTCGCCCAGCTCGATGCGGTGGCCCCGCAGCTTGACCTGGTTGTCGGTCCGGCCGAGGAACTCCAGGGTGCCGTCGTTGCGGCGGCGGACGCGGTCTCCCGTCCGGTAGTGCCGCGAACCGCCGGGGCCGGGGACGAAGCGCTCCGCCGTCAGGGCCGGGCGGCCGAGGTAGCCGGTGGCGACCCCCGCGCCGCCGATGAGCAGCTCCCCGGCCACCCCGATCGGGCACGGCCCGCCACCGGGGTCGGCGACGTGGACGACGGTGTTGGCGATCGGGCGGCCGATGACGATCTCACCGGGGTCCTCGGGGACGTCCCAGGCCGTGGACCAGATGGTGGTCTCGGTCGGGCCGTAGACGTTGACGAGCCGGTCGACCCGGGGGCGCAGCTCGCGGGCGAGCCGGGGGGCGAGCGGCTCGCCGCCGGTCAGGCCCACCACGCGCGGCAGGTCCCCGGCGAGCAGGACGCGCCACCCCGAGGGCGTCGCCTGGACGTGGGTCACGCCCTCGTCCCTGACGAGACGCGCGAGCCGCATCCCGTCGCGGGCCGTCTCCGCGTCGGCGACGACCACCCGCCCGCCCGTCACCAGCGGCAGGTAGAGCTCCAGGGCGGAGATGTCGAACGACAGCGAGGTCAGCGCGAGCCACACGTCCTGCGGGGAGGACCGCACCAGGTCGCGCATGGCCAGCAGGAAGTTGGTCAGCGCCCGGTGGGGCACCACCACCCCCTTCGGCCGCCCGGTGGACCCCGAGGTGTAGAGCACGTACGCGGTGTCGTCGGGAAGCGGTCGCGCGGGGGCACCTGTTCCCGTACCGGTGACGGGAGGAAGGTCGTCGAGGCCGGTGAGGACCAGTGCCGCCCTGGAGTCCTCGATCACGTACGCGACGCGCGCCTCGGGGTAGTCGGGGTCGACCGGAAGGTAGGCCGCGCCGCTCATCGCCACGCCCAGCAGGGCGACGAGCATGTCGGCACCGCGTTCCATCCGGACCGCGACCAGCGAGCCGCGCCCGATCCCGGCCGCGCCCAGCCGCCCGGCCAGCTCCGCCGCCCGCGCGGCCAGCTCCGCGTACGTCAGCTCCCGCGCGCCGGTCCCGTCCACCGGCCCGTTCCCGGACGCGGGGCCGCCCGTGGTGACCGGTGTGGTCCCGTTCGCCGGTTCGCTCCCGTCCAGCGGCCCGTCTCCGGGCGCGGTGCCGGTCGGGGAGGCGGTACGGGCGGGCGCGGCGCGGACCGCGACCGCGTCGGGGGTCGCCGAGACCTGTTCGAGCAGCAGGTCGACGAGCGTGACCTCCGGCAGCCCGGCCGAGGTGTCGTTCCACTCCTCCAGCAGGCCGAGTTCCGCGTCCGGCAGCATCCGCAGCGAGCTCACCGGGGAGCCGGGGTCCGCCACGACGGCCACCAGCAGCTCCTGGAAGCGGGCGACCATCCGTTCCACGGTCTCGCGGTCGAACAGCTCGGTGCTGTGGATGGCGGTGCCGTACAGCGCGCCGTCGTCGCCCCGGTAGAGGTCCACCGACAGGTCGAGCCGGGCGCGGGCCCAGCCGTTGGGGAAGTACGTGGCGTCGAGACCGGGCAGGGGCTCGGCCCACTCGCCGTGGGTGTGGAAGGCGAACAGGGTCTGGAACAGGGGCGTGCGGCTCAGGTCCCGTTCCACGTCGAGCTCGGCCACGAGGCGCTCGAAGGGGACGTCCTGCCGCGAGAGCCCGTCCAGCACGACCCTGCGGGTGCGCCTGAGCAGCTCCTCGAAGGTGGGGTCGCCGGACACGTCGCACCGCAGGGCCAGCGTGGTCGAGAGGAAACCGATCATGGTCTCCAGCTCGGTGCTGCCGCGACCGGCCGAGGGGGTGCCCACGCAGAAGTCGGTCTGGCCGGTGTGCCGGTGCATCAGGACCTGGTAGGCGGAGAGCAGCACCATGAACGGCGTGCACCGGGCGCGGCGGGCGAGGTCGCCGATCGAGGCGGCCACCTCGGGCGCGATCCGGAAGTCGACCTGGGCACCCGCGCCGGTCCGCCGGGCGGGACGCGGCCGGTCGGCAGGGAGCTCCAGGGGAGGCACCCCGGCCAGCCGTTCGGTCCACCAGCGAAGCTCCGAGTCCGCGGGGCGCTGGGCGCGCGCGTACTCGCCGTACTGCAGGGGCAGCTCGGGCAGCGGGGCGGTACCCCGGCTCCCGTAGTGGGTGGCGACCTCGGAACGGAGCACGTTCATCGACCAGCCGTCGCCGTTGATGTGGTGCAGGACGACGCAGAGCACGTACTCCGCGGGGCCCAGCTCGATCAGCGAGACGCGGAACGGCGGTGCGGCGGCCAGGTCGAAGGCCGTATTGGTGAGCGCCGAGACCAGGGCGGCGGTCTCCTGCTCGCCCCGGGCGGTGAGCCGCTCGACCGTCACCGGTGAGGGCGGCTCGACGATCGCCACGGGCTCCCCGGCCACCTCGCGGAAGCGGGTCCGCAGGCTCTCGTGCCGTGCCGCCACCGCGGTGAAAGCCGCCCCCAGGGCGATCTTGTCAAGGTGACCTTTCAACCTGTAAACATAGGATGTGTTGTAGGCCGAGTCGCCCGGATCGAGCCGGTGGAGAAACCAAAGCCGCTGCTGGCCGTACGACAGGGGGTACTCCGTCCCTGGCTGGCCGGTGGGAACGGTCTCCGGTGGGAACACGCAGGGCTCCTTTGTCGGCCGCGGGCCCGGTAGTTCACGCAATCGCGCTGGAGGTTAGTACGCAAAAAGCCCGCTCTGTGCACATTTGCCCAGTTGGGCGGGCGTTGGGATGGTTTCTTTTTGGAAAGAAACTTTCCAGTTAGTTCTGCGGTCGTCAGTGTTACACCTTCGCCCCGAGGGCGCAAGGGTCACTTTCGCGTGGGTTTTGTTGCCTCTGTGAACCTCTCCCCAAAGTCTTGCGCGACCCTTACGATCATGTAAGACTGACGCTCGCTTTTAAATAGTAAAGATTCTTTCCTGTAGTGCCTCCGATGCTCGCACACACCGAAGGCACATACATCCGATCTTTAGTGGGAGGTTCACTTGGTGAACCTGACCGTCCCCCAACTGCTCAGAGACCGGGCCCTCGCCGACCCCGACGGGGTCGCGCTGATCGTGCACGGCTCGGCTCAGCTCACCTACGGCCAGTGGCACGAGCGGTCCACCGCGCTCGCGAAAAGCCTGGTCACACGGGGTGTCGCCCGGGGCGACCGGGTGGGGCTGGTGTTCGGGGCCGCTGACTGGGCGGACTACGCCGTGGCCTTCTGCGGGGTCCTCGCGGCCGGGGCGGTGGCCGTACCGCTCTCCGACCGCCTCACCCTCGATGACCTGCGCTTCATGCTGGAGAACTGCCGCGCGACCGGCGTCGTCCACGCCGAGGGTCTCCCCGTGCCGGAGATCGGCTGGAGCGTCACGGTTGACGGTCTGAGCGCCGAAACGTCCTATGAGAAGGCCGATATCGCCCCTCCGGAGTCGGGGGAGCCCGGGGAGCTCGCGGATCTCGCGGGGCTTGGGGATCTCGCCCAGATCCTCTACACCTCCGGGACGACCGGCCGTCCCAAGGGTGTCTCGGCCACCCATGCCAATCTGGCCTACGGCTGCGGTGCCAAGCGACGGCCGTTCGCGCACTCCCGGCATCTCGTCCACGCCTTCCCGATCGGGACCAACGCCGGGCAGGCGATGCTGATCAACGCGCTCGACGCCCACCCGGCCGTCGTGACGCTGCCGCGCTTCACCCCGGCCCGCTTCGCCTCGCTGATCGAGTCGTACCGCGCGGGGACGGTCTTCCTGGTCCCCGCGATGGCCATCGAGCTGGTCAACGCGGGGGTGGCCGAACGGCACGACCTGTCCAGCGTGCTGCTGCTCGGCTCGGCCGCCGCGCCGCTGCCCTCGGCCGTCGCCCAGGCGCTGACCACGGCCTTCCCCAAGGCGACGATCACCAACTACTACACCTCGACCGAGGCCGCCCCGGCCCAGACGGTCATGATGTTCGACCCGGACCGGCCGGGAAGCGTCGGCCGCGCCATCGCCGGGGGACGGGTCAGGATCGCCACCGTGGAGGGCGAGCCGCTGGCGCCGGGGGAGACCGGGGAGGTCTGGATGCGTTCCCCCGCCGCGCCGCGCGCCTACTACGGCGACCCCGACAGCGGGACCTTCCGCGACGGCTGGGTACGGATGGGCGACCTCGGCTACATCGACGCCGACGGCTACCTCTACCTCGTCGACCGCGAGGGCGACGTGGTGAAGTCCGGGGCCTTCAAGGTCTCCACGATCCACGTCGAGGAGGTCGTCTACCGGCACCCGGCGGTGATCGAGGCCGCCGCCTTCGGGGTTCCCCACCCCGTGCTCGGGACCGTCGTCACCGTGGCCCTCGTCACCAGGGAGCCGCTCACGCCCGAGGACCTGCGGATCTTCCTCAAGGACCGCCTCGCCCCGCACGAGCTGCCCGCGCACGTCGTCACGGTCGACGCCCTGCCGCGCAACGCCGGAGGCAAGGTCGACAAGAAGGCCCTGCGCCGGACGACGGAGAACGCGCGATGACCCGGGTCCCGCCCGAGAACACCCCGGAACCGGCGCCCGCGAGCACCTCCGGCTCCGTGTCCGCGAGTACGTCTGACCCCGTGCCCGCGAGCATGCCGGAGGTCACGTTCACCCAGCAGGGGATGTGGGTGACCGAGCAGACCGTGGGCGGGGGCGCCGCCTATCACATGCCGATACTCGTCCACCTGCGCGGCGACCTGGACACCGGCGCGCTGCTGGCGGCCTGCGAGGCGGTGGTCGCCCGGCACCCGATGCTGGGCAGCGTGGTGGCGGAGGTGGACAACGAGCTGCGGCTGGTGCCCGGCGCCAAGGTCCCCGTACGCCAGGTGGCGATCCCCTCCGGTGGATCTTTGCCGGATTCGCAGTCCAAGAGCGGTGAGGACGGCGAGGCGTACGAGCGGGCCGTGCGGGAGGAGATCCTGCGCCCGTTCGACCTGGAGAAGGGCCCGCTGGCCAGGTTCACCCTGTTCGAGACCGGCCCCGGACGGCACCTGCTTCTCTTCGTCGCCCACCACCTGGTCTTCGACGGGCAGTCGAAGGACATCCTGGTGCGCGACCTGGCCGCCTTCCACAACGGCGAGCCGCCGCCCCCGCTGCCCGGGATCGATCACGGCCGGGCCGAACGCGCCCGGGTGGCGGCCCTGCTTCCCGGCGCGCGGGAGTTCTGGAAGCCCCGCTGGCGCGATCCCGGCGAGACCGTCGTTCTCGGCCACGCGCTGAAATCCCGGCGGGCGGGCGAGGGCCGCGTACTGCGATTCACCGTGAACCCGTCGAACCCGTCAAACCCGGCGGTCCCGTCCGGTCCGGTTGGCGCGTCTTCCGGTCAGGCTTCCGGCCCGCTCTCCGGTGGGGTTAACGCACCTTCCGGCCCGCCGGACACGCCGGTCCCCGGACTGACCCGGTTCGAGGTGCTGCTCGCCGCGCTGCACACCCTGCTCCTCGGCTACGGCAACACCTCGGTGACCACCGCCGTCGACCTGTCGACCCGGCCCCCCGAGGCCGCCGGGCACATCGGCCTGTTCGTCAACGAGCTTCCGGTCGCCTCCAGCCCGTCCCCGGAGACGACCTTCCGGGAGTTCGCCACCGCGCTGCGCGCCGAGCTGAGAGAGGTGTACCGGTTCCGCCAGGTACCGCTCTCCCGGGCGATGCCGCGCCTCCGGCCGCACGCCGCGCTGGTCCCCGTCTCCGTCAGCTACCGCACCCGCCGCGACGCCGACCCGGTGTTCACCGGGCTCGACGCGTCGGTGGAGTGGACCGTCTTCAACCACGCCGTACGCGGCGCGCTGCACCTGCAGTGCGTGGACGGCCCCGACGGGCTGGAGATCAGCCTGCGCCACGACCCCGAGACGGTGCCCGACGCCGCCCGGGTGGCCGACGACCTGCGTCTCCTTCTGGAACGCGCCACTCACGACCCCGACCTGCCACTGCACGAAATTCTGGAGAACGAGATGGGTTCCGTCACCACGCTGACCGACCAGGTGCGCGAGATCTGGGAGGAAGTACTGGGCATCTCACCGATCGCCGATGACGACGACATCTTCGATCTGGGCGGCCACTCCCTCACCATCACGCAGATCATCGCCCGCATGCGCAAGCGCCTGGACATCGAGGTCTCCCTGGACGCCTTCTTCGACAACCCGACGATCGCCGGGATCGTGGACTCCCTCGGCGATGACTGAGACCCTCGACGGGCTCCGTCTCTCCCCCCTCGCCGACGACGACCTGGAACTCCTGCTCCTGGTCAGGCACTTCGAGCTCAAGCTTCTCGAGCTGTACGGCAGGGGCGACCTCAACGGCACCACGCACACCTGCCTGGGCCAGGAGTACGTCCCGGTCGCGCTGCGGTCCCTGCTCGGCCCGGCCGACCACGTCTTCAGCAACCACCGGGGACACGGCCACTACCTGTCCAGGTTCCGCGACCCGCACGGCCTGCTCGCCGAGATCATGGGCAGGGAGGGCGCGGTCTGCGGGGGTGTCGGCGGCAGCCAGCACATCCACCGCGACCGCTACATGTCCACCGGCGTACAGGGCGAGAGCATGCCGGTCGCCGCCGGGGTCGCGCTGCACCTCAAGCGTTCCGAGCCCGGCACCCTGGCCTGCGTGCACATCGGCGACGGCACCTGGGGCGAGGGCGCGGTCTACGAGGCCCTGAACCTCGCCGCGCTCTGGAGGCTCCCGCTGCTCGTCGTGGTGGAGAACAACGGCATCGCCCAGTCCACCCCGACCGCCGCGCAGATGGCCGGTACGGTGGCCGACCGGGCGGCGGCCTTCGGCATCCCGCACCGGCTGGTCGTCTCCACCGACGTCAACGAGATCCGCCTCTCGCTGGAACGCGAGATCGCGCGGGTGCGCGAGGGGCAGCCGCTGGTGGTCGAGTTCGTCACCCACCGCCTCGGGCCGCACAGCAAGGGCGACGACATCCGCCCGGCCGAGGTCGTACGGGCCGCCAGGGACAACGACTGGTACACCCGTTACGCCCACGACCACCCCGAGCAGTTCTACCGGCTCGACGGTGTCGTCAGGGCCGAGGTCGAGGCCGTCGCCGACGAGGTGGCCGCGCGCCCGCTCTCCCGCTGGGAGGGACCGTGCGCGTAGCGGAGAACCTCAACGCGGCCCTGCACGGGCTGCTGGACGACGACCCCACCGCCTACGTGCTCGGCGAGGACATCCTCGACCCGTACGGCGGCGCCTTCAAGGTCACCAAGGGGCTGTCCACCCGCTTTCCCGAGCGCGTGATCGGTACCCCGATCAGCGAGGGCGCGCTGACCGGCGTCGCGGCGGGACTGGCGCTCACCGGCAACACGGCCGTGGCCGAGATCATGTTCGGCGACTTCGTGGCGCTCGCCTTCGACCAGCTGTGCAACTTCGCCAGCAAGTCGGTGTCGATGTACGGCAAGCGGCTGCCGCTGCGGATGGTGGTGCGCTGCCCGACCGGCGGCGGCCGGGGCTACGGCCCCACCCACAGCCAGAGCCTGCAGAAGCACTTCGTCGGCATGCCGGGGCTGTCGCTGTACGAGATGTCCCCCTTCCACGACAACCGCGCGGCGTTCGCGGCGATGCTGGAACGGGGCGAGCCGTGCGTGTTCTTCGAGGACAAGGTCCTCTACACCCGGCAGATGGAGCGGGTGGACCCGCTGTTCCTGATGCGCCGCGACGGGGACCTGGCCGTGGTGGACATCCGCGACGCGGGCGACCGCCCGGACTGCGTGGTCATCGCCCCGGGCGGGATGGCCCACCGGGTGCTGGGCGCGATGCGCTCCCTGATGATGGAGGAGGAGATCTCCGTCCGGCTGCTGGTCCCCTCCCGGCTCTACCCGCTGGACGCCGACGCGTTGCTGCCCCATCTCGGCGACGTCGTCCTGGTGGCGGAGGAGAGCACCGCCGGAGGCACCTGGGGCAGCGAGGTCGCGCACCTGCTGCACGCCCGCGTCTGGAACCGCCTGCGCGGACCCGTCCGCCTCGTCCACTCGCGGGCCTCCGTGATCCCCACCGCCGCGCACCTGGAGAACGAGGTCCTGGTCGGGGAGTCCACGATCCACCACGCCGTACGGGAGGCTCTGCGTGGCTGACATCCACGTCCCCAAGCTCAACAACAACGACACCGAGTACCAGATCGTCGAGTGGCTCGTGGGGAACGGCAAGCCCGTCATCGCCGGGGAGCCGATCGCCGTCCTGGAGACCTCCAAGGCGGCCGACGAGCTGGAGGCGGAGGAGACCGGCTACCTGCACCACGCCGCCGCCCTCGGCACCTGGATCGCTCCCGGCGCGCTCCTCGCCCGCGTCACGCCCGAGGCGGCCCCGCCGCCCGCCCCGGTGTCCGTCGCGGTGTCTGTCGCGCCCGAGTCCGTGACCTCGGAGGACGTGCCGGGACAGGAAGACGCGCCGGTCGCCGAGCCGGTCGTCACCGCTCCCGCCCGCGCGGCCATGGAGGAGCTCGGCGTCTCCCACGCCGAGGTCGCGTCCCTGGGCTTGGCCGTCATCCGCAGGGCCGACGTGGAGGCCGTGGTCTCCCGCCGTACGGCTCCCGATGCCCGGGAAGGCGTCCGGGAAGGCGTACGAGAGGTCGCGCCGGGGATCGTGCCGGGCGACGTGCTGGAGGACGTACCGGAACCGGCCGTGGACACGGGCGCGCACCGCCTCTCGCGGGTGCAGCGGGCCGTCGCGCGCGCCGTCACCACCTCGCACGCCACCATCCCCGCCGCGTACACCGTCGTGAGGTTCGAGGTGGGCCCGCTGCTGGAGCGGGCCAGGGGGCTGAGCAGGGAGGTGCGCAGGCCGGTCGGGCTCGCGGAGCTGTTCGTCCAGGCCGTGGCCGCGCTGCACCCGGCGTTCCCGTTGTTCTTCGCCTCGCTCGACGGGGACCGGGCGCGTCCGGCCGACGCCCCGCGCGTCGGCGTCACCTTCGACATGGGCGAGGGCCTGTACGTGCCGGTCGTCCACGACACCGGCTCGCTCAAGGCCATCGCCGACGCGCTCATGCGCTACCGGCTCGCCGCCACCGAGGGCGACTTCCGCGAGAAGGACCTCACCGGCGCCAACATCGCCGTCACCCTGCACACCGACGCCGACGTCATCCTCGCGATCCCCCTCATCTTCCCCGGTACGGTCTGCGCCCTCGCGATCACCTCGCCGCAGCCCGAACTGGTACTCGCCGAGGACGGCGCGGTGACCGCGAGGACCGTCGCCAACATCGGCCTCGCCTACGACCATCGGCTGATCAACGGACGGGACGCCGCGCTCTTCCTCGCGGCCCTCCGGATGGAGTTACACGCGTGACCGAGACAACCCTGTCGGACGCCAAGAAGGCACTGCTCGCCAAGCGGCTCAAGAGCCGGGGGGAGTCACGGGCCGCCGTCGCCCGCCGCGCCCCCGGAACCGTCCCGCCCCTGTCCCACGCCCAGGAACGCCTGTGGTTCCTTGAGCAGTACCGGCCGGGTACCACCACCTACACCGTCCCCGTCGCGGTGCGCCTGCGCGGGGACCTGGACGCCGACGCGCTGCGCCGGGCCCTGGACGAGATCGTCGCGCGCCACGAGGCCCTGCGGACGCGGTTCCTCACCACCGACGACGGCACCCCCGAGCTGGTCATCGACGAGCCGGGCCCCGCCGCGCTGCGCGTCGCCGAGGCGGACGGCGTGGACGCCGCGATCGAGCTGCTCGACGCCGACCTCGCGGTCCCGTTCGACCTGGAGCGCGGCCCGCTCTTCCGCACCGTGCTGGTCGGGATCGCGCCCGGCGACCACGTCCTCCTCATCGCCGCCCACCACACCGTCATCGACGGCTGGTCCAGCGACCTGCTCATCCGCGAGCTGCTCGCCCTGCACGACGGCGCCACCCCGCCGCCCGCGCCGGTCGGCTACGGCGACTACGCCCTCTGGCAGCGGGGCCGCGACCACCGCCGCGAGATCGACCACTGGCGCGACCGGCTCGCCGGGCTGCCCGCCATCGAGTTGCCAACCGACCGGCCGCGCCCCGCCGAGCAGCGCCACGAGGGGGCCGCCCTCGACGTCCGGGTGGACGCCGACCTCGCCCGGCGGCTCGCCGAGCTGGGCGCCGAGGCCGGTGCCACGCCGTACATGACGCTGCTGGCGGCCTTCCAGGTCCTGCTGGCCCGCTACTCGGGGCAGACGGACTTCGCGGTCGGCTCCCCGGTCGCCGGGCGCGGGCTGCCCGAGCTGGACGGGGTGGTCGGCATGTTCGTCAACACCCTGGTCCTGCGCGCCGACCTGGCCGACGACCCGTCGTTCACCGCCTTCCTGGCCCGGACGCGCGAGACCGCCCTGGACGCGTACGCGCACCAGGAGCTCCCGTTCGACCAGCTGGTCAGCGAGCTGAACGTGGTCCGCGACGTGAGCCGCTCACCGCTCGCGCAGGTCACGTTCGCGCTGCAGAACTTCAAGGCGGGCGAGGAGGACGGGCGCGTCTCCTACCTCACGCTCCCGGCCAGGACCACCCGCTTCGACCTGGGCCTCTACCTGTTCGAGAGCCCGGACGGCGGGCTGGTCGGCCACCTCTCCTACAGCACCGCCCTGTTCGACCCGGAGACCGTGGAGCTGCTGGCCGCGCGCTTCGAGACGCTGCTGCGCTCGATCGTGGCGGACCCGGACACCCGGGTGGGGGAGCTGTCGCTGCTCTCCGGCGACGAGCGGGAGAGGGTCCTGGGCTTCGGCTCGGGACCCGCGCTCCGCCCGCCGGGTCACGGCCTGCTGCACGACCTCGTCACCGCGCGGGCCGCGCTCACCCCCGGCGCGACGGCCGTGGTCCACGACGTCACCGCCTCGTCCGCGTCGTCATCCGCGTCGCCCGCTTCGCCCGCGTCGCCCGTGGTTTATGGCGGCTCGCTGACGTACGCCGAGCTGGACGAGCGCTCCACCAGGATCGCCGCCCTGCTGAGGAACCGGCACGGCGTGGGTCCCGACACCAGGGTGGGCGTCTTCCTGGAGCAGTCCACCGACCTGGCGGCGGCCGTCGTCGGCGTGCTGAAGGCCGGTGGCGCCTACGTGCCCCTCGACCCCAAGCAGCCCCGCGACCGGCTGGCGTACATGCTCGCCGACGCCGGGGCCGTCGCAATCCTCACCACCTCCGCGTTGCGCGACCTGCTTCCCGACCTTCCCGGCGCCCCGACGATCCACCTGGACTCCGAGGCGCTGGACGAGACCGGGTTCGAGCCCCCCGAGGTCTCGCCGGACCACCTCGCGTACGTGATCTACACGTCGGGGACCACCGGGCGGCCGAAGGGCGTCGGGGTGCAGCACCGGCAGGTGCTCAACTACCTCGCCGGGGTCGAGGAGCGCTTCGAGGTCGAGCCCGGCGCGGTCTACACGCTGCTGCAGTCGCTCTCGTTCGACTTCGGGGTGACGATCTTCTACCTGTCGCTCATGACCGGCGGAGAGCTGCACCTGGCCGATCCCCAGGCCCCCGCCGAGGAGCTCGCCGGGCTGCTGCGCGGCACCGACTACCTGAAGATGACCCCCTCCCACCTCGCCTCGCTGCTCGCCGCGGTCGACGACCCCGCCGAGCTGCTCCCGCGCAAGCTCCTCGTCCTCGGCGGCGAGGCCTCCCGGTGGAGCTGGGCCCGCGAGCTGACCGCGCACACCACGGTGGTCAACCACTACGGCCCCACCGAGGCCACGGTCGGCATCTCCACCCACGCCGTCACCGGCGAGCACGAGCGGGCGCTGAACCTGCCCATCGGCAGGCCGCTGCCCGGTGCCGCGGTCTACGTGCTCGACGAGCACCTGAGGCTGGTCCCGCCCGGCATGACCGGCGAGATCTACCTGGGCGGAGACCGGCTTGCCCGCGGATACCTCGGGCGGCCCGGCCTGACGGCCGAGAGGTTCCTGCCCGATCCGTACGGTGAACCCGGCGCCCGCATGTACCGGACCGGCGACCTCGGCCGCTGGCTGCCCTCCGGCGACCTGTGCTTCCTCGGCCGCCGCGACCTTCAGGTCAAGGTCAGGGGCTACCGGGTGGAACTGCCGGAGATCGAGTCGGTGCTCGCCGACCAGCCGGGAGTCGCCCACGCCGTCGTCGACCTGCGCGCGGACCGGCTGGTCGCGTACGTGGTCGGCGAGGTCGGCGGAGAAAAGACCAGTGTCAGCGAGCTGCGGGCGCGGCTCGGTGAGCGGCTCCCCGAGTACATGATCCCCGGGCGGTTCGTCTGGCTGGACGAGCTGCCCCTGAAGTCGCACGGCAAGGTCGACCGGGCCAGGCTGCCCGAACCCGACGAGGCACGACCCGACCAGGAAGCCGGATTCGTCCCGCCGGAGACGCCCCTCGAAGAGGCGATCGCGGCGGTGTGGGCGAAGGTGCTCGGGCTGGTCCAGGTCGGCGTGCTGGACGACTTCTTCGACCTGGGCGGTCATTCGCTGCTCGCCGCGCAGGTGGTCGCCCGCCTTCGGAAAGCCATTCCCGAAGGCGGGCGCCAGGTCACGATCCTGGACCTGTTCAAGAACCGGACCGTCCGCGAGCTCGCGCGGCTCGTCGAGACGGCCGACGACGGCCCGCGCATGCTCCTGCACCGGCTCACCCCGGCCCGCACGGCCACCTCGACCCTGGTCTGCGTCCCGTACGGCGGCGGCAGCGCGGCCATCTACCAGCCGCTGGCCGACACGCTGCCCCAGAACTGGGCGCTGCACGCGGTCGCCGTCCCCGGCCAGGAGATGGGGCTCATCGAGGAGACCTGGCCGGTCGCGGAGGTCGCGCAGGGCTGCGTGGAGGAGATCCTCAAGGACATCCGAGGCCCGCTCGCGCTGTACGGGCACTGCGGGCTCGGCGTCATGCTGACCGTGGAGATCGCCCGCCGCCTGGAGGCCGCGGGCCGCCCGGTCGAGGCGATCTACCTCGGTGGCATCTTCCCCTTCGCGCGTCCCACCTCGGTGCTGGCCAAGCTGTCGAACCTGACCGACCGCCTCCGCAGCGACCAGGTCTGGGCCAACGCCCTGCAGGCCGCGGGCCTCGACGTGGAGGACCTGGAACGTGACCAGCTCAAGCTGATGATCGACAACCGTCGCAAGGGCACCAAGGAGGCGGAACGCTACTTCACCCGCCTCTTCGAGGAGGGCGTCGAGCCGCTCAGGGCGCCGATCATCTCGGTGGCGGGCGACCGTGACCCGGCCACCGAGTTCTACCAGGAGCGCTACCGCGAGTGGCATCTCCTGACGGGCTCCACGGCCGTGGTGGTCCTCGACGAGGCCGGGCACTTTTTCCTGAAATATCGGGCGGAAGAGCTGGCCGTCATCGTCACCGGCACCCACCGGGCCATCGCCTCCGGCGACACGGCCAAGCTGGCCCGTACCGACCGGTCCACCTGGTGGCTCGGCGGCGTCTCCACCCAGGACACCCTCACGGAGCTCGTCCCGGCGACGACGGCCCCCGCGGTCACCGGCGCGGGGTCCTTCCCCGGTCTGAAGTCGGGTTCTCCCGGTCAGGGGTTGGCTGCTTCCGGGTTGGGATCGGCTTCTCCCGGTAGGGGATCGGTTTCTTCCGGGTTGGAGTCGGTGGCGCCCGTTCTCACCGACGCGGGCGCGGGCGGCGCGCCGCCCGGGACGGGACACCCGGTCGCGACGGATCCCCCGGCGCGCTCCGGTCCTCCGCCGAGCATGAAGCGATTCGCCGCCGTGGCGGCCGGACAGCTCGTCTCGATCATCGGGTCGTCGCTGACCGAGTTCGCCATCCCGCTGTGGATCTACATCACCACCGGCTCGCTCCCCATGATGGCCCTGTTCTCCGTCCTCGCGCTGGTCCCCGGCATGCTGGTGTCCCCCCTGGCCGGTGCCCTCGTCGACCGCTACGACCGGCGCAAGGTGATGCTCGCCGGAGACGCCGGAGCGTTCGGCACCCAGCTGGCACTGGGCGTCCTGCTGTGGACCGGCAACCTCCAGATCTGGCACATCTACCCGCTCCTGGTACTGCTGTCGGTCGCGCTGACCTTCCAGCGCCTCGCCTACAACTCCGCCATCCCGCAGCTGGTCCCCAAGCGCTTCCTCGGTCACGCCAACGGCGTGGTCCAGATGGTCACCGGTACCGCCCAGCTGGTCGTCCCGCTGGTCGCGGTCGGCCTGATGGCCGTGATCGGGTTGGAGGGCATCCTCGTCCTGGACGTCGTCTCGTACGTCTTCGCGATCGGGGTGCTGCTCTTCGTCCGCTTCCCGAGGACCATGGCGTGGAAGCGCAGGGAGTCGCTGGTCGCCGAGATGGTCGAGGGCTGGAAGTTCTCCTGGGGCAACCGGGGCTTCCGCGGCATGCTGTTCTTCTTCGCGGTGCTGAACATCTTCCTGTCCCCGCTGTTCCTGCTCGTCTCGCCGCTGGTCCTGGGCTTCGCCACCCTGGAGGACGTCGGCCGGATCTCCTTCTTCGGCGGCCTCGGGGTCTTCCTCGGCGGCCTGACCATGACCGTATGGGGAGGCCCGCGACGGCAGCGGCTGCGCGGCGTCATGCTCTCCACCCTCGCCCTGAGCCTCTTCTGCCTGGTCATCGGCCTGCAGCAGAACCTGGTCCTGATCGCGGTCGGCGCCTTCGGGATGTCGTTCTGGCTGACCATGCTCAACGGCGTCTACGCGACGATCATCCAGGTCAAGGTGCCGCAGCGCTTCCACGGCCGCGTCATCGCGCTCAACACGCTCATCGCCTGGTCCACCCTGCCGATCGGCTTCGGCCTGGTCGCCCCGTACGGCAGCGCGCTGTTCGAACCGCTGCTGCTTCCCGGGGGGCCGCTGGCCGACACGGCCGGACTCGTGCTCGGCACCGGCGGGGGCCGGGGCGTCGGCCTGATGTACGTGCTGTTCGCCGTCGCCATCGCGGTCACGGTGCTGGTCGCGATGCGGACCCGCACGCTGTCCAGGTTCGACGTGGACGTCCCCGACGCGCTCCCGGACGACCTGGTCGGCTTCCAGGCCATCCAGAAGCGCCAGGAACGCGAGCGTCAGGAACACGAGCGGGAACACGAGCGCGGCGAGCCGGTCGCCGAGGTGATCCCGCTCCGGAGATGACCTCGTTCTGACCCGCGGAACTCCGACCGGAGGAAGCGGGGAAACGCGGACGGGGCGCGGCCGGTGGCCGCACCCCGTCTTCTCGCGTCTATCCGGCTACGCGTGCCGTGTCAGCACAATCCGGTCGGGTCAGTACGCCCAGCCACCGGGAGCGAAGTCCTCCCAGTGGTAGAAGTCCCAGTAGTAGCCACCGTTGACCTGCGCGAGCTGGCTCTCGTCCAGCTCGGTGCCGATTTCGGACAGCGCGGACAGTTCCGGCTTAGCCTTAGCCATCGTTGTTTCCCCTTTCGATCTAACAACGTGCTAAATATCGCAATGTCCGGTTGTGGGTCACTGGTGGATGGCTGCAATCGCGCGAGACCGGTCGCCGGATCGCGGAGAACCGAGGGCGACACGGGTGACGCGGGTGACACGAATGGCACGGATGCCGCGCCCACGGACGTGGCGGACGGGCGTCGGGGCCGACCCGGGGGCCGCTCCCGCGGACGTGCTGGACGGGCGTCGGGGCCGCGCCCGGAGCGCCGAACCGGCCCCCGGCCCGCCGCGCAGGGTTTTCTACGCCCTCAGGCGCAGGCCCCGGGGAGTCGGGTGGAACCCGGCCGACTCCAGGGCGGCGCCCAGGGGGGAGTCGTTGATGGCGGTGCCGTCCGCCCGCTCGACGGTCAGCTTGCCCAGGGCGCCGTCGCGCACGGCGAGCGCGAGGGCGTCGACGGCGGGCTGGAGACGGTCGTCACCGGAGAAGGACAGCAGGGTCTTGCCGCCGCGTTCGACGTAGAGGACCAGGTGCCCGTCGACGAGCACGACCAGGGATCCGGCCTTCCTGCCGGGCTTGTGGGACACCTCCCCGGGATGGGCGGGCCACGGCAGGGCCGCCCCGTACGGATTGGCCGGGTCGGCGGCCGCCAGCACCACCGCCCGCCGGGTGTCTCCCTCCGGCCGCTCCGGCCTCCGCGTGCTCCACGGGTCGGGCGCCGGGGCCGTGTCCGGGCGGGCGGGCGAGGGGGACGTGGCGCGCATCCGGTCGACGGCGCCGGGAAGGGCGAACTGGGCGCCGCCCAGACCCTCCACGAAGTAGCCCCTGCGGCACCGGCCGCTCTCCTCGAAGGCGCGGAGCACCTGGTAGACGGCGGCGAACCCGCCCGGCAGCCGCTCGGCGGTCACCGCGCCCCTGGTCACCACACCGTGCCGCTCCAGCAGCACCTCGGCCTGGGCGTGGGCGCGCTGGGTGGCGTCCTCCGCGAGGGCGGGCAGCGCCCACCAGCGCCCGCCCACCGTGGGCGGGCCGCTCCTGGTCGGCAGCACCGCCCGCCGTCGCCGGGTCGGTGCCGGGCGGTGCGCGGGGCGCCCCGTCCCGAGGACGGCCCGCAGCGGCGCCAGCGTGTCGCCGGTGATCCGGCCCGACCACACCAGGTCCCACACGGCGGCGGACAGGGCGCGGTCGTCCGGGACGGCACCGGCCAGGAGGGCACCGGCCCGGCCGCCCAGCTCGCGGAAGAACAGCGCGCCCCCGCCGCCCAGAACCTCCAGCACCGCCTCGTGCACCGGCGTCAGGGTGACGTCGGCGGGACCGGGCATCAGCAGCGGCGCGGTGTCGGCGAAGTAGAGCGACACCCAGCCGTCACCGCCCGGCAGGGACCCCTGCCCCACCCAGATCACCTCGCCGGAGGCCGTCAGCTCGTCCAGGAACGACGGGTCGTATCCGGGCACCCGCGAGGGCAGGATCAGCGTCTCCAGCGCCGACGCGGGCACCGCCGCGCCCTGCAACTGCTCGATCGCGCCCACCAGCGCGTCGATCGGCGGCCTGCCCCGCTGCGGGGAGCCGGTGATGCCGTGCCAGCCGGGCGCGAAGGCGGCCAAGGTCTCCGGGGAGACCGGCTCCACCTCCTTGCGGAGCCTGGCCAGGGACCTGCGGCGCAGCATCCGCAGCACCCCCGCGTCGCACCACTCCTCGCCCCGGCCGCCCGGCCTGAACTCCCCGACCACCACCCGCCCCGAGGCGGCCAGGCGGCGCAGCGCGTCGGCGACGACCGCGGGGCCGAGGCCGAACCTGGCCGCGGCGGTGCTCGCGAGGAAGGACGTGCGCGTACGGGCGTGCCGGGCCAGCAGGTCGCCCAGCGGGTCGTCGACCGGTTCCAGGAACGCGTGCGGCACCCCCACGGGCAGCGGCACGCCGAGCGCGTCGCGCAGCCGGGCGGCGTCCTCGATCGCCGCCCACCGCTCCTGCCCCGCCACCCGTACCCTGATGGCCCGCCGGGAGCCCTCCAGCGCGGTCAGCCACGCCGGGTCGCCCTCGCGCACGCTGACGTCCTCGGCCACCAGGGGGCCGTGGGAGCGGAGCAGGTCGGCCAGGTCCTCGGCGTCGCGCAGCGGCCGGTCCAGCCGGGCCAGCTCCCGCTCGGTGTCGGTGATGACGTCGAGGTCGAGCAGCTCGCGCAGGTCCGCCTGGCCCAGCAACTCGGCCAGCAGGCTCGTGTCGAGCGCGAGCGCCTGGGCGCGGCGCTCGGCGAGCGGGGCGTCCCCCTCGTACATGAACGCGCCGATGTAGTTGAACAGCAGCGACGCCGCGAACGGCGACGCCTTGTCGGTCTCGACCTCCACCAGCCGGACCCGCCGCGCCTCGATGTCGCGCATCAGCCGGACCAGCCCCGGCACGTCGAACACGTCCTGGAGGCACTCGCGCATCGTCTCCAGCACCACGGGGAACGACCCGTAGCGGCCCGCCACGTTCAGCAGGTGCGAGGCGCGCTGCCGCTGCTGCCAGAGCGGCGACCGCCTGCCCGGCACCCGGCGCGGCAGCAGCAGGGACCGCCCCGCGCACTCGCGGAACCGTGCCGCGAACAGCGCCGAGCCGCCCAGCTCCTCGGTGACGATCCGCTCGATCTCGTCCGCGTCGAAGACCGCGACATCGGACGGGGGGTCGGAGAGCGTGTCGGGGATGCGCAGCACGATCCCGTCGTCGGAGTGCACGGCCTGCACGTCGACGCCGTAGCGCTCCCGCAGCCGCCGCCCGATCGCCAGCGCCCACGGCGCGTGCACCCGTGCCCCGTACGGGGAGTGCACCACCACCCGCCAGTCGCCCAGCTCGTCGTGGAAGCGCTCGACCAGCAACGTCCTGTCGTCCGGCACGTAGCCGGTCGCCTGCCGCTGCTCCGCCAGGTAGGAGAGCAGGTTGGCCGCGGCGAAGTCGTCCAGCCCCGCCGCCCTGATCCTCGCCAGAGCCCCCTCCCGCGCCGCGTCCCCCTTCCCCGCGCTTCCCGCTCCCGTTCCAGCGTTTCCCGCTCCCGCGCTTCCCGCTCCTGCTCCCGCGCTCCTCGCTTGCGCGTTCCCCGCTCCCGTATTTCTCGCTTCTCCACTTCCCGGTCCCGTGTCTCCGGCTCCCGGGTTTCCCGTCCCCGTTCCAGTGCTTCCCGCTCCCGCGCTCCCTGCTTGTGCGTTTCCCGGTCCCGTGTCTCCGACCCTCGGGTTTCCCGTCCCCGCTCCCGCGTTCCCTGCTTCTCCGCTTCCCGCTCCCGCGTTTTCCGTCCTCGCGCTGCGCGCACCCCCGCCCCCGCCTCCCGCCTCGATGTCCGCGCCCGCCGCCGACATCTCGCGGAGGAACGCGCCGATGGCCCTCCCCAGCTCCGCCGGTCGCCCCGCGGTGTCGCCGTGCCAGAACGGGAGCTTTCCCGGCTGGCCGGGGGCGGGCGTGACCAGCACCCGGTCGGCGGTGATCTCCTCGATCCGCCAGGAGGTCGCGCCCAGCACGAACACGTCCCCGGCCCGCGACTCGTAGACCATCTCCTCGTCCAGCTCACCCACCCGGGAGGACTTCTCCCCGACCAGGAACACGCCGAACAGCCCCCGGTCGGGGATCGTGCCGCCGTTGGTGACCGCCAGCCGCTGGGCTCCGGGACGGCCCCGCAGGGTGCCGGTCACCCGGTCCCAGACGATGCGCGGCCGCAGCTCGGCGAACTCCTCGCTCGGGTAGCGCCCGGCGAGCATGTCGAGCGTCGCCTCCAGCGCGCTTCTGGGCAGCGTCCGGTAGGGGGCGGCTCGCCGTACGACCTCCTCCAGCTCGTCGACGGTCCACTCGTCCAGCGCGGTCATCGCCACGATCTGCTGAGCGAGCACGTCGAGGGGGTTGCGCGGGTAGCGCAGGTCCTCGATCTCCCCGCTCCTCATCCGCTCCGCCACCACGGCCGTCTGGACCAGGTCCCCCCGGTACTTGGGGAAGATCACGCCGCGCGAGACGGCGCCCACCTGGTGCCCGGCCCGGCCGATCCGCTGCAGGCCGCTCGCCACGCTCGGCGGCGCCCCGACGCAGGCCACCAGGTCGACCGCGCCCATGTCGATGCCGAGCTCCAGGCTGGAGGTCGCGACCACGGCGGGCAGCCGCCCTGACTTGAGCGCCTCCTCGATCTGGGAGCGCTCCTCCTTCGACACCGAACCGTGGTGGGCCCTCACGATCTCCGGGACGACCCCCTTGGCCGCCCCGGCCTGCGCCATCATCGCCGCCGGGGTGGAAAGGGAGGCCGGTGGCCCGGGGAACCCCTCGGCCCAGTGCGTCGGCCCCGCCCCCGCGCTCTCCCCGGCCCCTTCCCCGCCACCCTCCCGCCGTTCCCAGGCCAGCTCGTTGAGGCGGGTGCACAGCCTCTCGGCCAGCCGCCGGGAGTTGGCGAACACGATCGTGGAACCGTGGCTCCCGATCAGCTCGAACAACCGCTCCTCCACGTGCGGCCAGATCGACCGCCTGGCCGGGGTCTCGGTCAGCCAGCGGTCGTCGTCGGGGGAAGGGGCGGGGGGAGGCGTGTCGAGCTCGGTCATGTCCTCGATCGGGACGACCACCTCGACCTCGATCACCTTGTCGGAGGGCGGCTGGACCACGGTCGCCGGGCGCGACCCGCCCAGGAAGGCGGCCACCTCGCTCACCGGCCGCACGGTCGCCGACAGGCCGATCCGCTGGGCGGGCTTGGGCAGGAGGGTGTCGAGCCGCTCCAGGCTGAGGGCCAGGTGCGCGCCACGCTTGGTGGCCGCCACCGCGTGCACCTCGTCGACGATGACCGTCTCCACACCGCGCAACGCCTCGCGGGCCTGGCTGGTGAGCAGCAGGAACAGTGACTCGGGGGTGGTGATCAGGATGTCGGACGGCCTGGTCGCGAACCGGCGCCGCTCCTCGGGGGAGGTGTCGCCGGACCGGATCGCCACCGAGATCTCCGGCACCGGGAGACCGAGCCGCCGCGCGGTCTGCCTCAGCCCGGCCAGCGGCGCCCGGAGGTTGCGCTCGACGTCGACCGCGAGGGCCTTGAGCGGCGACACGTACAGGACCCGGCACCGCTTCACCGGCTCGCCGTCTCCGCGCGAACGCCCCCGCCCGCCCCGGGTGCCCGTACCGGAGGACTCGGCCTCAGAGGGGGAGCCCGGGGCGGAGGAGGCGAGCCGGTCGAGCGACCACAGGAAGGCGGCCAGCGTCTTGCCGGAGCCGGTGGGCGCGACCACCAGGGTGTTGTCACCCCGGGCGATCGACGCCCACGCCCCCTCCTGCGCGGCGGTCGGCGCGGCGAACGCCCCGGTGAACCAGTCTCTGGTCATCCGGGTGAAGTGGCCGAGCGCTCCGCCCGTGCCCGTCGTCCCGCTCATCGTGGCCCCCTAGCTCCCGGTCCGGCCGACCAACCGGGTCACCGCCCATACTGCACGGCCCCACCGACAGAACCCCCCGCCGACCGGCGGACGGGACCGGATCGCCCGCGCGCCACCTGCGGACACATGATCCACCGCTCCCACGGCCGGACCACAGGAGACCGCGCCCGGACGGGGTCAGGGGCTTCGCCACCATGACATGACGGCCGGGATAGGTTGGCTCCCTGTCGTCACGGACATGGCTTTGACGAACACACGACGCATTGAGTGGTGAGCTAACGGTGAGCATCGACCATCAGGCCATCGAGGCGACACGCGAGCGGATCAGGGCGGAACACCTCAGGACGCACCGCCCGCCGAGCAGCGCGAGAGGGTTGCACCACTTCGCGCTGATCTCCTCCGACGTCGAGACGACGATCGCGTTCTATCAGGACCTCCTGGAGTTCCCGCTCACAGAGATCTTCGAGAACCGTGACTACCAGGGTTCGAACCACTTCTTCTTCGACATCGGCAACGGCAACCTGCTCGCCTTCTTCGACTTCCCCGGCCTGGACCTCGGCCCCTACAAGGAGGTTCTCGGCGGGCTGCACCACGTCGCCATCTCCGTGGACCCCTCCACGTGGGAGCGCCTCCGGGGCAAGCTGGAGGCGGCGGGCGTGCCGCACCAGGTCGAGAGCGGCGCGTCCATCTACTTCGCCGACCCCGACGGGGCCCGCCTGGAGTTGCTCGCCGACCCCCTCGGAGAGATGTACGGCTCCCGCGTGCTCTGACGACCCCGCACCCCCGGCCGTTTCGCGCCCCCACCTGCGACGGCCTTTCCCTCGTACGCCCGTACGTCCTTCCTCCAGGCCCGATCCCGCCGGGCCGGGAGGCCGGGACGGGCCACGGCACACCGGAGTGGATCCATACTTGGGCTTATGCGCCTGTCGGAATTCTGGAAGCGGATGAAGTCACACTTCGGCGACCAGTACGCCGATTCGTGGGCCCGCGACTACGTCATCGCCGATCTCGGTGGCCGGACCGTGATCCAGGCACTGGCCGAGGGCGTCGGGGCCAAGGAGGTCTGGCACGCCGTGTGCGGAGTGACCGACGTCTCGCCCAGGCTCCGCTGAGGACCGGTGTGCCCCGGGCCGCGGTAGAACCCGGACGGTACGCGAGGCCCGGAGACCGGGGTGAAACCCGGGGACGCCTCAGGAGTGCGTGAGGCCCCGGGCCGGAAAACGCGGGAACCCCGGGAACCCCGGAAAACGCAGCCCGGTGAAAACTGGGAAAACAGGGAGGACGGGACCGGTCAGGACGGCTCCGGGAGCGGGGCGAGAAGCTTCTCCACCGAGTCGGCCGCGTGCGCGGGATCGTCGGCGTTCTCCTCGCCGTCCGGTGCCCACAGGAACAGCCAGCCGTCCTTGACCGGGGTGGCGAACACGATGGTCTGCCTGCGACTGTCGGGATGCCACACCCACAGCACCGGGGCGGTACCCCCGAGGGTGCGGCTCACCAGCCCCCGTTGTCGCAGTTCGGTGGACAGGGAATCGAGATGGGCTAGGCGTTGCTGCGTGAACGCATTGGGCACGTCGGGCACCTCGGGTCGTTTCCCCTCAGGATCACTCCAGGTCAGCTCGGTGACAACAGGCCCAAGGTAATTCTCGGAAATGTCGCCTCCCGGATGGGTTCCGTACTCCCTGGGGCCATGCCCCACCCCGCCCATACCTGCCCGTACCCACCCATATCGGCCCGTGCGAGGTTGTGCGCGGGGGGCCTCGGCGGCGGTTCGCGACTCCCGTAACCCGTGGTGCCAACGGGCGGCGATCGAACAGTCGTTCGGCTATATTGAACAGGCCACCACTCCTGGCGTGCCCTCCCGAAATTGTCGGCGGCACCCCGTAGCTTTCTGGCAACCGATCCAACCCGCGACCCTTCAGGGGGCTCCCATGGCAGCTAACGACCGCGAGAAGGCGCTTGAGACCGCACTCGCTCAGATCGAGCGTCAGTTCGGCAAGGGCTCGATCATGCGCCTGGGCGACGAGACCCGGGCGCCCATCGAGGTGATTCCCACCGGCTCCATCGCGCTCGACGTGGCCCTCGGCATCGGCGGCTTCCCGCGCGGCCGCATCGTCGAGGTCTACGGTCCCGAGTCCTCGGGCAAGACCACGGTCGCCCTGCACGCGGTGGCCAACGCCCAGCGCGGCGGCGGCATCGCCGCGTTCATCGACGCCGAGCACGCGCTCGACCCGGAGTACGCCCAGAAGCTGGGGGTCGACACCGACGCGCTGCTCGTCTCCCAGCCCGACACCGGTGAGCAGGCGCTGGAGATCGCCGACATGCTGATCCGGTCCGGCGCCGTCGACCTGCTGGTCATCGACTCGGTCGCGGCCCTGGTGCCCAAGGCCGAGATCGAGGGCGAGATGGGCGACAGCCACGTCGGTCTCCAGGCCCGCCTGATGTCCCAGGCGCTGCGCAAGGTCGCCGGAGCGCTCAACAACACCGGCACCACCGCGATCTTCATCAACCAGCTCCGCGAGAAGATCGGCGTCATGTTCGGCTCGCCCGAGACCACGACCGGTGGAAAGGCGCTGAAGTTCTACGCCTCGGTCCGTCTCGACATCCGCCGCATCGAGACGCTGAAGGACGGCACCGAGGCGGTCGGCAACCGCACCCGGGTGAAGGTCGTCAAGAACAAGATGGCCCCGCCCTTCCGGGTGGCCGACTTCGACATCCTCTACGGCGTCGGCATCTCCCGCGAGGGCGGCCTGATCGACATGGGCGTCGAGCACGGCTTCGTCCGCAAGTCCGGCGCCTGGTACACCTACGAGGGCGACCAGCTCGGCCAGGGCAAGGAGAACGCGCGAAACTTCCTCAAGAGCCACCCGGACATGTCGAACGAGATCGAGAAGAAGATCAAGGAGAAGCTGGGGGTCGGGCCGCGCGTCGACAACCCGGCCACCCCGTCGCCCGCCCCCGCGGCGTCGGCCCCGGCCGCCACGTCCGGTCGCGCGTCGGGTGCCGCCGCTTCCGCCGGGTCCGGTCGTGGTACCAAGGCCACTGCCGCCGCCCCCAAGCCTGGTGACGCCTGAATCCGGGCTGATCGATGACGACGGGACCTGACTCCGGTCCGGCCGGCGAGGCCGGGCCGAGAGACTGGGGCGCCTGGCCCGACGAGCCTCGGGCGGGCTCACCGGGCAGGCGCGGGCGCGACCACGGCCGGTCCGCCTCGGAAGGAGGGTTCCGCGAGGAGACCGCGGAACCCGCGGAACCCGAGGGTGACGCGCCGCGAGGCCGGAGGAAACGTGCCTCCCGGCGTGGCGGACGGCGGTCCGGGGGTGCTTCCTCCGGCTTCCTCCCCGATGGATCCGGCGGATCCGGTGGCTTTGGCGACCCCGGTGGATCCGGCGACCCGGCCGAGGGGTCTTCGGCGAGCCGGAAGTCCGAAGCCGATCCGCAGGCGGTGGCGCGAGGCATCTGCCTGCGGCTGCTGACCATGGCGCCGCGCACCCGGGCCCAGCTCGCGGAGGCGCTGCGCAAGCGTGAGGTGCCCCAGGAGGCGGCGGACGCCGTGCTGGACCGCTTCTCCGAGGTCGGGCTCATCGACGACGAGGCGTTCGCTGCGGCATGGGTGAGTTCGCGCCACGCCGGGCGGGGTCTCGCCAGAAAGGCCCTCGCCTCGGAGCTTCGCCACCGGGGGGTGGACGAGGAGACCGTGAACGAGGCGGTGGATCAGCTCGACCCCGAGGAGGAGGCGGAGACCGCCCGTCGCCTGGTGCGGCGCAAGCTCTCCTCGACCCGTGGCCTGGAGCCCGCGGTCAGGACGCGCAGGTTGGCCGGCATGCTCGCCCGGAAGGGATACGGCCCCGGCCTGGCGTTTCGCGTCATCCGCGAAGTGCTGGAGGACGAGGGGGCGGAAACATCGCCATTCTCGGAAGATCCGGGCTATCCGCTCGACTAGTTCAAAGCGGCTTGACAGCGGGTCTTTGCTTGCTCGTTACCTCTCTGACGCTTAATCTCAACGGCAGTGAGGAGTTACTCCGCGCAGCGCGGATTGTCATAGCGGTGTAATACGGACAAGCAGGCTTGGCGGATGAGGACGGGACGACGGACCGGCTGGGAAAGCCGGTAGGTGATCCCCTCTGGGTTCACTTCTGTCCCGACAGCGCCGTCTCTTGAGCTTTCCGTGCCGTGCGTGTGACCCCTCGTGTGCTTGATATTTGCGACGCGAGGAAGGTGAGGCGCGCATGGATCCGGTCGTGGTCGTCATGTTGACAGTGGCGGTTGTGGCTCTCGCCGTGATGACAGCCGTGCTGGTCGTGTTGCTGCGTCGCATCGGTGGAGCCGGGGCCGTGCCGAAGGGCCCCACCCCCGAGCAGGAGGCCGAGTTCGAGGCCCACCTGGAGGAGGCCAGGCGTGAGGCCGCCGACATCCGGGCGAAGGCCCGGGACGACGCCGGAGAGCTCCTGCGCAAGTCGGAGGCGGCGGTCGAGGCGGCGGCCGAGACGCGCAAGGAGGCCGAGGCCGAGGGCAAGATCCTGAAGTACGAGCTCAAGGAGCTCAGGTCCGACCTCGAACGCAGGGAGAACCGGCTGGCCGAGCGGGAGCAGCGTCTCGACGAGGAGGCCAGGCGCCAGGCCGACCGGGCCCGCAAGCTCGCCGAGACGGAGACCGAGCTGGCCGACCGCCGCGAGGATCTCGAACGGGTCTCCGAGGAGCGCAAGACCATCCTGGAACGGGTGTCCGGGCTCACCAGCGACCAGGCCAGGGCCGAGCTGGTCCGGGAGATCGAGAACCAGGCCAAGCGCGAGGCCGCGCTGATCATCAGGGAGATCGAGGGCGAGGCCCGCAAGGAGGGCGAGAAGCGCGCCACCAAGATCGTCACATTGGCGGTCCAGCGGGTGGCCACCGAGCAGACCGCCGAGTCCGTGGTGAGCGTCCTGCACCTGCCGGGCGACGAGATGAAGGGGCGCATCATCGGCCGTGAGGGCCGCAACATCCGCGCCTTCGAGTCGACCACCGGCGTCAACCTGATCATCGACGACACGCCGGAAGCCGTGCTGCTGTCGTGCTTCGACCCGGTCCGTCGCGAGACGGGGCGGCTGACCCTGGAGAAACTCGTCCTCGACGGCCGCATCCATCCGCAGCGCATCGAGGAGGCCCACGAGCGCAGCAAGGCCGAGGTCCAGGAGCTGTGCGTGCGCGCGGGCGAGGACGCCCTGGTGGAGCTCGGCATCACCGACATGCATCCCGAGCTGGTCACCCTTCTCGGCCAGCTCCGTTACCGCACCTCCTACGGTCAGAACGTGCTCGGCCACCTCATCGAGTCCGCCCACATCGCCGGCATCATGGCGGCCGAGCTGCGGCTCGACACGACGCTGCTCAAGCGTTGCACCCTCCTGCACGACATCGGCAAGGCACTCACCCACGAGGTCGAGGGCAGTCACGCGCTCATCGGCGCCGAGATCGCCAGACGGTACGGCGAGCACGAGGACGTCGTCCACGCCATCGAGGCCCACCACAACGAGGTCGAGGTCAAGACCGTCGAGGCCGTCCTCACCCAGGCCGCCGACGCGATCAGCGGCAGCCGTCCCGGCGCCCGCCGCGAGTCGCTGGAGGCCTACGTCAAGCGGCTGGAGCGCCTTGAGGAGATCGCCACCTCCTACGAGGGCGTCGAGAAGGTCTTCGCCATGCAGGCGGGGCGGGAGATCAGGGTCATGGTGAAGCCCGACGCGGTCGACGACATCCAGGCCCAGGTGATCGCCCGCGACGTCGCCAAGCAGGTCGAGGAGGAGCTCACCTACCCCGGCCAGATCCGCATCACGGTCGTCCGCGAATCGCGGGCCACCGAGTTCGCCCGCTGAACCCCCCGAACCCGCCGAACCCGCTGCACCTGCCGAATCCCCGAACCCGCCGAATCCCCGAACCCGCCGAATCCCCGAACCCGACGGGTCCGCCGACCCCGCGGAGCCGGATGCGCCGATCCTTCGGGAGTCAGGGAACCAGGGAGTCCGGCCCCGCTCAGGAGTGGAAGATCTGCTGGTAGAAGGCGAGCTCGGTCGCCAGGGCCGCGCTGCGGGTCTCGGCGCGGCGGAAGCCGTGGGCCTCGCCCTCGAACGTGAGGTAGGTGCAGGGCACGCCGCGTTCGGCGAGGGCGTCGACAAAGGCCTGCGACTGCGCCGGGGGCACCACCGGGTCGGACAGGCCCTGCAGGAGCAGCATGGGGCAGCTCACCCCCGCCACCCGGCCGACGGGCTCGCGCGAGGCGTACAGGGCGGGGTCTTCCGGGCCGATGAGCCACTCGACGTAGCGTGACTCGAAGTCGTGGGTGGTCGCGCTGAAGTTGGCGAGCGCGCTCACGCCGTAGTAGGAGACACCTCCGGCGAACGCGTCGGACGCGCAGCAGGCCGCCATGACCGTCCAGCCGCCCGCGCTGCCACCCCGGATCGCGATCCGTGCCGGGTCGCCGAGCCCCTCCGCCGCGAGCCACTCGGCCGCGGCGATCGAGTCCTCGACGTCGACCACGCCCCACTGGCCGCGCAGCCGCTCGCGGTAGACGCGGCCGTAGCCGGTGGAGCCGCCGTAGTTGACGTCGAGCACGCCGATGCCCCTGCTGGTGAAGAACGCCTTCTCCAGGTCGAGCGCGCCGACGCTGTGCCCGGTCGGCCCGCCGTGCACGAACACGACGTACGGCGCGGGGCCCTCGCCGCGCGCCACGGGGCTGGCCGGGGGGTAGAGGAACGCGTGCACCTCGCGCCCGAACCGGGTCTCGAACTCCACCGGCCTGGCAAGGGGCAGATAGCCCGGGTCGGGCAGCTCGTTGACGTCCCTGCGGAGCTCCTCCACCCGCTCGGTCACGGTGTCGATCCTGATGATCGACCGGGGCAGCGCCGGGCCGTACCCGATCCCGACCAGGGCGTGCCCGTCGGTGGCCAGCACCGCGTCCCAGCCCGCGTAGGGCACGTCCAGGTCGCTCAGCACGCCACTGTCCGGGTCGAAGACCCCCAGCCGCAGGTCGCCCCGCCCGTGCAGGACCGCGAGGCTCCCGTCGGCCATCGGCGCGTACGGCACCGCGCCGAGCTGCCACAGCGGGCCCGCGAACTCCTGCTCCGCCGGGTAGAGCGCCCTCGGTGAGGTGCCGTGTATCCCGACCAGGTAGAGGTTCCACCAGCCCGACCAGTCGGAGATCAGATAGAGGCTCCGCGCGTCACGCCACCGTGGGGCGAGCACCGACTCGGAGGTGCCGCCCTTGACCTTCCAGGAACTGCCGTCGGCGAGCCGGGAGACACACAGCTCGGTGCCGTTCCACGGCATCCGGGGGTGGTCCCAGCAGATGAAGGCCAGGTGCTCGCCGTCGGGGGAGATGGTGGGAGCGGCGTAGAAGTCGTGCCCGCTGACCCGCTCGCGCGGCTCGTCCTCGCCGGACAGCGGGATGGACACGATCGACCGGCTCACCCGGCCGTCGTCGTGGCGCTCCCTGACGCACCAGACCTGCCCGTCGTGGACGACCAGGTCCGCGTAGCGCAGGGCCGTCGGCTCCTCGGGCTCCGGCGTGAGCAGCCGGGGCTCGCCGCCGGTGGGCAGCAGGTAGAGCCGCTGGTCGGCGAAGTTGGTGAACACCACGCCCTCGCCGGGCACCACCGCGTACGACCTGCCGCCGTACTCGTGGACCCTGGTCCTGGCGCTCCACGGCGCGCTCAGCAGCTCGCGCTGGGCGCCGTCGGCGCTCCGGTGCACGATGGTGGTCCGCCCGCCCTCGGCGGGACGGTCCTCGGTCCACCAGACCTCCTCGCCGAGCACCGTCGGGTATCCGAGGCGCAGCCCGGAACGGGCGACGTCGGAGGTGGAGACCGGCGACGGCCAGGTGGCGTACGGCAGGACGACCTGCTCGGGGGACATGGCGCAATCCTGCCCGATAACCCGTCGCGTGTCGTCGGTATCACGCTCGCGTCACCCGAGATATGCCGTCGGTGAACCGTGCGGGCCGCGAGATCAGGGGGAATGTGAGGTGAGGGCGGTTGGCCCGGTCTCTGCGATAGGCCGACCTGCGGATGTTTTCACCCGCTCGTCACGCGGAGACCCGTCACGCGGAGACCCGTCACGCGGAGACCCGTCACGCGGAGACCCGTCACGCGGAGACCCGTCACGCGGAGACCC
>NZ_JBSZKT010000020.1:0-119342 GCF_055690525.1 Streptosporangium sp. H13245 | reverse complement strand
GGTAGGACGGGGTTGTGCTTCATGCACTGGCTTTTAACACACTGTTGAGTTCTCAAGAAACGGACGCGTACACCATCACCCTGACCAACCAACCGGCCAAGTCAGGACTCCGGGGCGTTCCATTTCGTATTTCAACCGTACAAGCCTGTCAAGATTGTGTCAAATTGCTAGCCATCAGCCTTTTGTCACAAAACCTGCAAACTTGCTAGGATTCTCACCGCCTCGCTTCCGAGGCAACCCTCTGAACCTACCGTGCCATCCAGATCACAGCGAATCAACCGGTTTTCCGGCGACCTACGCGGGGTCCGAACGCTCAGGTTCGTTCAGGTGGAGTGGCCCTGGGCCCGTCCGCCGATCGGCGTCCGGCTCGCTCCGGGGCATTGGAAAGATTATGCGCCCTTCGGAACATCGTCAAATCAGCCGCGCTTGGCAAAACCGCAGGTCAGCGCAGTTCCTTAAGAAAACCAGGAGCGTTCGCTACCGGAACGTTACGCGATGAGACGATTGACGCCCCGGCCGGAGCCGGGGCGTCAGTCGTCCGGGATCATCGCATTGACCTGGTAAAAAGACCGGAACAATGCGGGAGATCCAAAGGACCCGGGGAACCGGGGCCCGGAAACGAGAAAGGATCAGGCCGCGACGATCTCGACGCCGCCGACGGAACGCTTGCCACGGCGCAGCACCAGGAAGCGTCCGTGGAGCAGGTCATCGGCGGACGGCACGTACGCCTCGTCGGTGACCTTGACGTTGTTGAGGTAGGCGCCACCCTCCTTCACCGCGCGGCGTGCCTCCGACTTCGACTTGACCAGGCCGCTCTCGGCGAGCAGGTCGACGAAGGACGCCCCCAGGGCGGCCACCTCGGCGCGCGGCACCTCGGCGAGGGCCTCTCCCAGCGTGCGCGCGGGCAGCTCCTCCAGGGAGCCCTGGCCGAACAGGGCCGCCGAGGCGGCGATCACCGCGGCGCACTCGTCGGCGCCGTGCAGCAGCGTGGTGAACTCCTCGGCGAGCGCCCGCTGCGCCTCGCGCCCGGCGGGCCGGTCGGCGGCGGCCTTCTCCAGCCCCTCGATCTCCTCGCGGGACCGGAAGCTGTAGATCTTGAGGAACTTCACCACGTCACGGTCGTCCGCGTTCAGCCAGAACTGGTAGAACGCGTACGGGGAGGTCATCTCCGGGTTGAGCCAGACCGCGCCACCGGCCGTCTTGCCGAACTTGGTCCCGTCGGCCTTGGTGATCAGCGGCACGGTGAGGGCGTGCACGTGGCCGCCCGTCACCCGGCGGATGAGGTCGGTTCCCGCGGTGATGTTTCCCCACTGGTCGCTGCCGCCGATCTGGAGCGTGCAGCCGTGGCGCCTGTTCAGCTCCAGGTAGTCGTTGGCCTGCAGGATCTGGTAGCTGAACTCGGTGTAGCTGAGCCCCTCCCCGCCCAGCCTGGCCGAGACCGACTCGCGGGCGAGCATGCGGTTGACCGGGAAGTGCTTGCCGACGTCGCGCAGGAAGTCGATCGCGGACATGCCCTCCGTCCAGTCCAGGTTGCTGACGAGGATCCCGGTCTTCTCGTCCGAGAAGTCGAGGAACTTCTCCACCTGGACGCGAATCCGCGCCACCCATTCGGCCACCACGTCGGAGGAGTTGAGCGAGCGCTCGGTGCTCCGGCCGCTGGGATCGCCGATCAGGCCCGTCGCGCCGCCCACCAGGCCGATCGCCCGGTGGCCCGCCCGCTGGAGGCGGGTGAGGGTGAGCAGCGGGACCAGGTTGCCGACGTGCAGGGAGGGGGCGGTCGGGTCGAAGCCGCAATAAACCGTGATCGGACCCTCGGCCATCGCCGCGCGCAGGGCGTCGATGTCGGTGGACTGCGCGATCAGGCCGCGCCAGGCGAGGTCATCCAGAATGTCGGTCACGATCCTTGCTTTCCAATGCTCGAAGGGACGTCGGTGCTCGGGAAGACGTCGGTGCTCGGAGAGAGACGTCAATGCTCGAAAGGACGTTCAGCGCTCTCGTACACCCTGCCCGATCACGGCACCGTAGCGCCACTCGAAACCCTCCCCGCGCACGCGATCTTCCCGTGCGACGACCGTGCAACAACCGTGCACAACGACTATGCACACGACCACGTACGCGCCCTACCGGCGGCGCGGGACGTGCGGGCGGTGGGGGGAGACCGTGGGCTCGCCGTCGATCCAGAAGCGCCACGGAGTCTCCCTGCCCGACGAGACCCCGGTACGCGGCCCCGACAGGATGGACGACGCCTTGGCGGGCTCGCCCTCGACCACGGAGAGTGACCCCGGGCCGCAGGCGTCGAGCCCGTTGTGCTCGCGGGTGAAGCCGAGCGCCACCGCCAGTCGCGCCGGTCCCCTGGCGAGATCGACCTCCCTGACGGGACGGGCGTTTCCCGCGGTCCTGCGGGCCAGGGCGGTCTCGACCCCGGAGATCACCTCTCCGGCCCGGAGCAGCACGCCTGAGCCGATCTGCTCGGGAAGGCAGGTGAGGTTGGCGCAGAAATGCATACCGTACGTGAAGTAGACGTACAGGTGCCCCGGGGGGCCGAACATCACCGCGTTGCGCGGCGTCCGGCCCCGGTAGGTGTGCGACGCGGGATCCTCGCCCGGCACCCCGTACGCCTCGGTCTCGGTGACGCGCAACGCGACCGGCCCGTGTACGAGCACCCGTCCCAGCAGGTCGGGGGCGACCTCGGGGGCGGGCCGGTCGAAGAAGTCGCGGGTCAGCGGCGTGGAGGCGGCGGGCGGTCGCCCGCCGCGCTCGTCAGCGGTCATCGCCCGGATCTCCGGAAGACCCAAAAGACCCGGGACGTCCGTCGCCGGGCATCAGCTTCCGCTCGCCCAGCCGGCCTGGGCGTCGACGATCTCTCGTAGCGCGATGAGCTGGTCGCGGACCCGGTCGGGTGCCGTACCGCCGTGCGCCTTGCGGGCCGCCAGGGCGCCGGGCACCGAGAGGACCTCGCGGGAGTCGGGCGTGAAGTGCGGCGAGACCTTGGCCAGCTCCTCGTCGGTGAGCTCGCCGAAGTCCTTGTCGTTGACCTGGCACCAGACGACCAGGTGCCCGACCGCCTCGTGGGCCTCGCGGAAGGCGACCCCCCTGCGGACCAGCAGCTCGGCCAGGTCGGTGGCGAGCGCGAACCCGTCGGGGGCCGAGGCCTCCAGCTTGGCGGTGTTGACGCGCATCGTCGCGACGAGCCCGGCCATCGCGGGAAGGACGAGCAGCAGGCTGTCGACGGAGTCGAACACCGGCTCCTTGTCCTCCTGCAGGTCGCGGTTGTAGGTCAGCGGCAGGCCCTTGAGCGTCGTCAGCAGCGTCATGAGGTTGCCGATGAGACGGCCGCTCTTGCCCCGGGCCAGCTCGGCCACGTCGGGGTTCTTCTTCTGCGGCATGATCGACGAGCCGGTGGAGTAGGCGTCGTCCATCTCGATCCAGCGGAACTCCTGCGAGGCCCACAGGACGATCTCCTCGCCCAGCCGCGACAGGTGCACGCCGATCATCGCCGCGTCGAACAGGAACTCGGCGGCGAAGTCGCGGTCGGCGACGGCGTCCATCGAGTTGGGCGCGGCGGAGTCGAACCCGAGTTCCCTGGCCACGGCCTGCGGGTCGAGCGGCAGGGAGGACCCGGCCAGCGCCCCCGCGCCCAGCGGGGAGACGGCCGCGCGCCGGTCCCAGTCGCGCAGGCGGTCGACGTCGCGGGCGAAGGCGTGCACGTGCGCCAGGAGCTGGTGGCCGAAGGAGACCGGCTGCGCGTGCTGCAGGTGGGTCATGCCGGGGGCGGCCGTCTCGGCGTGCTCCTCGGCCTGGCTCATCAGCGCGGTCTCCAGCTCCACCAGCCGGGACACGATGTGCCTGACGTGGTCGCGCAGGTAGAGCCGCAGGTCGGTGGCGACCTGGTCGTTGCGGCTGCGGCCGGCCCGCAGCTTGCCGCCGAGTGTGCCGAGGCGCTCCAGCAGGCCGCGCTCCAGCGCGGTGTGGACGTCCTCGTCGGCGACGGTCGGCCGGAACTCGCCCGCCTTGCAGGCGCGCTCCAGGTCGTCCAGGGCGCCGATCATGCGCGCCAGCTCGTCGTCGCTCAGCAGGTTCGCGCGATGCAGCACCCTGGCGTGCGCGCGCGAGGCCAGCAGGTCGTACGGAACCAGCCGCCAGTCGAAGTGCACGCTCACCGAGAGCCTGGTCAGCGCGTCGGCCGGACCTCCTTCGAACCGGCCGCCCCAGAGCCGCATGGGCTTGCCACCATCAGTCACCGTTGTTCTCCCTCCCCATTCAATCCGCGACCTTAGCCCAATCAGACCAGTCGGGCGTCCCGGGCGGAGGCAATCTTGGAGGGCAGGCTCCACAGCTCGACGAAGCCCTTGGCCAGGGACTGGTCGAAGGTGTCGCCGGTGTCGTAGGTGGCGAGGTTGAAGTCGTACAGCGACGCCTCGGAGCGGCGTCCGGTGACGGTGGCCCGGCCGCCGTGCAGGGTCATCCGGATCTCTCCGGTGACGTGCTCCTGTGCCTCGGCGATGAAGGTGTCGAGGGCCTTCTTGAGCGGGGAGAACCAGAGGCCGTCGTAGACGAGCTCGCCCCAGCGCTGGTCCACCGACCGCTTGAAGCGGGCGAGGTCGCGCTCGACGGTGACGTTCTCCAGCTCCATGTGGGCGGTGATCAGGGCGATGGCGCCGGGTGCCTCGTAGACCTCGCGGGACTTGATGCCGACGAGCCGGTCCTCGACCATGTCGAGGCGGCCGACGCCCTGGGCGCCCGCGCGGCGGTTGAGCTCCTCGATGATGTGGAACGGGCTGAGGTGCCGCCCGTCCAGCGCGACGGGGACGCCCTTGACGAAGCTGACGATGACCTCGTCCGCGTCGCGCGGCTGTGCCGGGTCGGCGGTGTAGGCGTAGACGTCCTCGATCGGGCCGTTCCAGATGTCCTCCAGGAAGCCGGTCTCGACGGCCCTGCCCCAGATGTTCTGGTCGATGGAGTACGGGTTGTTCTTGGTGGTCTCGATCGGCAGGTTCTTCTCCTCGGCGTAGGCGATCGCCTTGTCCCGGGTCCACGCGTAGTCGCGGGCGGGGGCGATGACCTTGAGCTCGGGGTACAGGGCGGCCAGACCGGCCTCGAACCGGACCTGGTCGTTGCCCTTGCCGGTGCAGCCGTGCGAGACGTGGGTGCCGCCGAACTGCTTGGCCGCCGCGGCCAGGTGCTTGACGATCAGCGGCCGTGACAGGGCGGAGACCAGCGGGTAGCGGTCCATGTAGAGGGCGTTGGCCTGCAGCGCGGGTACGCAGAAGTCGGTGGCGAACTCCTCGCGGGCGTCCACGACGACGGATTCCACGGCGCCGCAGTCGATGGCGCGCTTGCGGACGGCCTCCATGTCCTCACCGCCCTGGCCGACGTCGACGGCGACCGCGACGACCTCGGCGCCGGTCTTCTCGGCGAGGAAGGGAATGGCGACGGAGGTGTCGAGACCTCCGGAGAACGCGAGTACGACCCGGTCGGTCATGATGGGTATCTCCAAGATCTTTGCTGGCCAAGGGCGGCCAAGGGTGTCGGATGCTGCCGGGGATAGCCTGCCTGAGCAGGCTAAATACGTCGGTCGGCGTGCCGGAGAAGTCCCTCGGCGACAGCTGCCCCGCCCATCGGGTCGCGGCTGATGACGAGAATCGTGTCGTCTCCGGCGACCGTGCCGAGGATGGACTCCCAGTCGGCGTGGTCGATGGCGGAGGCGAGGAACTGCGCGGCGCCCGGCGGCGTACGGACGATGACCAGGTTGGCGGAGGCCTCGGCGGAGACGAGGAGCTCCTCCGCGAGCCTGCCGAGCCTGGCGGCCGGGGACTCGCCGGTACCGAGCCTGGCGAGCCTTATCCGGCCGCCGCCCTCCCCCGGCAGGGCGTAGACCAGGGAGCCGTCCTCGGCGCGCAGCTTGAGCGCGCCGAGCTCGTCCAGGTCGCGGGAGAGGGTGGCCTGGGTGACCTCGACGCCGCTCTCCAGCAGGAGCTTGGCCAGCTCGGGCTGGGACCTGACGGGCTGCCGCTGCAGGAGGTCGGCGATCCGCGCCTGGCGGGCGACCTTGGTCATCGGGATCGTCATGTGGGTCACCCGCCTCCGGGCGCTTCACCGCTCGCGTGCGTGTCCCGGCCCGACGCCGAGACCAGCCAGTGCAGCAGGGCCTTCTGGGCGTGCAGCCGGTTCTCCGCCTGGTCCCACACCAGGCTCCGCGGGCCGTCGAGGACCTCGGCGGAGATCTCCAGGTCGCGGTAGGCGGGCAGGCAGTGCAGCACGACGGCGCCGGGGGCCGCCCGGCTCACCAGCGCGGCGTTGACCTGGTACGGCATGAGGTCGGCGATCCGCTCCTCCTTGCCCTCCTGGCCCATGGAGACCCAGGTGTCGGTGGCGATGACGTCCGCGCCCTCGGCGGCCTCGGCCGGGTCCGCGAGGACGGCGACCGACCCGCCGGTCTCCGCGGCGACCTCGGCGGCCCGGCGGAGGATCTCCGGGTCGGGCAGGTATCCGGCGGGGGTGGCGATCCGCACGTGCATGCCCGCGACGGCCCCGCCGAGCAGGTAGGAGTGGGCCATGTTGTTGGCCCCGTCGCCGAAGTAGGCCAGGGTGAGCCCCGCCGTCCTGCCGAAGTGCTCCCTGACGGTCTGCAGGTCGGCGAGGATCTGGCAGGGGTGGAACTCGTCGGTGAGGGCGTTGACCACCGGCACCGAGGACGCCGAGGCCATGGCCTCGATCCTCTCCTGGCCCGAGGTGCGCCACACGATGGCGCCCACCTGGCGTTCCAGGACCCGGGCGGTGTCCTCGATCGACTCGCCCCGGCCCATCTGGGAGGATCCGGCGTCGAGGATCAGGGGGAGGCCGCCGAGCTCGCCGATGCCGACCGCGAAGGAGACGCGGGTGCGGGTGGAGTGCTTGTCGAAGAGGACGGCGACGGTCTGCGGCCCCTCGAAGGGCCGGTAGGCGTAGCGGTCCTTCTTCACGGCCTCGGCCAGGTCGAGCACCTGGGCCTGCTCCGCGGGCGAGAGGTCGTCGTCCTTCAGGAAGTGCCTGACGTGCGCCTGTCCGGCGAGGTTACTGGGCATCTGCTGCCTCGTCGAGGATCGCGGGAAGCGCGGCCACGAAGGCCGCGATCTGAGCTGAGGTGATCACCAGCGGGGGCGCGAGCCGTACCGCGTCGGGCTGGAGGGCGTTGACCAGGAAGCCCGCGTGCCGCGCGGCGGTCTGGACCTGGGCGGAGCGGTCGGCGGTCAGCACGACGGCCCGCCACAGGCCCCGGCCGCGGACACCGGCGAGCAGCGGGTGGTCGATCGCGGCGATGCCCTCGGCGAGTTCGGCGCCGACGGTGCGGACGTGCTCCAGCAGGCCGTCGGCGTCGATGGTGTCGAGCACGGCGAGCGCGGCGGCGGCCGAGACGGGGTTTCCGCCGAAGGTGGACCCGTGGTCTCCCTGGGCGAAGACGGTGGCCGCCGCGCCGAGGCCGACGCAGGCGCCGATCGGCATGCCGCCGCCGAGGCCCTTGGCCAGGGTGAGCACGTCGGGCAGGACGCCGTCGTGCTGGTGGGCGAACCAGTGCCCGGTACGGCCGATCGCCGACTGGATCTCGTCGGCGACCAGCAGCGCGCCGGTGACGTCGCAGATCTCCCTGGCCGCCGCGAGGTAGCCCTCGGGCGGGGGCACGACCCCGGCCTCGCCCTGGGTGGGTTCGAGGAAGACCGCGGCGCACTCGCCGGTGACCGCGTTCTTGAGCGCGTCGGCGTCACCGTATGGGACGAAGCGGACATCGATCGGGAACGGCCCGAACTGGTCGCGGATGGAGGGCTTGCCGGTCAGGGCGAGCGCGCCGAGGGTACGGCCGTGGAAGGCGTTCTCCGCGGCCACGAAGTAGGTGCGGCCGCTCGCCTTGCCGTACTTGATGGAGAGCTTCAGCGCGGCCTCGTTGGCCTCGGTCCCCGAGTTGGTGAGGAACACCTTGGCCGGGGCTCCGAGCAGGCCGAGCAGGCGCTCGGCGAGCAGCACCTCGGGTTCGTGCAGGAAGAGGTTGCTGGTGTGGGCGAGCGTGGCGACCTGGCGGGAGACGGCCTCCACCAGGGCGGGGTGGGCGTGGCCGAGCGAGCTGACCGCGATGCCGCCGATCATGTCGAGATACTCGTGGCCGTCGACGTCCCAGACCCTCGTGCCCTCGCCCCGGGCCAGTGCCACCGGGGGCACGCCGTAGTTGGGCATGAAGGCGGCCTCGAAGCGTCTGGCGAGCGCCTCTCCTGCGGGGCTGTCCTGCGGGCTCACTGGTCGTTCCCCTTCAGCTGGGCGGGGGCCTCGGGCCGCCGCCTGACCGGTTCCGGCGCGGCCGCCGCCTCGGGGGCGTCCGGCAGCACCATGGTTCCTATGCCCTCGTCGGTGAAGATCTCCAGCAGCACCGAGTGGGGCACCCTGCCGTCGAGCACGTGGGCCCGTGGCACGCCGCCCTGGATGGCGGTCAGGCACGCCTCCATCTTGGGGATCATGCCGCTGGACAGGCCCGGCAGGAGCTTCTCCAGCTCGGTGGCGGAGAGCCGCTCGACGACCTCGTTCTCGTCGGTGCCGGGACGCCAGTCGCGGTACAGGCCCTCGACGTCGGTCAGGATGATCAGTTTGGACGCCTGGAGCGCCACGGCGAGCGCGGCGGCGGCGGTGTCGGCGTTGACGTTGTAGACGGTGCCGTCGTCGCTGCGCGCGACCGAGGAGATCACCGGGATCCGCCCGTCGTCCAGCAGTGCCCGCACGGCTCCGGCCTCGACCTTGACGATGTCGCCGACCTGGCCGATGTCGACGCCGACGCCGTCGACGACGGCGTGCTTGCGTACGGCGGTGAGCAGGTGGGCGTCCTCGCCGGACATGCCGATCGCGAACGGCCCGTGCCGGTTGATCAGGCCGACCACGTCGCGGTTGACCTGGCCGACGAGGACCATCCTGACGACCCGCATGGCCTCGGGGGTGGTGACCCTGAGCCCGGCGGTGAAGGTGGACTCGATGCCGAGCAGGTCGAGCTGGGCGTTGATCTGCGGCCCTCCCCCGTGCACGATCACGGGCCGCAGCCCGGCGTAGCGCAGGAAGACGACGTCGGCGGCGAACTTCTCGCGCAGGTGCTCCTCGGTCATCGCGTTGCCGCCGTACTTGATGACGACGGTCGCGCCGTGGAAGCTCGCGAGCCAGGGCAGCGCCTCGATCAGCGTGGCGGCCTTCGTCAGGGCCTCGGCGCGCCTCATGAGGAGTACGCCGAGTTCTCGTGGACGTACGCCGCGGTGAGGTCGGTGGTGTGGATCGTCGCCGAGTGCGGTCCCGACGACAGGTCGATGGTGATCGTCACCTCGCGCGGGGTGAGGTCGACCTTGGAGCGGTCGTCGCCCGCGGCGCCGCCCCTGCAGATCCAGATGCCGTTGATGGCGACGTTGAGCCGGTCGGGCTCGAAGACGGCGTCGGTGGTGCCGACGGCCGACAGGACCCGGCCCCAGTTGGGGTCCTCGCCGTAGATGGCGCACTTGAGGAGATTGGAGCGGGAGACGGCGCGGCCGACGGTGACCGCGTCGTCCTCGGAGGCGGCGCCGACGACCTCGATGGCGATCGCCTTGGAGGCGCCCTCGGCGTCCATCAGCAGCTGGCGGGCGAGGTCGGCGCAGACCGCGAGGAGGACCTGCTCGAACTCGGCGAGGCCGGGGACGACGCCCGAGGCGCCGCTGGCCAGCAGCAGCACGGTGTCGTTGGTGGACATGCAGCCGTCGGCGTCGAGCCGGTCGAAGGTGACCCGCGTCACCTTGCGGAGCGCCGCGTCGAGCTGCTCGGCGGACAGGTCGGCGTCGGTGGTGATCACCGACAGCATGGTGGCGAGGCCGGGGGCGAGCATGCCCGCGCCCTTGGCCATGCCGCCGACCATGTAGCCGCCCGCGCCCTTCCTGAAGGAGATCTTCGAGACGGTGTCGGTGGTGCGGATGGCGTCGGCGGCGGCCAGGCCGCCGTCCCTGGCGAGCTGGGAGACCGCGAGGTCGACCCCGGCCAGCAGCGGGTCCATCGGCAGCCGCTCGCCGATCAGGCCGGTGGAGCAGACCGCGACCTCCCCGGCCGAGTCTCCCAGCGCTCCGGCGACCTTCTCCGCGGTGGCGTGGGTGTCCTGGAAGCCGAGCGGCCCGGTACAGGCGTTGGCGCCGCCGGAGTTGAGGACGACGGCGTGGACCCGGCCGCCGGCCAGCACCTGGGTGGACCACAGGACCGGCGCGGCCTTCACCCGGTTGGCGGTGAAGACCCCGGCGGCGGCGCGCGAGGGGCCGTCGTTGACGACCAGTGCCAGGTCGCGGTCGACGCCGGACTTGATGCCGGCGGCGACGCCCGCCGCGCGGAAGCCGAGAGGGGCGGTCACGCTCATGGGGCGACTCCGTTGAGAGGAAGGCCGAGCTCTTCCGGCAGGCCGAGGGCGAGGTTGGCGCTCTGGATCGCGCCTCCGGCCGTGCCCTTGGTGAGGTTGTCGATGGCGACGACGGCGACGACGCGGCCCGCGCGCTCGTCCAGGGTGACCTGGAGGGCGGCGGTGTTGGCGCCGAGGGTCATCGAGGTCGCGGGCCACTGGCCCTCGGGGAGCAGCCGCAGGAACGGCTCGTCCTTGGTGGCGACCTCGTAGGCCTCGCGCAGGACCGCCCGAGTGAGGCCGGGCCTGGCGGGGGCGGTGCAGGTGGCGAGGATGCCGCGGCTCATCGGCACCAGCACGGGGGTGAAGGAGACGGTGACCGGCTCGCCCGCGAGCGGGGAGAGGTTCTGCTCCATCTCCGGGGTATGCCGGTGGACGCCACCGACGCCGTACGCGCTGGCGGAGCCCATCACCTCGCTGCCCAGGAGGTTCGGCTTGGGTATCCTGCCCGCTCCGCTGGTGCCGCTGGCGGCGACCACCACCACGTCGGGCTCGACGAGGCCGGCGGCGAAGGCGGGGAACATGGCCAGGGTGACGGCCGTCGGGTAACACCCCGGCACGGCGATCCTCCGGGTGGCGCGCAGCTCCTCGCGCCGCCCCGGCAGCTCGGGCAGCCCGTACGGCCAGGTGCCCGCGTGGACGCCGCCGTAGAAGTGCTCCCAGGCGGCGGGGTCGGTGAGCCGGAAGTCGGCGCCGCAGTCGACCACGAGGGTGCCGTCGCCGAGCCGCTCGGCGACGGCGGCCGACTGCCCGTGCGGCAGGGCGAGGAAGACGAGGTCGTGGCCGCCGAGGGTCTCGGGTGTGGTCTCCTGCAGGATCCTGCCGGCCAGCGGGGCCAGGTGTGGCTGGTGGGCGCCGAGGGCGGTGCCCGCACTCGAGGCCGCCGTCAGCGCGCCGATCTCGATGCCGGGGTGGGACAGCAGCAGGCGCAGGAGCTCACCCCCGGCGTAACCGCTGGCACCCGCGATCGCCGCTCTCATCCGTCCTCCCACGTCTGCATGGTTATGCATTGCTACTTATGGACTTACTAGAAAGATTATGCATCTTGGAGGATTGCCATGCAAGCCGATACGACCAGGGAACCCCAAGGCTCGCAAATGCTCCCGCCGACGGGAAACGATGGGAAACATCGCGGGAATCGCGCTTCACGGCTTGTGAACGCGGGCACGAAGTCATCGGTCATGTTTCGGCACTGTTGCACGTACCTACCGGTCGGTATCGTGACATTTCCGGCCCCTCAGCCTCCGGGAGTACGAACGCATGACTGTCACCCACGACCAGGTCCAGGCCCGGCTCACCGGCCCGGGGCAGCTTTTCGAGATGGAAGAGGTCTCCAGCCACGGCGAGACCGTCAAAACCTGGAAACACGCGCCCCGCGACTTCCGGGCACTCCTTGAGACGAGCAGGTTCCACGGCGACAAGGTCTTCCTGACGTACGAGGACGAGCACCTCACCTACGAGGAGCACTACCGGCGGGCCGCCACGCTCGCGCGGCGCCTGGTGGACGAGTACGGCGTGGTCAAGGGCGACCGGGTGGCCATCGCCATGCGCAACTACCCCGAGTGGGTGATCGCCTTCTCGGCCACGCTGGCCGCCGGGGCGATAGCCGTGCCGCTCAACGCGTGGTGGACCCCGCAGGAGCTGGAGTACGGGCTGTCGGACTCGGGGGCCAAGGTGCTGGTCGCCGACGGCGAGCGGGCGGCCGGGCTCGCCGGGCTGGGCCCGGCGCTGATCGTGACCCGCGGCGAGACGCCCGAGGGCGCCCGCTCCTTCGAGGACGTGCTGGGCGAGGTGGAGGCGGGCGTGACGCTCCCGCCGGTCGAGCTCTCCCCCGAGGACCCGGCGACAATCTTCTACACCTCCGGCACGACCGGCCGCCCCAAGGGCGCGCTCGGCAGCCACCGCAACCTCGGGCAGTCGCCGATGACCGTCGCCTACAGCCTGTACCGCGCCGTGATCAGGTCGGGCAAGGACCCGGGCGAGGCGGCCGGGCAGCGGCGGGTCACCCTGCTCACCGTGCCGCTCTTCCACGTCACCGGCTGCTTCGCGGTGATGACCACCACCATGTTCGTCGGGGGCGGCCTGGTGCTGATGCACAAGTGGGACCCGGGCCGCGCGCTGGAGCTGATCGAGCGCGAGAGGATCACCGGGCTCTCCGGCGTGCCCACCAACGTGTGGCAGCTCCTGTCACATCCCGACCTGGGCAAGTACGACATCTCCAGCCTCAACGGCCTCGGCTACGGCGGCGCCCCCGCCCCGCCGAAGCTGCTGGAGCGCATCACCGAGCAGCTGCCCAACCGCGCCCCCTCCAACGGGTACGGCATGACCGAGACCACCGCGCTCGCCATCGGCAACGCCGGGGCCGACTACCTGGCCAAGCCCGACAGCATCGGCCTGCCGATGGCCGTGGTCGAGGTGAAGATCGCCGACCCCACCGGCGGCGAACTGCCGGTCGGCACGGTCGGCGAGCTCTGCCTGCGCGGCCCGAACGTCATCCTGGGCTACTGGAACCGGCCCGAGGCCACCGCGGAGACCTTCGTCGGCGGCTGGCTGCACACCGGCGACCTGGCCAGGGTGGACGAGGAGGGGTTCGTGTTCATCGTGGACCGGGCCAAGGACATGGTCATCCGCGGCGGCGAGAACGTCTACTGCGCCGAGGTCGAGGCCGCCCTCTTCGAGCACCCGGCGGTCGAGGACGCCGCGGTGATCGGGATCCCCCACGACGAGCTGGGCGAGGAGGTCGGCGCGGTGCTCCGGCTGTCGTCCCCGGCGAGCGACGAGGAACTGCGCGCCTTCCTGGGCGAGCGGATCGCCCCCTTCAAGATCCCGGTCAAATTCTGGGTACGCGAGACGGAGCTTCCCCGCAACCCCGGCGGCAAGATCCTCAAAACCCGCCTGCGCCAGGAGATCCTGAGCCCCTGACACCCGCTCCGCGCCAGAAGGATCCCGGGCCCCGCTCCACGCCGGAGAAGGTCCGGGGCCCTGACACCCTCCCCACGCCAGAAGGTCCCGGATCCCTCACCTGCTCCGCATCGGAGAGGGCCCTGGTTTTCGCACCTGACACCCGCTCCGTACCGGGAGGGTCCCCGGGTCCCTGACATCCGCTCCACGCCAGGGAGGGTCCTGAGCCCCCGACGCCCGTCGCCCTCCCCGGGAAGCCGGGCATCGGGACCGGCTCTCCCACGTCCCCTCCCCCGGCGGCGACCTGCCGGAAAATGATTTGCCTTCGCGCAGGTCGCCGCCGAAACTAGCTCTTCGTGCCGGAAAACGCCGATCGCCCGATCAAAACCCTGCTTCGCCGCCTGGCGATGGATCTCAGCCCCCTTCGCGACTCACGCGACTTCCGGCTGCTCTTCGGCTCCGGCGTCATCACGATGTTCGGCACCTTCCTGACGCTGGTCGCGGTCCCGCTGCAGATGAAGGAGCTCACCGGCTCCTACCTGGCGGTCGGCCTGGTCAGCGTGGCCGAGTTCGTCCCGATGGTGGTGTGCGGGCTCTGGGGCGGGGCGATCGCCGACGCCCTCGACCGGCGCAAGATCATTCTTCTCACCGAGGTGGGGCTCTGCCTCACGGTCACGATCCTGACCGTCAACGCGCTGCTGCCGAAACCGCAGATCTGGGTGCTGTACGTGGTCGGTGCGCTCTCGGCCGGGCTGGGCAGCCTGCAGCGGCCCAGCCTGGAGTCGCTGATGCCGCGCGTCGTCAGGCACGACCAGCTGACCGCGGCCGCCGCCCTCGGTGCCTTCCGCTGGAACCTGGGCGCCATCGTCGCCCCGGGCCTCAGCGGCCTGATCGCGGCCTGGTTCGGCGTCGCCGTCGCGTACGGCATCAACGTCGTGACCTTCCTGGCGTCCCTGGTCCTGCTCTGGATGGTCCGGGCCCAGCCCCGGCCGGAGGACACCCCCGCGGCCTCGATCAGGTCCCTGGTCGAGGGGGTCCGCTACGCCGTGGGCCGCACCGACCTGATGGGCACCTACCTGGTCGACATCGCCGCGATGATCTTCGCGTTCTCCACCGCGCTGTATCCGTTCCTCGCCGACGAGCTGGGCGCTCCCGAGGCCCTCGGGCTCTTCTTCTCCGCCTCCGCCATCGGCTCGATGATCGCCTCGGTCACCTCCGGCTGGACCGCGCACGTGCACCGGCACGGCCTCGGCGTGATCATCGCGGCGGCCGTGTGGGGGGTGGCGGTGGCGCTGGCGGCGCTGATGCCCAGCGTCTGGGGCATCTTCGCCTTCCTGGCCGTGGCCGGGGCCGCCGACATGATCAGTGGTGTCTTCCGCGCGACCATCTGGAACCAGACCATCCCCGACGAGTTCCGCGGCCGCCTGGCGGGCATCGAGCTGCTCTCGTACACCAGCGGCCCGATGCTCGGCAACGCCAGGGCCGGGCTGATGGCCGGTCTCGGCGGCACCCGCTTCTCCCTGGGCGCCGGCGGCCTGCTGTGCGTCGGCGCCGTGGCCGCCATGGCCGCGCTGCTGCCGAGGTTCCGCACCTACGACGCCCGCACCGACGAGCACGCCGTCAGGGAGCGCGCCCGCCGCGAGCAGGCCGCCCACGCCTGACACCGGGCCACCGGCAAGTGTCCTCACCGAACGGAATCCTGTTGCTACTGTGAGGGCATGACGGTCGACGTACGGAGCCCCGAGATGACGGAGTCCTCGCTGCCCGACTGGGTCTTTCCTCCGCCGGAGGGGTTCGTCGCGGAGGACCTCGATCACATTCCGCAGTTGCCCGCGCACACAGAGTTGATCGATGGAAGCCTGGTCTTCGTGAGTCCTCAGGCTTCTTTTCACACGCGCACCATGTATCTCCTGGAGGAGGGTCTTCGCCGGACCATTCCGGAAGATCTTCGAGCGCGCCGGGAGATGAGCGTCGTGTTGGGTGCGCGGCAACGGCCCGAGCCTGACATAAGCGTCATCCACGCCTCCGCCGAGCACAGCTCGGAGCAGACCTTCTACCGGGCCGAGGACGTCGTGCTGGTGGTGGAGGTCGTCTCCCCCGTGTCCACGGGCCGCGACCGCGACCGCAAGCCCGTGCTGTACGCCGAGGCGGGCATCGCGCACTTCTGGCTGGTCGAGAACCAGTCGGGAAGGCCCGCGATCTACGTCTACGAGCTCGACCCGGTCACCCGCTCCTACGCGCTCACCGGTATCCATCGCGACCGGCTCAAGGTCTCGGCCCCCTTCGACGTCGACATCGACCTGACGAGCATCGACCGGCTCTAGGGTCCAGGGTCCGCCCCACGCACGGCACTCACCACCACCCGCCGCAGGCGCCGCCGCACTGCCCGGACATCCCGCCACTCGCCGCAAGCTCCGCCGCACCAGCCCGGATGTCCCGCCGCCCGCCACGGCCTTCGCCTCTTCGCGCGGAAGCCCACCGGACGAGGCCGTGTCTCACTCGTTCTCGCGCCAGCCCTCGTACTCCTCGGCCAGCGCCTCCAGGCGGGTCACGCCCTCCGGCGGCAGCGCCCCTGAGGGGTCCTCGACCACCACCAGCCACTGGGCGTCCTCGGCGTCGTCCTCCCCTGCGAGGGTCTCCCTGACCACCGCGGGCACGCCGACCAGCGGAAACTCCGCGGCCACGGTCTCGGCGACCTCCTCGGCGTCGTCGCGCTCGGCGAACACCAGCAGATGCCTCATCGTCCCCTCCCCGGAGCACCCGGACCAACCGGCGGGTACGTCATCGTCTCCCCCTGAAGTCTTCCCCCGAAGGAGAATCCACCCGGAACACGAACATCCCGGCCCAGTACCGCGAAAAGGGGCCCGGGACATGTGCCCCGGGCCCCTCGTGAACCGGTCAGACGCCGCGCAACCGTGCTCCGGCGCGCTCCCCGGCCAGGGCCACGGCCGCGTCGCGGGCCGCGGTGGTCTCCTCCACGGTGAGCGTCCGGTCGGGCGCCCGGAAGCGCAGGGAATAGGCGAGGGACTTCCCGCCCTCGCCGACCTGGGCGCCGGTGTAGACGTCGAACAGCCGGATCGACTCCAGCAGCGGGCCCGCGCCCTCGCGCAACGCCGCCTCCACGGTGGCCACCGGGGTCGCCGCGTCGACGATGAGCGCGACGTCCTGACTCGCGACGGGGTACGCGGAGATCGCCGGGGCCTGCGGCGGACCGGCGGTCAGCGGCTCCAGCCGGGTCAGCTCCAGCTCCATCGCGCAGGTGCGCGGCGGCAGGCCGTACGCCTCGACGACGCGCGGGTGCAGCTCACCGGCGTGGCCGACGAGCACGTCACCGGCGTACAGCGCGGCGCAGCGGCCCGGATGCCAGGGCTCGTGCCGGTCCGCGCGGACGTCGAGGGTGACGCCAGCCTCTGCGGCCACCACGCGGGCCGCCTCGACGGCGTCCGCCCAACCGGCCGCGCGGCCCTTGCCCCACCAGCCGGACGGCTCGAACTCCCCGGCCAGCACGGCCCCGACCCGGAGCGGCTGGGCGGGCAGCGCGGACTCGATCGAGGCGAGCTCCTCCGGGCTCGGCCTGCGGTCGACGCCCAGCACGGGGGCGACGGTGGGCGCGTCGGACGAGGGCCGGTAGACCAGGCCCGCCTCGAACAGCGCCACGTCGCCGAAGCCCCGGCCCACGTTGCGGACCAGCGTCTTGAGCAGGCCGGGCAGCAGGGTCGTCCGCATCAGCGGCTCGTCCTCGCTGAGCGGGTTGGCCAGCCGTACGGCCAGGCGGCGCGCGTCGTCGGCGGGCAGCTGCAGGTTGTCGAAGTCGCGCTCCCCGTTGAACGGGTAGGCGAGGATCTCGACGTAGCCCGCGGCGGCCAGGGCGCGGCCGACCCGGCGGCGCAGGCGCTGGCTCTCGCTGAGACCGGCCCCCGCGGGGGCGGCGGGCAGGATCGAGGGCAGGTTCTCGTAGCCCTCCAGCCTGATGACCTCCTCGGCGAGGTCGTTCGGGTCGGTCAGGTCGGGCCGCCAGGAGGGCGGGGTGACCGCCAGCATGTCGTCGCCGGTGACCGCGAGCCTCGCGGCGATCCCGGCGGAGGCGGGGTCGCCCGTGGCCGCGGTGCCGCCGGTCGTGCCGCCCGTCACCGGGCCGGTCGCGTCGGCGCCCTCGACCGTGCAGCCGACCTGCTCCAGGCGCCGGATCACCGTCTCGCGGTCGTAGGTGGTGCCCGCGACCCTGCCGGGGTAGTCGCTCGGGATGGCGATGTGGACCGGCTCGACCCCCACCTCGGCGTGGGTGACGCCCGGCTGGATCGTGCCGCCGCCGAGCTCGGCCAGCAGCCGGGCCGCGCGCCAGGAGGCGTACAGCGGGAGCTCCCTGTCGACGCCCCGCTCGAAGCGCTTGGAGGCCTCGCTGACCAGGTTGTGCCGTCGCGACATGCGCGCGGTGCCGCTGGCGGAGAAGTGGGCCGCCTCGATCACGATGTCGGTGGAGGCCTCGGAGATCTCGGTGTGCAGGCCGCCCATGGTGCCAGCCATCGAGATCGCGCCCGACCCGTCGGTGATCAGGATGTCGTCCGGGTGAAGCTTGCGGACCACGTGGTCGAGCGTCTCCAGCGTCTCACCCGGCTCGGCCCTGCGCACCACGATCTCGCCGGTCAGCCTGGCCGCGTCGAAGGCGTGCAGCGGCTGGCCGAGCTCCAGCATGACGTAGTTGGTGACGTCGACGGCCAGCGAGACCGGGCGCATACCGGCGCGGGAGAGCCGGGCGCGCATCCACATCGGGCTCGGCGCCGACGGGTCGAACCCGCGGATCTCACGGAGCACGAAGCGGTCGCAGGCCGACGGGTCGGCGATCGAGGCCGGGTAGGCCGGGCCCGGCGCGTCGGGCGGCGAGACGTCGGCGGGGTCGATGAACGCCGAGTCGAAGGCGGTGGCGGCCTCGCGGGCCACGCCCCGGATGGAGAGGGCGTAGCCGATGTCGGGGGTGATCTCCAGCTCGATCACGTCGTCACGCAGGCCGAGCAGCTCGACCACGTCCGCGCCGATCGGGGTGCCGCCGGGCAGCACGAGGATGCCGGGCGAGGAGTCGGCCACGCCGAGCTCCGCCTCCGAGCAGATCATGCCGTCGGACAGGCGCCCGTAGGTCTTGCGCGAGGCGATCTCGAACCCGCCGGGCAGCACGGCCCCGGGCAGCGCGACCGGGACGCGGTCACCGGCCTCGAAGTTGGTCGCGCCGCAGACGATCTCGCGCGGCGCGGCCTCCCCCACCTCGACCTGGCAGTGGCGGATGGGCTTCTTGAAGCCCTCCAGCGTCTCGATGGAGATCACCTCGCCCACGACGACGTTCTTGATGTCGTGGCCGTAGGAGATGACGGACTCAAGCTTGAGCCCGGCGGCGGTGAGCTTCTCGGCGATCTCGTGCGCCGTGACGGCGGGGAGATCGACGTACTCCCGCAGCCATGAAAGCGGGACCTTCATCAGACCTCCATTCCGAAGGGAAGGGTGAAGCGGGCGTCTCCCTCGACCATGTCGCGCATGTCCTCGGCGTTGTGGCGGAACATCAGGGTGCGCTCGACGCCCATGCCGAAGGCGAAGCCGCTGTAGCGGGCGGGGTCGACGCCGCAGGCGATGAGCACCCTCGGGTTGACCATGCCGCAGCCGCCCCACTCGATCCAGCCCTCCGACTTACAGGTACGGCAGGGCGGGTTGCCGGGCACCGCGGAGGCGCCTCGGCAGACGAAGCACTTCAGGTCCATCTCGGCGGAGGGCTCGGTGAACGGGAAGTAGTTGGGCCGGAACCGGGTGGTGATGCCCTCGCCGAACATGACCTCGGCGAACCGGTCGAGGGTGCCCTTGAGGTGGGCCATAGTCAGGCCCTCGTCGATCGCCAGCCCCTCGACCTGGTGGAAGACGGGGGTGTGGGTGGCGTCGAGCTCGTCGGTGCGGAACACCTTGCCCGGCGAGATCACGTAGACCGGGAGCTCCCTGCCGAGCAGCGCCCGGATCTGGACGGGAGAGGTCTGGGTGCGCAGCACCTTGCCGGAGTCGACGGACTCCACGAAGAAGGTGTCGTGCTCCGAGCGCGCCGGGTGGTCGGCGGAGATGTTCAGCGCGTCGAAGTTGAACCACTCCCCCTCCAGCTCGGGGCCCTCCGCCACCTCGTAGCCCATCGCGACGAAGGCGTCGGCGATGCGCTCCTGAAGGGTGGTCAGCGGGTGCCTGGCACCACGGGAGGTGCGGGCGGAGGGCAGCGTGACGTCGACGGTCTCCTCGACGAGGACCCGCTCGTCGCGCTCCGCCTCCAGCTGTGCCTGCCGCTCGGCGAGGGCCTCGGCGACCGCCTTGCGGGCGCCGCCGATGCGCTTGCCCGCCTCGGAGCGGGCCGCCGGGGGCAGGGCGCCGATCTCGCGGTTGGCCAGGGCGATCGGTGAGCGGTCACCGGCGTGCGCGAGGCGCACCTGCTTGAGTTCTTCGAGGTCGCGCGCCGCCTTGACGGCGTCGAGCGCGTCGGCCTGCATGCGCGCCATCTCGTCGGCGTGCAGCGGGGTCACCTCGACCGGGTCGTAGTTTGACAAGAGAGAGCTCCGAATCCAGGGCTTGAGCGGCCATGAGTCTAGTCGGGTAAGCCCACCGGGCCGACATTCGCGATCAGGCGAAGTCGGGGGTGCCGGTGGGCACCATAAATCGAAACTCGGCGCCGCCCTCGGGCCCGCGCTGCACGGAGATGGTGCCGCCGTGCGCCTCGATCAGCCCCTTGACGATGAACAGGCCGAGCCCGGTGCCGCCACGGCGGCGGGCGTTACCCCGCCAGAACTGCCGGAACACGCGCGTGACCAGCTCGGGCGGGATGCCCTCCCCCTGGTCGCGGACGGACACGGCGACTCCCCATTCGCTCGGCTCGACGACTATTGTCACCGTACCGCGCCCGTGACGCACCGCGTTTTCCATCAGGTTGGCGAGCACCTGGTCGATCTTGTCCTGGTCGAGCCAGGTCTCGGGCAGCTCGCCGCGCACCTGGAGCACGAAGCGGTCCTCCGGCTCGCCCGCCGCCACCCGGCCCGCGATGATCCTGGAGATCCTGGCCGGGACGTCGACCACCTGGCGGTGGATCTCCAGCCGTCCCGACTCGATGCGCGAGACGTCGAGCAGCTCGGTGATCAGCCGGGTCACCCGGTCGGCGTCGGCGTTGACGGTCTCCAGCATGACGAGCTTCTGGTCGTCGGTGAAGCGGGTCCACTTGGCCAGCAGGGTCGCGGTGAACCCCTTGACGCTGGTCAGCGGGGAGCGGAGCTCGTGGGCGACGGTGGAGACCAGGTCGGCGCGGCTGCGCTCCAGGCGGGCGCGGGCCCCGGCGTCACGCAGCGTGATGACCACCCGGACGACCTCTCCCCCGCGCCGGGGCTCGCGCACCAGCCGGGCGGCCACCAGCAGCTCCTGGCCGCCGGGGGTGCGCAGCGGCAGCTCGGGCTGGCGGGCGCGGCTGGACAGGCCGCCGTAGGTGTCGAGCCACTTCCACCAGTCGCGCCCGTCGTGGTCACGGAAGGAGAACACGTCGCGCAGGTGCCGTCCCACGGCCCGCTCGCGGGTGACGCCGGTCAGCCTGGCCGCGGCCCGGTTGACGGTCAGCACGTGGCCGTCACCGCCGGTCACCACGAGACCGTCGGGAAGCTCGTCGACGTCGATCACAGAAGCGGCATCGGTGCTCCGCTCGCCGGTGTGTTCGCCGTGCACGACCCCGCCTCCTCGACGCTACATGGCCGACAATAGCGGGTTTCCCACACCGTACGGCAGCCTCGCCGGCCAGGGTGCCTCACCTGGGGCTGGGATCGGTGCGCTGAGATCGGGCAGATGCGTACAGACAGACCGCTGCGGCGGTCGCGAGGTTCAGGCTCTCGGCCCGTCCGTAGATGGGGACCCGGACGACCTCGTCGGCCAGCTTCAGGATCTCCTCCGGAAGCCCCCACGCCTCGTTGCCGAAGATCCAGGCCGTCGGGCCGGACAGGTCCACGTCGTCCAGGGTCTGCTTGCCCGCCCCGTCGGCGGCGAGCACCCGCAGCCCGGCCCCCTTCAGGTGATCCACGGCCCGCGCCACCGGGACGCCCGTGGTGACCGGGAGGTGGAACAGGCTGCCGGCGCTGGCCCGCACGCACTTGCCGTTGTAGGGGTCGACCGAGGCGTCGGTGAAGACGACGGAGTCGGCTCCCGCGGCGTCGGCCGTACGCAGCACGGTGCCCGCGTTGCCGGGGTCGCGGACGTGGGCCAGCACCGCCACCAGCGTGGAGCCGGGGACGACGGAGGCGTCCAGGGGCACGTGCACGAAGCGGCACACGGCCAGCAGCCCCTGGGGGGTGACGGTCTGGGCCAGCTCGGCCATCACCTCGCCGCTGGCCCGGTGCAGGGGCACCCCGGCGGCGGTGGCGGCGGTGACGACGTCGGCGTGACGCAGCTCGGCCTCGGCCGTGGCGAACAGCTCCACCACGACCCCATCCAGCGCCAGCGCCTCGCGGACCGCCTGCGGCCCCTCCGCCAGGAAGGAACGGTCGCGGTCCCTGAAGGCCCGTTTCGTCAGTCTCCGCGCGGCCTTGACCCGCGGTGACTTGATGTTGGTCAGCTCAGACCCGGCCATGCCCGTCCCCCAAGAATGCGAATGCGGCCCGCAGCGTCATCGCTGCGGGCCGCATGGTCGTCAGTGCCTCGCTCAGCCGGCGACCGGCGCGTTCACGTCGGCCGGAAGCGCCTTCTTGGCGGCCTCCACCAGCGTCGCGAACGTGGCGGCGTCGTTGACCGCGAGGTCGGCGAGGATCTTACGGTCGACCTCGATGGAGGCGAGCCGCAGACCCTGGATGAGCCTGTTGTAGGTGATGCCGTTCTGGCGGGCAGCGGCGTTGATGCGCTGGATCCAGAGACGACGGAAGGTGCCCTTGCGGTCCTTGCGGTCGCGGTAGGCGTACGTCATCGAGTGGAGCATCTGCTCCTTGGCCTTGCGGTACAGCCTGGATCGCTGACCCCGGTAGCCCTTCGCCCGCTCGAGAACGACCTTGCGCTTCTTCTTGGCGTTGATCGCCCGCTTCACGCGTGCCATGTGTATCTATCTCCCCGGGGGCGGTTACTTAGCGAGCAGCTTCTTGATCTTCTTGGAGTCGGCGTCGGAGAGCACGACCTCGGGCTTGAGACGACGCGTCAAGGTGGACGGCTTGTGCTCGTTGTAGTGCGCACGGTTGGCGCGACGGCGCACAAGCTTGCCGGAACCCGTGAGCCTGAACCGCTTCTTCGCACCGCTGTGCGTCTTCATCTTCGGCATCTCAGCCGTCTCTCCCTCGATCGTGCCGATGTCCCGGGCCGGTAACCCAAGTCAAGGGCGTGCCTGACTACGAGACCGGACCCGGTCTCGGACTGATCTCGCGACTACCTGACGATCCAGGCTATGCGAGTTACTCCTGCGGAGCCGCCACCGCTCCGCTGACGGACACCTCGTCGTTGACGCGCGTCTCGTCGGTGGCCGGTGACCCGTCACCCGAAGGGTTCTCGTCATGCCGTGCCTTGGCCGCGGCCTTCTCTGCCTTGGCCTCGGCCTTCTTCTTGTGCGGGCCGATCACCATGATCATGTTTCGACCGTCCTGCTTGGGCTGGGACTCGACGAAGCCGAGCTCCGTCACGTCCTCCGCCAGCCGCTGCAGGAGCCGGAAGCCCAGCTCGGGACGGGACTGCTCCCGCCCGCGGAACATGATGGTGACCTTGACCTTGTCGCCGGCCTTGAGGAACCGCACCACGTGACCCTTCTTGGTCTCGTAGTCGTGCGGGTCGATCTTCGGCCGAAGCTTGATCTCCTTGATGATGGTGTACGCCTGGTTACGGCGCGCCTCACGTGCCTTCATCGCGGACTCGTACTTGAACTTGCCGTAGTCCATGAGCTTGCACACGGGCGGGCGGGCCGTCGCCGCGACCTCGACCAGGTCGAGATCGGACTCTTGAGCCAGCTTCAAGGCATCGCCGATGGAGACGATGCCCACCTGCTCGCCGTTCGGGCCGACGAGGCGGACCTCGGGCACGCGAATGCGGTCATTGATGCGGGGCTCGGCGCTGATGGGGCCTCCTAGGTTGCGATCCGCGGCCATCCGGGAGGGGGCCGCAACATGCTCGATCGTGCCGGGAGGTCGTAGAACGCACACCCTGTTGAGGGCGCTCGAACGCAAGATGCCCCGCACGTCACGCATGCGGGGCCACATGAACTCGAAGGCTTCACGCCGTAAGCTCCCCGGGGGTTCACCCCGGTTGTGATCCTGACCTGTCAGCCTTGCGGCCGACGAGGTGGGAGGACGACCTCCGCTTGCGCGTCCAGCAGGCACGCCGGACCGATCGAGTCGTTACTCTACCACAACAGCCCGCTCACGCAGAATCATCCCGCCGGGGCGGCACGCCTGACGATCTCGGCCTTTCCCGCCTCGCGCATCGCCTCCACCGGCACGTCCGCGCGGCCGGTCATCATCTCGACCTGCCGGACCGCCTGGTGCAGGAGCATCGGGAAGCCGCCGACGACGATCCCGCCCCGCCCGGCCACGGCCGCGGCGAGCCGGGTGGGCCAGGGCGCGTAGACCACGTCGAAGAGGGCGGGCACGCCCGCCAGCGTCCCGGCGAGGCCGTCGGCCGCGCCGGAGGGCAGGGTCGAGACGACCAGGTCGACCTCCAGCGCGGTGTCGACCTTGTCGAGGGTCCGCACCGACAGGTCCATGCCCAGCCGCTCGGCGACCTCCACGGTCTCCCCCGCCCTGGCGGGGTCGCGGACCACGAGGATCGCCTCGCCGAGGCCCAGCTCGCGCAGGGCGGCCAGCGCGGAGGCCGCCGTCGCGCCGCCGCCGAGGACGGTCGCCGCCCGGGGCGGGGCCACGCCCGCCTCGGCGAGCGCCTGGACGATGCCGTACACGTCGGTGTTGTGCCCGTGCCGGGCGCCGTCGCGCAGGATCACCGTGTTGGCCCCGCCCACCTGGACCGCGAGCTCGGAGACGGTGTCGAGCAGCGGCAGCACGGCCCGCTTGAGCGGCATCGTGAGCGAGAGCCCCGCCCAGTCGCCGTCCAGCCCGGCGAGGAGGCCGGGGAGAGCGGCCTCGTCGCACTCGATCGCCTCGTAGCGCCAGTCGAGCAGTCCCATGCCCTGGTGGGCGGCGCGGTGCAGGTGCGGGGAGAGCGAGTGGACGATCGGCGAGCCCAGGACCGCCGCCCTCAGCACCCGTTCACCTTGTTCCTCTCGTACTCCTGCTTGAGCGCGGCGAAGTCGGACTCCAGCGTGGCGAACTTGGTGAGGCGCTTCGCCGGGCAGGTGGTCACGAAGAAGAGCCAGTCGCCCTTGGTGGGGTTGAGCGCCGCCTGGATGGCGTCGTCGCCCGGGTTGGCGATCGGGCCGGGGGGCAGGCCGGTGTGCTCGTAGGTGTTGTAGGGCGACTTGCTCTCCAGGTCCTTGTGGGAGGCCTCGATGCCGTACTTGTTCAACGCGTACATCACCGTGCTGTCCATCGCCAGTTCGAGAGGCGGGTCGCGGTCGAGCCGGTTGTAGATGACGCGGGCCACCTTGCCCATGTCCTCCTTGGTGCCCGACTCGGCCTGGACGATGCTGGCGATCGTCATGATCTCGTGCGGCGTGTGCCCGAGGGCCTTCGACTTGCCCTGGAGGTCGTCCTTGTCGGCCGTCTGGTTGAAGCGGTCGACCATCTTGGTGAGGATCTCCGAGGCCGTCATCCTGGGCGTGATCTCGTAGGTGGCCGGGAAGGCGTAGCCCTCCAGCTTGCCCCTGGCGTACGGGGGCAGGCCGAGCTCGCGGACGTTCCTGGCGGCCTGCTGGAACTCCCGCAGCGGCTTGCCCGTCTCCTTGGAGAGCTGCTTGAGGGTGTCGACCAGGCGCAGCCCCTCCTTGAGGGTGACCTTCTCCCGCAGCCGCTTCTCCGGGTCGAGGAGCTTGACGGCCTCCGCGGCCGCCATCTGCTTGCGCATGGTGTACTCGCCCGGCTGCAGGGAGGCGCTCTTGCCCGCCGCGCCGACGGCGTTGACGAAGGCCTTGACGCTCTTCACCACGTCCTGCTCCTGCAGGGTCTGCGCGATGTCGGAGGCGCTCTGGCCGTCCTTGATCTCCACGACGACCTCGCCGGACCCCCGGCCGGTGTAGTCGTCGGGGGTCATCACGTCGCGGACCCAGGTGTAGCCGTAGAAGCCGGCGGCGCCGATGCCGCCGAGCAGGATGATGATCGCGAGCATGGGGGCGACGAAGCCGCCCCGGTTGCGGCGGCGCTTCCTGCGGCGGCCGCGCCGTCCGCCGGAGTCGCGGCCTGGGGACGTGTTGGATCCTCGGCGCGACCGACCTTCGTCGTCGGAACCGACCAGGAAGTCCATATCGAGATCGTTCATAGCGTCGCTGGCCAATCTCCCGCTAGAGACGGCCTGGCGTCAAGCGGGTGTGCCGAACCGAAGGAGGGCACCCGGCCAGACGTCCCGGTGTTCCGGGAGCCGTCGTCTGGGCCGCGGGTGCGGGTCGCCGCCTGCGGCGGAACGGGGGGTATTCCGCCGGGCATCAACGCTTCCCGAGGTGTTTGTTCAGCTCTTCCCGGTATCTCACAAACTCACTCTCTTTGTCAGTGAATTTCGTGATTCTATGCTCCGGATTGGTAGTAACAAACCAGAACCAATCACCTTGATCTGGCTGGAGTGCCGCGATCAATGCCTTCTCCCCGGGGTTCGCGATGGGTCCTGGTGGCAGGCCGGGTTTGAGATAGGTGTTGTAGGGAGACCTCACCTCGGTGTCCCGCACCGAAACCTCCAGGGTCCTGCGCCTCTGCGCGTAGAGCACCGTGGTGTCCAGCTGGAGCGGTGTCCGGGCCCTGATCCGGTTGTAGATCACTCTAGCGATCTTCGGGTAGTCCGGATCCCGTCCGCCCTCCGCCTGGACGATGCTCGCCACCGTGACGGCCTCCAAGGGCGACAACCCTTTCTTCGCCGCGCGTTCCCTCAGTCTTAGCTGGGCGGCCACCTGTTTGTAACGTTCCACCATCGCGGCGAGCACGCCCTGAGCGGTCGCGGCGGGCTCGATCTCGTAGGTGGCGGGGAACAGGAAGCCCTCGGCACTCCCGGCGTACCGGGGCAGGCCCAGCGCCCGCCCGTCGGCCACGGCCCTGGCCAGGTCGGCCCGGCGCATGCCGCTCTCCTCGGCGAGCCGGTCGAGCAGCTCGGGCAGGCGGAGCCCCTCGGGAACGGTGACCGTACGGACCACCCGCGACCCGGGCGCCACCAGCATGCCGAGCGCCGACAGGGCGTCCATGCCCCTGCGGAGCCTGAAGCGGCCGGGACGCAGGCTGCCCGTCCTGGCCTGCTCCTTCGCCGCCGCGACGAACGCCCCGGCACTGGCCACCACCCCGGCGTCGGCCAGCACCAGCCCGATCCGGGCGGCGCTCGCCCCCCGGGGAATCTCGACGACGACCGCTCCCGAGCCCGGCCCCTCGAAGTCGGCGGGCACGAGATAGGAGCGGACCACCACGAACCCGGCCGTCCCCGTGGCGACGGCGAGCACGGACGTCCCGGCCACCAGCAGCCATAACGGCCGCAGACGGCTCACCGAACGATCCCGCCGCCCGGCCCCTCGCCCGGGGGAGGCCCGGCGGGGACGCCGGGGGGCCTGCCGGTGGCGCGTTCGGCGTCCAGCGCGGCCTGGAGCAGCACGATGGCGGCCGCCTGGTCCACCACACCGCGCTGGTTCTTCGCCTTCACCCCGCTGGCCCGCAGGCCCTGCTGGGCGGTGACGGTGGTCAGCCGCTCGTCAAACAGCCGCACCGGGACGGGCGCCAGCCGCAGCGAGATCCGGTTCGCGAAGTCGCGTGCGGCCTCCGCCGCCTGCCCCTCGCGTCCGGAGAGCGAGGTCGGCAGGCCGACCACCACCTCGACGATCTCGTACTCGGCCGCGATCTCCGCGAGCCGGTCGAGGTCGCCCTTCCCGCGCCGGACGGTCTCCACCGGCGTGGCCAGCAACCCCGAGGGGTCGCTGCGTGCCACGCCGATGCGGACCGAGCCGACGTCGACGCCCAGCCGAATGCCGTTTCTCATCGTTCCCGTCTCCACCCCGGTGCCGGACACGGCGCGAGGACGTCGTCTTCCGTCAGGTGAGCGTCTGCGCGATCGCCTGCTCGACGGCGGCGAGCGCCTCGCCGATCGCCTCGGGACGCACACCGCCTCCCTGAGCGACGTCGTCCTTGCCGCCACCGCCACCTCCGAGTGCCTTCGCGGCGACGCCGACCAGGCGGCCCGCCTTCAGGCCCCGGCCGCGCCCCGCCTCGTTGACCGCGGCCACCACGACCGGCCGGTCACCGGGGACACCGGCGACGACGACCACCGCGGCGCGATCGCCCGGGAACCGGCCGCGCACGTCAAGCGCGAGCTTACGCAGGTCGTCGGGGGAGGTGCCATCAGGCGCGCGGTGCGTCACGACGGACACTCCGTGCAGGTCGACGGCGCCTTCCGCCATCTGCCCCGCACCGGCGAGCACCTGGGCCGAACGCAGCGCGCCCAGCTCCTTCTCCGCGGCGCGCAGCCGGGTGACGATGCCCTCGACGCGCTCGGGCAGCTCCTCCCTGCGGGCCTTGAGCTGCTCCGACAGCTGGGCGACGAGCACGCTCTCCCTGGCCAGGAAGCGGAACGCGTCGAGACCGACCAGGGCCTCCACCCGGCGCACGCCCGCGCCGATCGAGGCCTCGCCCAGCACCTTGACCAGGCCCAGCTGCCCGGAGCTGGCGACGTGGGTGCCGCCGCAGAGCTCGCGGGAGTATTCGCCGACCTCGACGATGCGGACGGTGTCGCCGTACTTCTCGCCGAACAGGGCGAGCGCGCCCATCGCGCGGGCCTCCGCCTGGGAGGTGTGGAAGGCGTTGACCCGCAGGTCGTTGATGAGGACCGCGTTGACCTCGTCCTCGACGTCGCGCAGCACGCTGGGCGGCACGGCGCCCGCGGCGGTGAAGTCGAAGCGGAAGCGGCCCGGGGAGTTCTCCGAACCGGCCTGCGCCGCGGTCTCGCCCAGCGCGTTGCGGAAGCCCCGGTGCACCAGGTGGGTGGCGGTGTGGCTGCGGGAGATGGCCCGGCGCCGCTCGACGTCGATCTCCGCCTGGGCCTGGTCGCCCACCCGGATCTCTCCGGAGCGGACCTTGCCCCGGTGCACGACGACGCCGGAGACCGGGGACTGCACGTCCACGATCTCCACCTCGGCCCCGCCGGTGCGGATGACGCCCTGGTCGGACAGCTGGCCGCCGCCCTCGGCGTAGAAGGGGGTGCGGCCCAGCACGACCTCGACCGGCGTGCCCGCGCCCGCGGCAGGGACGGAGGCGCCGTCGACGAGGAGGCCGACGACCTCGGCCTCGGCCGTCACGTGGTCGTAGCCGAGGAACTCGACCCTGCCGGTCTTCTCCAGGAGCGTGCCGAAGATCGAGATGTCGGCGTTGCCGGTCTTCTTGGAGGCGGCGTCGGCCTTGGCCGCGTCCTTCTGCTCCTGCATCAACCGGCGGAAGCCCTCCTCGTCGACCTGAAGCCCCTGCTCGGAGGCCATCTCCAGGGTGAGGTCGATCGGGAAGCCGTAGGTGTCGTGGAGCTGGAAGGCCTGAGCGGCGGCGAGCGTGGCCCGCCCCTTGCGCTTGGTCTCCTCGGCCGCCACGTCGAAGATCGCGCTGCCGGTGCGGAGGGTGCGCAGGAAGGAGTCCTCCTCGGCATCGATGACGCCGTGGATCTGCGGGGCGTCGGCCTTGAGCTCGGCGTACTGCTCGCCCATCACCTCGACGGTCACCGCGGTGAGCTCGTGCATGTAGCGCTCCTCGCCCGCGCCGAGCAGGCGCAGGTTGCGGATGGCGCGGCGCAGGATGCGGCGCAGCACGTAGCCCCGGCCCTCGTTGGAGGGCAGCACCCCGTCGGCGACGAGCATCACGCCGGTCCTGACGTGGTCGGCGACGACCCGCAGCGACACGTCGGCGCGGTCGTCGCGGCCGTAGCGCGTCTTGGTGAGGTCGGCGGCCCGGTCGAGGATCTTGTACGTGGTGTCGATCTCGTAGATGTTGTCGACGCCCTGCAGGATCGCCGCCATGCGCTCCAGGCCCATGCCCGTGTCGACGCTCTTGGCGGGCAGTTCACCGGAGATGTCGAAGTCGATCTTGCTGCGTACCGCGCTGAGCTGGTACTGCATGAAGACGTTGTTCCACACCTCCAGGTAGCGGTTCTCGTCGACGACCGGGCCGCCCTCGCGCCCGTACTCGGGGCCGCGGTCGTAGTAGATCTCGCTGCACGGGCCGCCGGGGCCCGGCACGCCCATGTGCCAGTAGTTGTCGGCCAGGTCGCGGCGCTGGATGCGCTCCTGCGGCACCCCGGCCCTGCGCCAGATGTCGGCGGCCTCGTCGTCGTCGAGGTAGACGGTGGCCCAGAGGCGGTCCTCGGGGAAGCCGAACCCGCCCTCGGACTCGGGCCTGGTCAGCAGCTCCCAGGCGAACGGGATCGCCTGCTCCTTGAAGTAGTCGCCGAAGGAGAAGTTGCCGAGCATCTGGAAGAAGCTGGCGTGCCTGGTCGTCTTGCCGACCTCGTCGATGTCGAGGGTCCGCACGACCTTCTGCGCGCTGGCCGCCCGCCTGTAGGGCGGCTTCTGCTGGCCCAGGAAGAAGGGCTTGAAGGGGACCATGCCCGCGTTGACCAGAAGCAGCGTCGGATCCTCGGCGATGAGGCTGGCCGAGGGCACGACGGTGTGCCCTCGCTCCTCGAAGAAGCGCAGGAAGCGGCGGGCGATCTCTGCCGACTCCATGTCAGCGGCCATCCTTTACGTTGGGGTGGTAGGGGTTTTCCACGGTGTCGAGCCCGAACCTGGACCGCAACTCGATTTCCCGCTCGGCCGCGCTCCGCAGGGCCTCCCCCGCCAGGTCACGTGCCTGTTCCAGGGCGCCACCGGCGTTGCGCACGGCCCTTCTGGCCAGGTGGTTCGGGTGCAGTGCCTGAAGCCTACGCATGGCCCACACCGCGCCGAACGCGCCCAGGCCCATGTAGAACAGCCTGCGGATCATCGGGTGCGCCTGTCCAGCGCCGGCGCGGCGCGCCTGGCCCGCCCTCGGGAGCCCAGGGCCCTGCGGACACCGTGGGTGAGGGCCGCGACCTTGATCATGGGCCCGGTGACCAGGTTCTGGGTGACGTCGCTGACCCTGGCCACATGCCCGCTGACCTGCTTGACGTCCTTGGTGATGGCCTCGATCGCGACCAGCTGCCGGTTGGTCTCGCCGACGGCGGCCGCGACGTCCTCCAGCAGCGGCACGACGCGGTCGCCCAGCTGGGAGACCATCTTGGTGGTCTCGGTGAGCAGCCGGGCCAGTCTGACCATGACGACGGCCGTGAAGGAGACCAGGATCGCCCAGGCCATCGCGGCGATCAGCCCCGCGACCTCTCCTGCGGTAAGCATGTGCGGACCCGCTCCCCTCATAGGTTCATAGGTGACCCCGGCCATGGTCGGGCGGATTGGCAAAACCCTATCGTGCCCGATACCACTCATCCCCGCTTACCGCGCGCCCCCGCGGGGACTACTCCCCGCGGAGGAAGGCGCGGATCCTGGACCAGCGGTCGGCGAAGCCCGCCTCGGCGCCGTGGCGGGTGGGCTGGTAGTAGCGCCGGTCCCTGAGCTCCTCGGGGGCGTACTCCTGGCGCACCAGGCCGTGCTCGAACTCGTGGGGGTACCGGTAGCCCTTGCCGTGGCCGAGCTGCTTGGCCCCGGCGTAGTGGGCGTCGCGCAGGTGGTTGGGGACGTGGCCGATGTTGCCGCGCCGTACGTCCTCGGCGGCCGCGCCGATGGCGTTGATCACCGCGTTGGACTTGGGGGCCAGCGCGCAGTGGATGACGGCCTGGGCCAGGTTGAGCCGCCCCTCGGGCAGGCCGATGAACTCCACGGCCTGGGCGGCGGCCACCGCGATCTGCAGGCAGGTGGGGTCGGCCATGCCCACGTCCTCCGAGGCGAAGACGACGATCCTGCGGGCGATGAACCGGGGGTCCTCCCCCGCCTCGATCATCCGGGCCAGGTAGTGCAGCGCGGCGTCGGCGTCGGAGCCCCGCATGCTCTTGATGAACCCGCTGATCACGTCGTAGTGCTGGTCGCCCTGGCGGTCGTAGCGCACGGCCGCCTTGTCCACCGCCCGCTCCACCACCTCGACGGTGACCTCGCCGTCGGCGATCAGCGCGGCGGCCTCCAGGTAGGTGAGCGACCTGCGGGCGTCACCACCGGCCAGCCGCACCAGGTGCTCGGCGGCCTCGGGCGCCAGGCTCACCTTCCCGTCCAGGCCGCGCGGGTCGGTGACGGCGCGCTCCAGCACCACCCGGATGTCGTCCTCCGACAGCGACTCCAGGGTCAGCAGCAGCGAGCGCGACAGCAGGGGCGAGATGACGGAGAAGAAGGGGTTCTCGGTGGTGGCGCCGATGAAGGTGACCCAGCGGTTCTCCACCGCGGGCAGCAGGGCGTCCTGCTGCGCCTTGTTGAAGCGGTGCACCTCGTCGACGAACAGGACGGTCTGGCGGCCGGACATGCCCAGCTCTCGCCGGGCCTGCTCGATGGCCGCGCGGACCTCCTTGACGCCCGCCGACACCGCGGAGACCTCCACGAAACGGCGCTTGGTGACCCCCGCCACCACGTAGGCGAGGGTGGTCTTGCCGGTCCCCGGAGGGCCCCAGAGGAACAGCGACATGGGCGCCTCGGCCTCGACGAGGCGGCGCAGGGGCGTGCCGGGGCCCAGCAGGTGCCGCTGGCCGATCACCTCGTCCAGTCCCCGGGGGCGCATCCGCACCGCCAGGGGCTCCTGGCCGCGATGGGCCTCCTCGGCCGCCGCGTCGAACAGGCTGTCCACGCCTGAGACAGTACCGCTGTCCGGCCGGGCCCCCGCCGGGCTCAGCTCCAGACCGCGGTGGCCCCGCTGTGCCCGGCCCGTACCACGTAGTAGAGCGCCACGGCGGCCAGGACCACGGTCAGCACCGTGACCGCCAGCTCGGCCGGGCGGCCGAACCCGTCGCCGCGCGTGACGTGGACGAGGGCCAGCGAGACCACGCCGAGGGCGAGGGTGACGAGCATCAGCGGGGTGCCGAAGCCCGCGTGCTCGGCGATAAGCTCGCCGAGTTCCCCGCTGGCGGAGGCGAAGCGGCCCTCCTCCAGCGCCTCCCCGCTCTGCCGCGCCACGAAGACGCTCACCGGCACGACGGGGGCGAGCCCGACCACCGCCCAGGTGAGCGCGGGCCGCGTGCGGGGCGCCAGCGCGTACGCGACGGCGAGCACCGCGAGGAGCGGCGTCAGAACCACGGCCGCGTGAACGACCAGGGGATGGAGGGGCAGGCCGAGGATCTCGTCGAACATGGGGGCGCTCCGGTGGTGCGTGGTTCATCATCAGCAAGTACGGATCCCACCATGGGCGGGTTATGGGGAGTGTGAAGAGACATCGTCTTCCCCTCTGTCCCCATCTGATGAATTCCGCCACTTACGTCCAGCACATGTTGGGGCCGGTACTCTTTTCGCCAGCCCTTGAACAATGGATCAGCGATTTTGGAGGACATAGCGGTGAGCGCCGAGGACCGCCAGAGCCAGCTGGCTCGGGAACACAAGGAGCGGCAGGCGAAGCGTGCTGCGCAGACGACCACCACGTCGAAGCGCAACGTCGTCATCGGAGCGGTCGCCGCGGTGGTCGTCGTCGCGGGAGGACTGTTCGCCGGGGTGACCCTCCTGGGAAACGACGGTGAGGACCCGAAGGTCAACGCCGCCGCCACCGGTTCGCCGACTCCCTCGCCTTCGAACACCTCCGTCGCGACGCCCGGGCCGGTCGTCACCGCCCCGGCCGGCACGAAGTGTTCCTACCGCAAGGACACCAGCGGCAGCCCGGCGAAGGCCGTGGGCATGCCGCCGAGCAAGCCCAACCTGAAGCTGAAGACCATGACGATCGCCACCAACCACGGCGACGTCGTGATCGACCTGGCGACCGGGCAGGCCCCCTGCACGGTCAACTCCTTCGCCTTCCTGGCCAAGAAGCACTTCTTCGACAACACCAAGTGCCACCGCCTGGCCACCCCGGAGAACTCCGGCCTGAGCCTGCTGCAGTGCGGCGACCCGCAGGCCAAGGCCGACGGGAAGAACCCCACCGACGGCCAGGGCAGCTCGGGTTACGTCTACGACAACGAGAACCTCGAAGGGGCTTCCTACCTCAGGGGAACGGTCGCGGTGGCCCAGGCGGCCGACGCCGTCAACCAGAACGGCAGCCAGTTCTGGATCTCGCTGGGCAACGAGACCGAGCAGGTGGAGAAGGCCTACACCCCCTTCGGTGTCGTCACCCAGGGCCTGGAGATCCTCGACGAGATCTCCAAGGGCGGGTGGATCGAGAACCCCGACGACATCACCGGCGACGGCGGTTCCAACGCCCCCAAGATCCCGGTGGTCATCAAGAGCGTGCAGCTCTCCTAGCGGACCCGCGGCGAGCTCGCCGCCACAGGACGCCCCGGCGGTCGGACGACGACCGCCGGGGCGTTCTCGCGTCCCCGGCACGGCCGTACGCGGGCACTCCCCTCGTCTCCGTCCCGGGCGAACGGCCCGCACAAACGGCCCGCACAGACCCCGGAACGGCCGTACGCGAGCACCCCCTCGCCTCCGCCCCGAACAAACCCCCGCACGGCCGTACGCGGGCCCTCCCTCACCCTCAGCCCTGGGCAAACGGCCCGTACAGACCCCAGCCCGGCCGTACGCGGCCCGCGGGCGTTTCCGGCCCCCGAAGGACCGGACGGCCCCGGCGGTCGCGCAGGAGGCTCGTGAGGCGCGCGGGGAAGGTCACCGCGGCCCGTTTCACCCCGGGCGTGAACAGAGGGCCCCCGGAACACGTCCGGGGGCCCTCTGTTCACGCCCGGGGCGGGCGGCGGATCATCGGATCAGGCGTCGGCCTTGGGCCTGCCGTCGACGCCCGCCTCCTTGCGCTGCTCCACCGTGATCGGGGTGGGCGCGCCGGTCAGCGGGTCGAACCCGGAGGCCGTCTTCGGGAAGGCGATGACGTCGCGGATGGAGTCGGTGCCCGCCAGGAGCATGCAGATCCGGTCCCAGCCGTAGGCGATGCCTCCGTGCGGCGGCGGGCCGTACTTGAACGCCTCCAGCAGGAAGCCGAACTTGCTCTCCGCGTCCTCCTTGGAGATGCCCAGCACGTCGAAGACGCGCTGCTGCATCTCGGCCCGGTGGATACGGATCGAGCCGCCGCCGATCTCCATGCCGTTGCAGACCATGTCGTAGGCGTAGGCCAGGGCCTCGCCGGGGTGGTCCTGGAAGGTGTCGGCCCACTCGGGCTTGGGACCGGTGAAGGGGTGGTGGACCGCGGTCCAGCCGCCCTCGCCGTCCTCCTCGAACATCGGGGCGTCGACGATCCACAGGAAGTTCCAGGCCGACTCGTCGATCAGGCCGCAGCGACGGCCGATCTCCAGGCGGGCCGCGCCGAGCAGGTCGCGGGAGGCGGAGGCCGCCCCGGCCGCGAAGAAGATCGCGTCACCGGGGGCCGCGCCCACCTTGGCGGCCAGGCCGCCCGCCTCGGTCTCCGACAGGTTCTTGGCGACCGGCCCGCCGAGCGTGCCGTCCTCGCCCACCAGCACGTACGCCAGGCCCCTGGCCCCGCGCGACTTGGCCCACTCCTGCCAGGCGTCCAGCTCCTTGCGGGTCTGCGAGGCGCCGCCCGGCATGACCACGGCGCCCACGTACGGCGCCTGGAACACGCGGAAGGTGGTACCGGCGAAGAACTCCGTCATCTCGACGAGCTCCTGGCCGAAGCGCAGGTCCGGCTTGTCGGAGCCGTAGCGCGCCATGGCCTCCCGGTAGGTCATCCGGGGCAGCGGCACCGGCAGGTCGTAGCCGACCGTCTCCTTCCAGACGCGGCCGACGAGCCTCTCGCCCAGGGCGATGACGTCGTCCTGGTCCACGAAGGACATCTCGACGTCGATCTGGGTGAACTCCGGCTGCCGGTCGGCGCGCAGGTCCTCGTCGCGGTAGCACTTGGCGAGCTGGTAGTAGCGCTCGAGCCCGGCGACCTGGAGAAGCTGCTTGAACAGCTGGGGCGACTGGGGCAGGGCGTACCAGCTGCCCGGCTGGAGCCGGACCGGGACCAGGAAGTCGCGGGCGCCCTCAGGGGTCGAGCGGGTCAGCGTCGGGGTCTCGACGTAGGTGAACCCCTGCTCGTTCATCACCTCGTGGGCGAGGTAGGTGGCCCGGGAGCGGATGCGCATGGCCTGCGCGACCTGCTGGCGGCGGATGTCGAGGTAGCGGTACTTCAGCCGCGCCTCCTCCGAGATGCCCGCGGTGCCCTCGATGGGGAACGGCAGCGGCGCGGACTCGCTGAGCACCTCGACCTCGGAGGCGACGACCTCGATCGCGCCGGTCGGCAGCTCGGGGTTCTCGTTGCCCTCGGGGCGGACCCGCACCTCTCCGACGACCTTGACGCAGTATTCGGCGCGCAGGCCGTGGGCGTCGTCCTCCTCGCGGAAGACCACCTGGGCCGAGCCCGAGGCGTCACGCAGGTCGATGAAGACCACGCCGCCGTGGTCGCGGCGTCGCGCCACCCACCCGGCGAGCGTCACCCGCTGCCCGGCGTGCTCCTCGCGCAGTGATCCCGCTTCGTGCGTGCGGATCATTTGTCCAGTCTCTCCTTCAGCATCGTGACGATCTCAGCGAGCGGTACGGCGCTCTGGTCCCCGCTGACCAGGTCCTTGACCTGGGCGGCCCCGGCGGCGATGTCCCGCTCGCCGAGGATCACCGCGTAACGGGCCCCGGAGCGGTCGGCGCCCTTCATGGCGCCCTTGACGCCCTTGCCGCCGAACGACATGTCGGCGGCCAGGCCCGCCCGGCGCAGCTCGGTGACGAGCGAGAACATCCGGCGGCGCGCCTCCTCGCCCAGCGGCACACCGTACACCTGCACGCGCGCCTCGGCGCTCTCGTCCCCGAACAGGCCCTCGGCCTCCATCGCCAGGACCGTACGGTCGACGCCGAGCGCCCAGCCGACGCTGGGCAGCGGGGGTCCGCCGAGCATCTCGCTCAGCCCGTCGTAGCGGCCCCCGCCCCCCACCGCGGACTGCGAGCCGAGCCCGTCGTGGACGAACTCGAACGTGGTGCGCGTGTAGTAGTCGAGGCCGCGGACCAGCCGGGGATCGTCGGTGTAGGCCGCGCCGGAGGCGGTCAGCAGCGCGCGGACCTCCTCGTGGTAGGTCTTGCACGCCTCACACAGGTGGTCGACGACGAGCGGCGCCCCGGCCAGCCGCTCCTGCACCTCGGGGCGCTTGTCGTCGAGCACGCGCAACGGATTGATCTCGATTCGGGCGCGGGTGGCCTCGTCGAGGTCGAGGCCGCGCAGGAAGTCCTGGAGCGCGGCCCGGTAGACGGGGCGGCACACCTTGTCGCCCAGCGTGTTGACCAGCAGCCGGACCCCGGTGAGCCCCAGGGCGGCGTAGCCGTCGACGGCCAGCAGGATCAGCTCGGCGTCGAGCGCCGGGTCCTCGGCGCCCAGCGCCTCGGCGCCGACCTGCCAGAAGTGGCGGTAGCGGCCCCTCTGGGCCCGCTCGTAGCGGAACTGGCTGCCCGAGTACCAGAGCTTCACCGGGAGCTGCCCGTTGTGCAGGCCGTGCTGGAGGACCGCCCGAACCACCGACGCGGTGCCCTCGGGGCGCAGCGTGATGGAGCGCCCGCCCTTGTCCTCGAAGGTGTACATCTCCTTGGAGACGATGTCGGTCGACTCGCCGACACCGCGCACGAACAGCGCGGTGTCCTCGAAGACCGGGGTCTCGATGTAGCCGTAGCCCGCCCGGCGGGCGGGCGCGGTGAGCGCCTCGCGCACGGCGAGCGCCCGCTCAGAGCGCGGCGGAAGCCAGTCGAAGGTGCCCTTGGGCGCCTGCAAAGTCATTGTCTAGAGTCCCCTGCCGGGGCCGCGGTCGTGCCGTACGCCCGCGGGCTCCGCGGGATCCGCGAGCTCCGCGCCCGCGGCCGCCTTCGCCTCCGCGAGGTACGGGTTGGTGGCACGCTCGTGACCGATCGTGGTCTGTGGTCCGTGGCCGGGCAGGACCACCGTGTCCTCCGGCAGCGGCAGGCACTTGGCCGCCAGGCTGCGCAGGATGGTCGGATAGTCGCCGCCCGGAAGGTCTGTGCGGCCGATGGAGCCGGCGAACAGCAGGTCGCCCGAGAACAGCACGTCCGGGATCTCCTCGGTGCTGGGCAGCCTGAACGTCACCGACCCCCTGGTATGGCCGGGGGTGTGGTCGACGGTGAGCTCCAGACCGGCCAGCCTCAGCACCTCGCCGTCGGCGAGCTCGCGCACGTCGTCGGGCTCGGTGAAGGTGAGCCCGCCGAACATCTGCTGCCTCGCCGACAGCGACAGCCCCCTGCCCGGATCGGACAGCAGCCCGCGGTCCTCCGGGTGGATCCACGCGGGAACGTCACGCGCGCCGCAGACCGGGGCGACCGACCACATGTGGTCGACGTGCCCGTGGGTGACCAGCACCGCGACCGGCTTGAGCCTGTGCTCGCGCAGCAGGTCGTCGAGGTCGCCGACGGCGTTCTGACCGGGGTCGACGACCACGCACTCCTCGCCCGCGGCGGGAGCGACGACGTAGCAGTTGGTCTGGAAGGACCCTGCGGGAAAGCCGGCGATGAGCATCTGCCTCAGCTGATCTCGTCAAGAATGCGGATGGGAATGTAACCGAAGGGTACCGGTGCGGGTCGGCGGGCTGCGAACCATTACCCATTGGCCGATACGATTCGCCCACCTCATTAAGTACTACTCGGCACTCGGGAGGGCGAAGCGGTGAGCGGCAAGGAGCGTCAGAAGCAGTTGGCGCGCGAGCACTACGAGCGGCAGACGCAGCGACGCGTCGAACGCGAGACCAGGGCCAAGCGCAATGCGATCATCGGCAGCACCGTGGCCGGTGTGGTCGTCGTGGCGGGTGTGATCGCCGCGACGACCCTGTTCGGCGGCTCCGACACGACGGCGACCGCGACCACCGATCCGGCCCCGTCGGACAACGCCTCCCCGGCCGCGTCGCCGGGCGCGTCGGCGGCGGGCGGGCCGAAGGCCTTCGACCCGGCCAGCGGCACCTGCGGGTACGCCGCGGAGCCCGGTGGCGGCCCGGCCAAGAACGTGGGCCTGCCCCCGGAGAAGGTCGATCTGACCCCCAAGAAGATGACCCTGAAGACCAACCAGGGCGACATCGTCATCAAGGTGTCGGCCGACAAGACCCCGTGCACGGTCAACTCCTTCGCCTTCCTGGCGCAGAAGAAGTACTTCGACGGTTCCAAGTGTCACCGGCTGGGTTCCGACCAGTTCCCGATGCTGCAGTGTGGCGACCCGCTGGCCAAGGCCGACGGCAAGAGCCAGACCGACGGCCAGGGCGGTCCCGGTTACCGTTTCGTGAACGAGAACCTGGAGGGCGCCAAGTACACCCGCGGCGTCGTGGCCATGGCCAACAGCGGTCCCGACACCAACGGCAGCCAGTTCTTCATCGTGTTCGGCGACGCCCCGCTGACCCCGGACTACACACCGTTCGGTACGGTCACCAAGGGTCTCGAGATCCTCGACAAGGTGAACAAGGCGGGCGTCATCACCCCGGGCCCCGACGGCACCGGGGCACCGAAGGAAACCGTCGAAATCAAAGACGTGACAATGTCCAGCTAGAGCTGACGTAATACATACAAGGGGCGGTAAGTCCCGAAAGGCTGATGAAAGTGCGGGAGGACACGGTGAGCACCGACCCGTGGGGCCGGGTAGACGACGACGGCACCGTCTACGTACGTACGGCTGAGGGAGAGCGGGCCGTCGGGTCCTGGAAGGCCGGCGAACCGGAAGAGGCGCTCGCCTACTTCCATCGCAAGTTCGACGAGCTGGCCGGGCAGGTCACCCTGCTGGAACAGCGGGTCCGCGGCACCGACCTGCCACCCGCCCAGGCCGAGGCGACGATCGTCAAGCTCCGCGAGGCGATCACCGACGCGCACGCGGTCGGTGACCTCGACGCGCTGCTGGGCCGCCTCAACGCCCTCACGGAGCTGGTCGCCCAGCGCCGGGAGGAGGTCAAGGCCGCTCGCGACGTGGCCAGGGCCGAGGCCAAGGGCATCAAGGAGCGGATCGTCGCCGAGGCCGAGCGCATCGCCGACGACACGACCCACTGGAAGACCGGTGGTGAGCGGCTGCGCCAGCTGATCGAGGAGTGGAAGGCCGCCGAGCGCATCGACCGGGTGACCGAGGCGGCGCTGTGGAAGCGCCTCTCCGCGGCCCGTACGGCCTTCGCCAAGCGGCGCAAGGCCTACTTCGCGGGGCTGGACGAGCAGCGCGAGGGGGTGCGTTCCGCCAAGGAGCGCATCGTGGCCGAGGCCGAGACGCTGGCCTCGTCCACCGACTGGGGTGCCACCGCGTCGGCCTACCGCGAGCTGATGCAGGAGTGGAAGACCGCGGGCAGGGCCTCCCGCGAGGTCGAGGACGAGCTCTGGGGCCGCTTCAAGGGCGCCCAGGACCAGTTCTTCCAGGCGCGTTCGGCCGTCTTCGCCGAGCGCGACGCCTCGCTGGCGGCCAACGCCGAGCTCAAGGAGCAGCTCCTGGTCGAGGCGGAGAAGATCCTTCCGGTCACCGACGCCCGTGCGGCCCGGGGCGCCCTGCGCAACCTCCTGGAGCGCTGGGAGGCCGCGGGCCCGGTCCCGCGCGAGCAGCGTGACCGCCTGGAGGGTGGCCTGCGCAAGATCGACGAGGCGGTCCGCAAGGCCGAGGAGACGGAGTGGAAGCGCTCCAACCCCGAGGCCAGGGCCCGCGCCCAGAACACGGTCGACCAGCTGCGCAAGTCGATCGCGCAGCTGGAGGGCCGCCTGGCCAAGGCCAGGGACGCCGGTAGGGACAAGGACGTCAAGGACGCCGAGGAGGCCCTGGCCGCCCGTCGTTCCTGGCTGGAGGAGGCGGAGCGCACGCTCGCCGAGTTCTCCTGACGCCCGGCGCCGTCACCGGCTGACGCTCTCTCGGGGCCGCGGGGACATTCCCACCACGGAGTGTTCCCGCGGCCCCGCGGTGTCTGTACAGGGCCGTACGGGGCCGTAGAGGGGCGTACGGGACAAAAGCCTAGGAACCGGCGCCGCTGACCCGGTAGACGTCGTAGACGCCCTGGATGTTGCGGACGGCCTTCAGGACGTGGCCCAGGTGCTTGGGGTCGCCCATCTCGAAGGTGAACTTGCTGATCGCGACCCGGTCCCTGGACGTCGTCACCGACGCCGACAGGATGTTGACGTGCTGGTCGGAGAGGGTGCGGGTCACGTCCGAGAGCAGGCGGGGCCGGTCGAGCGCCTCGACCTGCAGCGCGACCAGGAACACCGAGTCGTCGGCGGCGGACCAGGCGACCTCGACCAGGCGGTCGGGCTCGGACTGGAGCTGGTCCATGTTGGGGCAGTTGGTGCGGTGCACCGACACACCGTGCCCCCGGGTGACGAACCCCACGATCTCGTCGCCGGGCACCGGCGTGCAACATCGCGAGAGGCGTACCCACACGTCGGAGTCGCCCGCGACGACCACTCCCGCGCCGCCGCTGCCGCGCGGGCGCCCGCGCAGCTTGGTCGGCACGGAGGTCTCGGCGATGTCGTCCTCGGCGCCCTCCACGCCCCCGATGGACGTCACGAGCTTCTGCACGACCGTCTGCGCGGCCACGTGGCCCTCGCCGACGGCCGCGTAGAGCGCGGAGACGTCCGGGTAGCGCAGATCCCTGGCGAGGGCCAGGAGGGACTCTCCGGACATCAGGCGCTGCAACGGCAGGCCCTGCTTGCGCATGGCGCGGCCGATCGCCTCCTTGCCCGCCTCGATCGCGGTCTCGCGGCGCTCCTTGGAGAACCACTGCCGGATCTTGTTGCGGGCCCGGCCGGACTTGACGAACTTCAGCCAGTCGCGCGAGGGGCCCGCGTCGGGCGACTTGGAGGTGAAGATCTCCACGGTGTCGCCGTTGCCCAGGCGCGACTCCAGGGGCACCAGGCGGCCGTTGACCCTCGCCCCGATGCAGCGGTGGCCGACCTCGGTGTGCACGGCGTAGGCGAAGTCGACGGGCGTCGCGTTCTCCGGCAGGGCGATGACCTGGCCCCTGGGGGTGAAGACGTAGACCTCGGAGACCGACAGGTCGAACCTGAGCGACTCCAGGAACTCGCCGGGGTCGGCGGTCTCCTTCTGCCAGTCGAGGAGCTGGCGCAGCCACGCCATGTCGCTGGCGGGCTTCAGTTTCGCCCCGGGAGGACCCGAGGTGGTCATGTCCTCCTTGTACTTCCAGTGCGCCGCCACGCCGTACTCGGCCCTGTGGTGCATGCCGTGGGTGCGGATCTGCAGCTCCACCGGCTTGCCCTCGGGGCCGATGACCGTGGTGTGCAGCGATTGGTACATGTTGAACTTGGGCATCGCGATGTAGTCTTTGAACCGGCCGGGGACCGGGTTCCAGCGCGCGTGGATCGTGCCGAGCGCCGCGTAGCAGTCGCGGACCGAGTCGACCAGCACCCGGATGCCCACCAGGTCGTAGATGTCGTCGAAGGCGACGTCCCTGGCGATCATCTTCTGGTAGACGGAGTAGTAGTGCTTGGGGCGTCCCTTGACGGCCGCGCGGATCTTGGCGTCGCGCAGGTCGCCGGAGACCTTCTCGATGACCTCCTGCAGGAACAGGTCCCTGCGCGGGGCCCGCTCCGACACCATCCGGGCGATCTCGTCGTACCGCTTGGGGTAGAGCATGGCGAACGCGAGGTCCTCCAGCTCCCACTTGATGGTGTTCATGCCCAGCCGGTGGGCGAGCGGCGCGAAGATCTCCAGCGTCTCCCGCGACTTCTGGTGCCGCTTGTGCTCGGGCAGGTAGCGCATGGTGCGCATGTTGTGCAGCCGGTCGGCGAGCTTGATCACCAGCACCCGGATGTCGCGGGACATCGCCACGACCATCTTGCGCACGGTCTCGGCCTCGGCCGCGGCGCCGAACTTGACCTTGTCGAGCTTCGTGACGCCGTCGACCAGCAGCGCGATGTTGTCGCCGAAGTCCGAGCGCAGCTCGTCCAGGCCGTAGGCGGTGTCCTCGACGGTGTCGTGCAGCAGCGCCGCGCACAGCGTCTCGTCGTCGGTGCCCAGCTCGGCCAGGATCGTGGCCACCGCCAGCGGGTGGGTGATGTACGGGTCGCCGCTCTTACGCTTCTGGTCGCGGTGGTGGTAGGCGGCCACGTCGTAGGAGCGCTCGATGAGCCGCAGGTCCGCCTTCGGATGGGTCGCGCGGACCGTCCGGAACAGCGGCTCCAGAACCGGATTCATGCCGCCACCCCATGTCCCCCCGAAACGTGCGAGCCTTCGCCTTACCGCCGGCTTCTCCTCGGCGGCTCCGGACATGGCGGAACCGGCGTCGCCTGCTGGGACGGCCGTCTCGGGACCGCCTCCGTCGGCGGTCGTGTCGGGGACGACCACATCACGGGGCACTCAGACTCCCTACGTTCGAGTCCAGATCCCTCAGTGTATCCAGACGGGGTTGTGTGCTTTCGTCCGCGGGGTCGATCAGACGATGACGAGGGAGTGCAGCTCCACGTCGGTCAGACGCTCACGGCCCTTGAGGAAGGCCAGCTCCATGAGCACGGCGATGGCGACGACCTCGGCGCCCGCCCTGCGGACCAGCTCCACCGCCGCGCGTGCCGTGCCTCCCGTGGCGAGCACGTCGTCGACGATGAGAACGCGCTCTCCGGGGGTGAAGGCGTCCCGGTGAACCTCGATGGTGGCGGAGCCGTACTCCAGATCGTAGGACGCCTCAAGCGTCTCAGAGGGCAGTTTGCCTTTCTTCCGTACCGGGACGAAGCCCGCGCCCGCCCGGACGGCGACCGGGGCGGCCAGGATGAACCCCCGCGCCTCGATGCCGACGATCTTGTTCACCTCGTACAGCCCGGCCAGTTCCTCGGTCACCGCGGTGAACGCCACCGGGTCGGCCAGCAGGGGGGTGATGTCCTTGAACAGCACCCCGGGCTGCGGGTAGTCGGGCACGTCGCGGATGCGGTCGAGGATCAGGCTGCTCAGCTCGGTCATGGTCGGCGCTCCTGTGAAGGTCTCGGGGAGGGGGAAACTGGGGGACACCTGAGGACACCGGGGGCATCGGTGTCGAAAGGTCTCGCGGGGCTCGGGAGAGCGAGGGCGAGAGGGCCAGGGGTCCAGGGGTGTGGGGAAGGAAAAACGCCTCCGCCCCCTGGACGGGGAGCGGAGGCGCGGACGTGCCCGTGCTTACTTCTTCTTCCGTTTGTCACCGGCGGAGGTGGCTCCGCCCGCGACCGTGGCGGCACCGTTGGAGGCCCCGGCGGTGACCGGCTGGCGCACCGTCTTGATCCCGGAACTCCCCCCGTGGGAGGCGATCCTGCGGGCGAGCGCCTGGTAGCGCGGCTCGCGCTCCTTGAGCGTGACCAGCAGCGGCGTCGCGACGCACAGCGAGGAGTAGGTGCCGACGAGCATGCCGACGAACAGCGACAGCGACAGGTCCTTCAGCGTTCCCGCGCCGAACAGCGTGGTGCCGATGAAGAGGATCGCCGCGACCGGCAGGATCGCCACCAGGGTGGTGTTCAGCGACCGGATCAGCGTGTGGTTCAGCGCGTTGTTGGCGGCCTCGGTGTAGGTGAGCTTGGAGGTCGTGCCGAGCTTGGCGGTGACCTCCTTGATCATGTCGAAGACGACGACGGCGTCGTACAGCGAGTATCCGAGGATCGTCAGGAAGCCCAGCAGGGTCGCCGGGGTGACCTCGAAACCGGACCAGGCGTAGACACCGGCGGTGATCACCAGGTCGTGCAGCAGCGCCACGACGGCGGCGAGCGCCATCTTCCACTCGAAGGCCATCGTCAGGTACAGGATGATCGCCAGCATGAAGACGATCAGTCCGATGATGGCCTTGTTGGCCACCTGACCGCCCCACGAGGCGCCGATGACCTGGAGGTTGACCTGGTCCGCCGGAATCTTGAACTCGGCGGCCACCGCCTTCTGGACCGCGGTGACCTGGTCGGCCGGGAGGCTCTCCGTGGTGACCCGCCAGCCGTTCTGGGTCGTCTGCGCGATGACCTGGTGCGCACCGGCGTCGGTGAACGTGGCGCGCACCTGCTCGATGTTGGCGGTCGGCGCCTTGAAGGAGAAGACGGAGCCGCCCTTGAACTCCACGCCCAGGTTGAGCCCGTTGAAGACCAGACCGGCGATGGAGATCACCAGCAGGATTGCGGAAAGGGTGTACCAGAGCTTCTTGCGGCCGACGAAGTCGACGTCGACCTCGCCCCGGTACAGCCGGCGCGCGATGCCGGACATCAGGCCTCCTGCGGAACGGTCTTGGGCGTGACGGGGGCCTCGCTCATACGCTCGGCGTCGAGCCCGGAGAGCTTGTGCCCCTTGGCGAAGAACTTCAGCTTGGCCAGCATCGCGACGAACGGCTTGGTGAACATGAACACCACGGCGATGTCGATGAGCGTGGTCAGGCCCATGGCGAAGGCGAATCCGGCCACGCCGCCGACCGCCAGGAAGTAGAGCACCACGGCGGCGATGAACATGACGGCGTCGGCGATGAGGATCGTCCGCCGGGCGCGGACCCAGGCGACCTCGATGGCCGTGCGCAGCGAGCGCCGGCCCTCCTTCATCTCGTCGCGGATTCGTTCGAAGTAGACGATGAACGAGTCCGCGGTGATACCGATCGAGACGATCAGTCCGATGATGTGCGGCAGCGAGAGGCGGAAGCCCGCGAACGCGCCGAGCAGCACGACGGCCTGGTAGGTCACGATCGTGGCCACCACGAGGCTCAGCACCGAGACGACGCCCAGACCCCGGTAGTAGAGCATCGAGTAGATGACGACCAGCAGCAGGCCGATCGCGCCCGCGATGAGGCCGCCGCGCAGCTGGTCGGCGCCCAGCGTGGAGGAGACCTCCTCGATGGACTGCTTCTCGAACTTCAGCGGCAGCGCGCCGTACTTGAGCTGGTTGGCCAGCTCGTCGGCCGTCACCTGGGTGAAGCTGCCGGAGATCTGCGCCCGGCCGCCGGTGATGGGCTCCTGGATGACGGGCGCGGAGATGACCACGCCGTCGAGGACCATGGCGACCTGGTTGCGGGGGGCCTGCGAGTTGAAGGCGGTGGTGGTGACCTTCGACCACTGGTCGGGGCCCTGGCCCTTGAAGGCGAGCTGGACGAGCCACTCACCGGTGGTCTGGTCGACGCCGGAGGACGCGCTGTCGATCGAGGTGCCGGTCACGGCCGCCTTGTCCAGCACGAACTTGGTGCTGCCGTCCTGGCTGCAGCCGACGTACTGCTTGTCCGGCGCGTCCTGGGCGCCCACCCCGGTGTTCTTGCTGCAGTTGAGCGTCTCGAACTGCTTGAGCGCCGCCGGGTCGATCCCGCTGGTGTCGACGCCCGCCATCGGGTCGTCGGGCGCCGCGGGCGGGGCCGTCGGCACGGCGCTCGTCCCGGGCGCGGCACTGGCGTCCGGGGCCGCGCTCCTGTCCGGCGCGGCGGACCTGCCGCCGCTCGGCTCGGTGGAGGGCACGGCGGAGGCGCCGGGGCTCGGGTTGGTGAGCGCCGACGACAGGGCGCGGCCGGCCGGGGAGGCCCCGGTGTCGGGCGCGGCGGTCGCGCCGGGCTTCGGGGTCGTCGACTCGGCGGGCTTGGGCTCCTTGGAACCCTTGCGCCCGGAGGCCGTGGGGGACGGCGTCGGCGTCGGTGCCTGGGTGGAGAGCTGCCCCGGGGGCGGAGGCGACCCGGCCCCGATCGCCAGCACTTGGCGGAACCTCAGCTCCGCGGTGGTGCCGACCAGCTTGACGACTTCCTCCTGGCCGGCTCCGGGGACGGAGATGACGATGTTGTCGCCGGATTTGGCGACCTCGGCGTCGGAGATGCCGCTGCCGTTCACCCGCTCGCGGATGATGTTCACCGCGAGGTCGAGGCTCTCCTGAGAGGGAGCGTTCCCGTTCGGCGTGATGGGCTGCAGCGTCACGGTCGTGCCGCCGGCGAGGTCGAGGCCATACTCCGGCGTGTACGCCTTGTTGAGGAGCATCGCCCCGCCCATGGCGAGAATGATCGCCAGAAGCACCAGGAGCATGCGCCCCGGTCTGCTCTGGCCGCTGGTCGGTCGGGCCACTGGTCGTCAGTTCTTTCGGTTATAGGGGGTTGGAGGTGAGGCTACTCACGGCTTCTTGCTCGTCGTGTCGTGGTCTGCACCCTGCTGTTCGGCCGTCTCCACGAAACCGTGGTCGACAGCCTTGACATTCTCCTCCTCCGAGTCGTCAAGGGGAACCAGGACACGGCCGATCGCCGCCTTGACCCAGCGGGTCTCCACACCGGGGGCGATCTCCAGGATCACGTCGTCGGCGTCGATGGCCACCACGGTCGCGAAAAGACCCGTCGTGGTCATGACGCCGGTGCCCGGCGTGAGACTGTTCTGCATCTTGACCTGCTCCTGCTGCCGCTTGCGCTGCGGCCGGATGAGCAGGAAGTAGAACACCACGACCATGAGAGCGATCATGATCAGGCTCGAATAGTTGCCGCCCACAGGGCCGCTCCCTCTCTTGAGAATGACCGGCGAAAGCCGGACGCCGTCTACGGCCACGCCGCTCAGCACGTCAGCCTACACAGCCAGCCAAGGCTCGGAGTTTAGGCGAGCTGTTAAGAGCGCGGCAACGAAGTCACGTTCCGGCACGCAGGGAAGTTCCCGTTTCGATACACTTGTCATCGATCTGTGATCAATCCTGGACGACTTCCCTACCGACTCCCAACGCTAGATTTGCCCGGGATCATCCTCAAGATCGACGAGGAACGAGGCACCGAAGGCGTCCGGCGGGGGCACCAGGCCCAGATGGGTCCAGGCGGCGGCGGTCGCGACCCGGCCCCGGGGGGTGCGGGCCAGCAGGCCTTGGCGCACCAGGAACGGCTCGGCGACCACCTCGACCGTCTCCGGCTCCTCCCCCACGGCCACCGCCAGCGTCGACAGCCCCACCGGCCCGCCGCCGAACTTGCGCAGCAGCGCCCCGAGCACCGCCCGGTCGAGCCGGTCGAGCCCCTCGGCGTCGACCTCGTAGAGGTTGAGCGCGGCGGAGGCGACATCGCGGGTGACGACGCCCTCGGCGCGCACCTCGGCGAAGTCGCGGACCCGGCGCAGCAGCCGGTTGGCGATGCGGGGGGTGCCCCGGGAGCGCCCGGCGATCTCGCGGGCGGCGTCGCCGGGGAGCGCGACGCCCAGCAGGCGCGAGGAGCGGTGCAGCACCTCCTCCAGCTCGGCGACCCCGTAGAAGTCCATGTGCGCGACGAAGCCGAAGCGGTCGCGCAGCGGCGCGGGGAGCATGCCGGCCCGGGTGGTGGCCCCGACCAGGGTGAACGGGGCGATCTCCAGCGGGATCGCGGTCGCCCCCGGCCCCTTGCCCACCACGATGTCGACGCGGAAGTCCTCCATCGCGAGGTAGAGCATCTCCTCGGCGGGCCTGGCCATCCGGTGGATCTCGTCGATGAACAGGACCTCGCCCTCCGAGAGGGTCGACAGGATCGCCGCGAGGTCACCGGCCCGCTCCAGCGCGGGCCCGGAGGTGATCCGCAGGGGCACGGACAGCTCGGTCGCGATGATCATGGCGAGGGTCGTCTTGCCCAGCCCGGGACCGCCGCTCATCAGCACGTGGTCCGGCGGCCGGTTGCGCCGCAGCGCGCTCTGCAGCACCAGCGACAGCTGCTCGCGCACCCGCCCCTGGCCGATGAACTCCTCCAGCCGCTTGGGCCGCAGCGCCGCCTCGATGTATCTCTCGTCGCCCTCGGCGTCCGGCGACACCAGGTCGCGGTCGGAACTCACGCCGCCCCTCCCTCCGCCTCGCTCGCCACGCGGCCCCTCTCACGGCCTCCCGTACGGCGGGCCCCGGCCGGGTGCCTCATCGCACGCTCAGCGCGCGGAGGGCGGCCTTGAGCAGGGGCGCCACCTGGGGGACGCGGCCCTCGGCCAGCTCGGTGTCGGCCTGGGGCTCGACGACGGCGACCGCCTCGTCGGCGTCTCGCGCCGAGTAGCCCAGGCCGACCAGCCCGGAGTGGACCTGGGCCCGCCAGGCGGGCGCGGCGGCGCGGCCGTTGAGCGCGGCGCTGACGGCCTCCTCCGGCGTGCCGAGCTTGTTCTTGAGGTCGACGATGATCCGCTGGGCGCCCTTCGGCCCCACCCCGGGGACCCTGGTCAGCGCCTTGACGTCGGCGGAGGCCACGGCCACCCGGAGCGCGTTGGGGGTGTGCACGGCCAGCATCGCGAGGGCGACCTTGGGGCCGACCCCGCTGGCCGTCTGCAGCATCTCGAAGATGCCGCGCTCGTCGTCGGTGGCGAAGCCGAACAGGGTCAGCGACTCCTCGCGGACCACCAGCGAGGTGGCCAGGCTGGCCTCCTCCCCCGTTCTCAGCGTCGCGAGCGTGCCCGGCGTGCAGTGCACGAGGACTCCCACCCCGCCGACCTCGACGACCGCGCCGCCGGGCGCGATCGCGGTCACCTGTCCTCGCACCGAGGCGATCACTTCGTGGTTCCTCTCGGGTATCCGGCCCCGCCGCGGCCCCGGAAGTAGGCGGCGGGGGTCGTGGTGGCGGTCGCGGCCTTCGCGGCGGCCTCGGCCAGCCTGCTCTGGGCCCCGCCCCGCCACACGTGGCAGATCGCGAGGGCGAGCGCGTCGGCGGCGTCGGCGGGCTTGGGCATGGCGTCCAGCCGCAGCAGGCGGGTCACCATCGTGCCGACCTGCCGTTTGTCGGCCGTGCCGCTGCCGGTGATGGCGGCCTTGACCTCGGACGGCGTGTGCAGCGCGACCGGCAGGCCCCTGCGGGAGGCGCACAGGATCGCCACGGCGGAGGCCTGGGCGGTGCCCATCACGGTCCTGAGGTTGTGCTGGGCGAAGACCCGCTCCACGGCGACCGCGTCGGGCCTGACCTCGTCGAGCCACTGCTCGATGCCCGCCTCGATCGCCACCAGCCGGGCGCCGATGTCGTCGTCGGCGGGGGTGCGGACGACCCCCACCTTGACCAGGCTCAGCGGTGCGCCGGGCCGCCCCTCGACGGCACCGAGCCCGCATCGGGTCAGCCCCGGATCGACCCCCATCACCCGCAGCTCGGGCAACCGCACCGACACGCCTCCGCTCGCCGAACACCTGTTCGGTGGCAGACTCTACCGCGTGGGAGCACCCCGCGCACGGCTCTCCCCCGGCCCGGCGAAGGGGTCCTGGACGGACCCCGCGCTCACAGGTGCTGGGCGGCGGGCTCGGTCTCCCGGCCGCCTCCGGCCCTGTCGCGGAGCCGGTCCAGGCGGTTCATCACCGGCGAGGCCGAGATCCCGTGGATCACCAGGGAGGCCAGCACGGTGAAGGCGACCACGGCCCAGAGCTCCTCGGCGGGCACGCCGAAGTCGGCCTGGCCGAGGGCGTAGGCGAGGTAGAACAGCGAGCCGATGCCGCGGATGCCGAAGAACGCCGTCGCCACGCGCTCGCGCGGCCCCGCCCTGCCGCCCAGCCCGGCGAGCCACCCGGTCAGCGGCCGGATGACCAGCAGCAGCAGGAGGGCGACCCCGGCGCCGCGCCAGGTGAGCGCGGACAGGCCGCCCACCGCGACGAAGCCGCCGAGCAGCAGGATCAGCCAGGCGGTGAACAGCCGCTCGACCTGCTCGATGAAGCCGTGCAGCACCCCGTTGTAGCCGTGGCTGCGCTCGGCCGCCCTGATGCTGCAGGCGGCCACGAACACCGCGATGAAGCCGTACCCGTGCACCAGCTCGGTGAGGCCGTAGGCCAGGAACGTCGCGGCCAGCGCCACGAAGCCGTCGCGGTGCTCGGCGAGCCGCAGGTCGGACTTCTGGGCGCGGAAGAACAGCCGCCCCAGCCCCCGGCCGATCAGCAGGCCGCACACCACGCCCGCGGCGCACCGGTAGAGCAGGTCCACCAGCGTCCACTCGGCGATCCAGCCGACGCCTCCGCTGACGGCGAGCGCGATCGCGGCGTAGACCAGGGGGAAGGCCAGGCCGTCGTTGAGGCCCGCCTCGGAGGTGAGGGTGAAGCGGACCTCGTCGTCGGCCTTCTCCGAGTCGACGGGCTCGCCGACCTGCACGTCGGAGGCGAGCACCGGGTCGGTCGGCGCGAGCACCGCGCCCAGCAGCAGCGCCGCCGCCAGGGGCCAGCCGAGCAGCCCGTACGCGGCGGCGGCCACCCCGAGGACGGTCAGCGGGAGCGTCCAGCCCAGCAGGCGCCAGGTCGAGGACCAGTTACGTCGTCCGAAGGGCCGGTTGATGGCGAGCCCGGCGCCCATGAGGGAGATCAGCACGCAGATCTCGGTGGCGTGCTCGACCAGCGCCCGGTGGGTCACCGGGTCGGGGTCGGGCAGCTCCAGGGGAAGGGCGTAGAGGAGGAGGCCGCCGATCAGGCAGGCCAGGGGGAGCGAGAAGGGGCGCCGGTTGAGGAGCCGGGGCAGCGTGGCCGCGAGCAGCGCGGCGACGCCCGCCACGGCAAAGATGAGATCAGGATTGCCCATTGTCCGCGTGATATGCCCTCGACCACGCGGACAAACCTCGCAGACAATGCGAGATCACACCGAACGGTCCGGGTTACGCGTCGAGCTTCTCCATGACCTCGTCGGAGACGTCGAAGTTGGCCCAGACGTTCTGCACGTCGTCGCTGTCCTCCAGGGCGTCGATCAGCCTGAAGACCTTGCGGGCGCCGTCCTCGTCCAGCGGGACGTTCATCGTCGGCATGAAGCTGGACTCGGCCGAGTCGTAGTCGATCCCGGCCTCCTGCAGGGCCTTGCGGACCGGGACGAGGTCGGTGGCCTCGGAGACGACCTCGAACTGGTCGCCCAGGTCGTTGACCTCCTCGGCGCCCGCGTCGAGGACCGCGACCAGCACGTCGTCCTCGGCCAGCTCGCCCTTGGGGACGAGCACGACGCCCTTGCGGTTGAACATGTAGGACACCGAGCCGGGGTCGGCCAGCGAGCCGCCGTTGCGGGTCAGCGCGACGCGGACCTCGGAGGCCGCGCGGTTGCGGTTGTCGGTGAGGCACTCGATCAGCACCGCGACGCCGCCGGGGGCGTAGCCCTCGTACATGATGGTCTGCCAGTCGGCGCCACCGGCCTCCAGGCCGCCGCCGCGCTTACGGGCACGCTCGATGTTGTCGATCGGGACCGAGCTCTTGCGCGCCTTGGTGATGGCGTCGTACAGCGTCGGGTTGCCGTCCGGATCGGGTCCGCCCGTCCGGGCCGCGACCTCGATGTTCTTGATGAGCTTGGCGAACAGCTTGCCGCGCTTGGAGTCGAGCGCGGCCTTCTTGTGCTTCGTCGTCGCCCATTTGGAGTGGCCGGACATCGCCTAGAGCTCCCTCACCATCTCAGCGAAATATGAATGCACACCGACATCCCCGGTAAGTTCCGGGTGGAAGGACGTGGCGAGCAACGGTCCTTGACGGACCGCGACGATCCTATCCCCAGGTTCGGCCAGTGCCAGCACTTCGACCTCCGAACCCACGGATTCCACCCAGGGGGCGCGGATGAAGACGGCCCGCATGCCGCCCCGGCCGGCGAAGTCGACGTCGGCCTCGAAGGAGTCGACCTGGCGTCCGAAGGCGTTGCGGCGGACGACCATGTCGATGCCGCCGATCGTCTGCTGGCCTTCGATCCCGCCCTCGATCCGGTCGGCCAGCATGATCATTCCTGCGCAGGAGCCGTAGGCGGGCATGCCCGCCTTGACGCGCATCCGGAGCGGTTCGAGCAGCTCGAAGGTCTCGGCGAGCTTCCACATCGTGGTGGACTCCCCGCCCGGGATCACGAGGCCGTCGACCGCCTCCAGCTCGCGGGGACGCCGTACGGTGACCGCTCTCGCGCCCACCGCCTCCAGGGAGCGCAGGTGCTCGCGCACGTCTCCTTGCAGCGCGAACACGCCGATCGTGGGGACGATGGTCACCGATGGTCCTTCCCGTGCGGATGGGGTGCCCCTTCAGCGTATGGCTACCGCTCGTGCGGTCCCAAACCGGTTCTTTTCCGGCCCGGTACGGGAATCCGGCGCCGTTCTCCCGCGGCCAGGCCCCCGGACGCGCCGCGGGCGCCCCGCGGGTCGGTTCGCGGGGCGCCCGTGGTGGGACAGGGTGATGTCAGGGGCGCTTGGTCTCCAGGTCCACGGTCTCCTGGATCCAGTCGATCCCGGGGGTCCTGGCGGCCGAGGGGTCGACCGGGCGCAGGTAGGTCTGCTGCACGCCGGGGACCCGGTCCTCGATCACGAAGGTCGCCTTGGTGTGCGCCGCGGAGCCAGCCTGCGTGACCTTGGGCAGCACCTTGAAGTCGGCGGTGAGCCGGTCGCGCTCGATCCTGGTCAGCACGTAGCCGCGCTGGTTGTTGTAGAACTTCAGGTGCGGGTTGATCGTCAGGTACGGGTGGGTCGCCGGGTCGGAGTCGAGGCCGTCGCCGCCCGTGGAGATGGACGAGGCGACCAGCTCCGAGCCGACCGTGCGGGTGGTCGGGTCGTCGTAGTCGAGCTTGAGGTCACTCGCCCAGTGGGCGTGCACGTCGCCGGTGAGCACCACGGGGTTGCGCACCTTGGCGTCCACCCAGCCCTGGGTGAGGCGCTGGCGCGAGGCGACGTAGCCGTCCCAGGCGTCCTGGCTGGTGATCTTGGCGGGCCCGGCGTTGTTGTCGCGCTGGGCGAAGAAGACCTGCTGGCCGATGACGTCCCAGCGCGCCTCCGAGCGCCGCATGCCGTCCAGCAGCCAGCGCTCCTGCGCGGCGCCGGTGATCGAGCGGGCCGGGTCGACCGCCGCCGGGCAGTCGCTGTAGCCGTCGCCGCAGCCCTGGTCGCTGCGGTACTGGCGGGTGTCGAGCATGTGGAAGGTGGCCATCCTCCCCCACCGGACGCGCCGGTAGAGCTGCATGTCGATGCCCCGGGGGATGGAGGCCCGCCGCAGCGGCATGTTCTCGTAGTACGCCCTGAAGGCCGCCTCGCGCCGGGCGAGGAAGTTCGGCTGGGGCACCTCGGGCTTCTCGGGCACCTCGTCGGCCCAGTTGTTGTCCAGCTCGTGGTCGTCCCAGACGACCAGCCAGGGGGCGGCGGCGTGCGCGGCCTGCAGGTCGGGGTCGGTCTTGTACTGGGCGTGCCGCTGGCGGTAGTTGGCCAGGCTCTCGGTCTCCGGCCCCTCGTGGTGGCGGATGTTGCCGCCGGGAATGGTGTAGGTGTCGCGCCGGTACTCGTACTGGTAGTCGCCCAGGTGCAGGACCAGGTCGGGCCGCTCCTCGGCCAGGCGCCGGTAGGCGGTGAAGTAGCCGTGCTCGTACTGGGCGCAGGAGACGAAGGCCATCGCCAGGGAGGACCCGTAGGAGAGGGCGTGCGGGGCCGTCCTGGCCCTGCCGATCGGCGAGACGTACGGGCCGACCTTGAAGCGGTACCAGTAGTCCCTGTCGGAGGGCAGCCCGTTCAGCTCGACGTGGACGCTGTGGCCCCACTCGGGGGTGGCCGCGGCCACGCCCCTGCGCAGCACGTGGCGGCCCCTCTCGTCGCCGTAGACGTGCCACTCGACGAGGAAGGGCCGGGCGGGCATGCCGCCCAGGCCGTCCTCGGCGAGCGGCTGCGGCGCCAGGCGGGTCCAGATCACGAAGCCGCCGGAGTCGGGGTCGCCGCAGGCGACGCCGAGCGTGAAGGGGTCCGAGCGCAGGCCACGGGAGGCCAGGGACGCGGCGCTCTCCTGGGCGGGCTCGGGGCCCGCGTGGGCGGCGGCGGGGATGCCCGCCGCCGCGCCGGCCGCGATGCCGGTGACGAGAAATGATCGGCGGGTGAACTTCGACAAGGGAACCTCCCGGGTGATCGGGCGCGAACGCCCGTCAGCCTCGCGGAGCATCATGACTGCGGAGTTAACTCCCCCTGTCAGGAAAAAGGCGACCTCCGTCACAGAGATCGCCTGCTTCCCGGGCTCCTCCCGGGTCTCCCGGAGCCGCCCGCGCTACCAGCCGCGCTCGGCGAGCCGGTGCGGGGCCGGGATGTCGTCGACGTTGATGCCGACCATGGCCTCACCCAGACCTCGGGAGACCTTCGCGATGACGTCGGGGTCATCGTAGAAGGTGGTGGCCTTGACGATCGCGGAGGCGCGCTCGGCGGGGTTGCCTGACTTGAAGATGCCCGAGCCGACGAACACGCCCTCGGCGCCGAGCTGCATCATCATCGCCGCGTCGGCCGGGGTGGCGATGCCGCCCGCGGTGAACAGCACGACCGGCAGCTTGCCGGTCCTGGCGACCTCGGCGACCAGCTCGTACGGCGCCTGGAGCTCCTTGGCCGCGACGTAGAGCTCGTCCTCGGGCAGCGAGCCGAGGCGCTTGATCTCACCCCTGATCTTGCGCATGTGGGTGGTGGCGTTGGAGACGTCGCCGGTGCCGGCCTCGCCCTTGGAGCGGATCATCGCCGCGCCCTCGGTGAGGCGGCGCAGCGCCTCGCCCAGGTTGGTCGCGCCGCAGACGAAGGGCACCGTGAACTGCCACTTGTCGATGTGGTTGGCGTAGTCGGCCGGGGTGAGCACCTCGGACTCGTCGATGTAGTCGACGCCGAGCGACTGGAGCACCTGGGCCTCGACGAAGTGGCCGATGCGGGCCTTGGCCATGACCGGGATCGAGACGGCGGCGATGATGCCGTCGATCATGTCGGGGTCGCTCATCCGGGAGACGCCGCCCTGGGCGCGGATGTCGGCGGGCACCCGCTCAAGGGCCATCACGGCGACGGCGCCGGCGTCTTCGGCGATCTTGGCCTGCTCGGCGTTGACGACGTCCATGATGACGCCGCCCTTGAGCATCTCTGCCATGCCGCGCTTGACCCGGGCGGTTCCGGTGACGGTCGTCTCGCTGACTTCGGGCGTGCTGCTGGACACGGTCTCTACCTCACGACGGCTGGCTGCGGGTCACGGGCCGTCCGGGGGACGGCCACTACGCTTCCATCGTAGGTGCTGGCGGCCTGCCCCCTTACCTGACGTCCTGTCACCCTTGGGCGATCTTCTTGGACAGGATGGCGGACTCGCGCCTCAGGGAATGACGGGTTTGGCGGAGGCGAGCACGACCCAGACCTGTCCGGGGGCGAAGTTCATCGGGTCGCCGGTCTCGGTGGTGAAGACGGTGCCGTCCTTCTCCTTGGGCCGCGACCAGCGGGCCTTGAACGCCTGCCCGTCGCGGAGCACGATCGCCTTGCCCTTGCCCGTGCTGTGCACCAGCGGGGTGTAGCTCTGGTTCTTGTCGTGGAACTCCGAGCGCTCGGTCTTGGTGTACTGCACGACGATCGTGGGCGCGCCGAGCTGGCCGCCCTCGGCCGCCATGTCCTTCTTGCCGTCCTGCCAGATCAGCCACTTGCCCGCCGCCTTCGACCAGCCGAAGGTGAAGCTCGCCGCCGGGTATTTCACGCTGTAGGCCTTGCGCGGCACGCCGCCCTCGGCCGGGGCGTCGCCGAAGGTGAACCCGATGTCCTTGGCCTTGCTCGCCTTGGGCGCCCCGGCCAGCAGCTGCCGGGTGTTGGCGAACAGGTTGTAGGGGGCGAACCGCCCCGGCTGGCGGAAGTACGCGCCCGGCTGCCTGCTGTCGGAGACGTCGAAGAGCGGGGCCTCGGCGATGAAGGGGAGCATCTTGGTCTGCGCGCCCGAGTAGGCGAAGGCGGGCCTGCCGAACTGCGGGACGATGTGCAGGTCGGAGATGCGGGCGCTGCGGACCGGGCCGATCTTGGCCGGGATCTTCGAGGAGAAGACCGCCATCAGGCGGGTCAGGCCCGCCTCGACCTGCTCGACGTAGACGATGTCGGCGCTCTTCAGGCCGAGCTGCGGCTTGCCCGCCGAGGTGTTCTCGATCTTCGCCGTGAGCACCGCCCTGCGGGCCGCGCCGGGCAGGCCGGTGAAGGGGTGCGTCGGCTCGGGCGTGGGGGTGGGGGCCACGCTCGGCTCGTCGGCCGCGCCCGCCGGGGTGCCCGGCGCGGCCGGATCCTCGGAGGAGCAGGCGGCGGCCGGGGCCAGGATCGCGACTCCCGCCAGCGTGACGGCGATCATCCGGGGCACCCGCACGGCTCATCTCCTCAAGTCGGCCACTCGGTCATTCGGCCACTCAGTCATGAATCGCCAAGAGCTTACCTGTGTCCGACTTGTCAGATACTCCGGTTTATGTAGGCCTATTTCCCCTTATTCGGCGGCCAGTGCCTTCGGGGGCGTGTCGTCGATCTCGAAGAAACCCGGGTACTCGGTGTGCCCCGCCAGCCGCAGCGTGCGGGCCAGCCAGCGGCGCTGCGCCGTCCGGGTGACGCCCACCGCGTTGTTGTAGAACCGGCGGGAGTAGAGGACCTTGGCCACCGCGGCGTCCAGCTCCTCCAGCAGGTCGGACCCCGCCGGGGTGTCGGCCAGCCGGTCGCGGAAGCGCTCCTGGTCGACGACGGCGCGCAGGGCGCGCGACAGGTCGCTCTCGGCGTGCTCGCGCTCCTCGGGACCGGCCGTACGGGCCTCGTGGGCCGCCGCGGCCAGCACCAGGCTCGTCGCCGGGTCCAGCAGCCGGGAGGCCGCCAGCTCCAGGCTGACGGCGGTGCGCCGCACCAGGGCGGCGTCCAGGGACTCGCGGGCCAGCTCCAGCCGGATGTGCATCCGGTCGAGCCGCCCGGCCCGCCAGGAGATGTAGACGGCGAGGAGCACCACGATCGCGCCCACCACCAGGATCAGCGTGGTCGTCACGGCGTGCCGTCCCCCTCGGTCCCGACGACGGCCGCGGCCCCCGTCACATCCGCAGCCCCCGTCACTCCCGTCACGGAGTCCTCCTCGACCCCGGCCGTGCTCGCCACGGTCTCGTAGACCCGCAGGACGTCGCGGGCGACCGTCGACCAGTCGTACTTGCGCACGGCCTGGCGGGCGGCCTCCGACAGCCTGGCCCGGCGCGCGGGGTCGTCGAGCAGCGCGGCGGCCTCGCGGGCGAGCGACGCGGCGTCGCCCGTCTCGAACAGCGCCCCCGCCCCGCCGTCGTCGAGCACCTTGCGGAAGGCCGGGATGTCGCTCGCCAGGATCGCCGCGCCGGCCGACATCGCCTCGGTCAGCACGATGCCGAAGCTCTCGCCGCCCAGGTTGGGCGCGCAGAAGACGTCGACCGTGTGGTAGGCGCGCACCTTGTCCTCCTCGCTGACCATGCCGAGCAGGCCGATCCGGTCGTGGAAGGCGGCCGGGACCCGCTCCAGCACCTCGTCGGCGTCACCGGGCCCCGCCAGGAGCAGTCGCAGCCCCGGCCGCTCGGCGGCCAGCAGGGCGAACGCCTCCAGCAGCACCGGCAGGCCCTTGCGCGGCTCGTCCATCCGGCCGAGGAAGCCGATCACCTCGCCCTCGTCCCAGCCGGGCAGCGGCTCGCCCTCGTCGTAGCGGCTCACCGTCACCCCGTTGGGGATGAGCACGGCGTCGCCGCCCATGAACTCGACCAGGGTCTTCCTCGCCGCGTCGGAGACGGCGATCCTGCCGCCGATCTTCTCCAGCGCGCTCATGATGACCGGCACCCCGACCGAGAAGGACCGGGAGTTGCCGTACGAGGCGTGGAAGGTGGCCACGATCGGCCCCCTGGCCACCCAGCAGGCGAGCAGGCCCAGCGAGGGGATGGCGGGCTCGTGCACGTGCAGCACGTCGAAGCGGCCCTCGCGCACCCAGCGGCGCACCCGGTTCGCCGACAGGAACCCGAACGACATCCTGGCCACCGACCCGTTGAAGGGCACCGGGACGGCCCGGCCCGCCGAGGTCACGTACGGGGGCAGCTCGGCGTTCTCCGCGGCCGGGGAGATCACCGAGACGTGGTGGCCGTCGGCCATGAGCGCCTCGGCCAGGTCGCGGATGTGCACCTGGACGCCGCCCGGCACGTCCCACGTGTAGGGGCAGACGATGCCGATCCTCATGCCCCTGTCTCCCCGGGCGTCTCCCTGGGCTCCCTGGGCTCCAGGTCTTCGAGCCAGAGGCGCTGGAGCATGTGCCAGTCCTCGGGGTGCTCGGAGATGCCCTTCTCGAAGACGGTGGCGAGGCTCTGCATGACGACGGCCACCTTCTCCTTCCTGGTGCCCTCGGCCGGGATCGCGATCTCCTCGTGGAACTGCAGCCCCCAGCCGCTCCCCTCGAAGTAGGGGATCGCCGGGATGAGGGCGGCCCCGGTGTGCACGGCCAGCAGGCCGGGACCGGCGGGCATCCGGGTGGCCGCGCCGAAGAACTGCACCTCGACCCCGCCCGAGGTCAGGTCGCGCTCGGCGGGCAGGGCGACCGGCAGGCCCGCGCGCAGGCGCTGCGCCAGGGTGCCGAAGGTGTGGCCGTCACCGCCGGTGAGCGGCAGCACCTCCATGCCGAGCCCCTCGCGGAACGCGGTGTAGCGGTTAAACAGCGACTCGGGCTTGAGCCGCTCGGCGACCGTGGTGAACGGGTGGCCCGTCCCGGCGAACCAGGCGCCCGCCTGGTCCCAGTTGCCCATGTGCGGCAGGGCGAGGATCACGCCGCGCCCCCTGGCGAGGTTGTCGTAGACGGGCTCGGTCCCGGTCACCCGCATCCGGGCGACGATCTCGTCCATGGGGATCGAGGGCAGCCGGAACACCTCGTGGAAGTAGCGGAAGTAGGAGCGCATGCCGTCGCGGCTGAGCGCCCGGATCGCCGGGTCGCCGGGCGAGGTGCCCTTCACCCTGGCGAGGTTGGCCTCAAGCCTGAGCACCGACTTCCCCCGGCGCCTCCACAGCCGGTCGGCGGCGGCGCGGAAGGCCCAGGCGGTGAGCCGCTCGGGCAGCCGGGGCACGACCGTCCAGCCGGCGCCGAAGGCCGCGGCGACGAGACGGTCCTGGGGGGAGGGCTTGTCGGTCATCGATCTTTCCGATCAGCGGAGGGTCCGGGGCGGGGTGGAGACGGCCTGCCGGCGTACGTGCAGCAGTCGCTGGCCGACCGTGACCGCGCTGGCGGCGGCGAGCAGCCAGAGCCCCGCGGCCAGGATGTACGGCACGCCGAGGCCGCCGAGACCGGCCGAGACCAGGCCCACCACCAGGCGTTCCGGCCGCTCGGCGAGGCCGACGTCGCACGTCATGCCCAGCGCCTCGGCCCTGGCCTTGACGTACGAGACCACCGCCCCCGCGACGAGGCAGAAGAGCGCGACCCCGGCCAGCACCCGCTGCCCGCTCACCACGAACCAGAAGATCAGCCCGGAGAAGATGCCCGCGTCGCCGACCCGGTCGAGGGTGGAGTCGAGGAAGGCGCCCCAGGTGCTTCCCGGGCCCGTCATCCTGGCCATCACCCCGTCGAGGAGGTCGGCCAGCACGAAGAAGGTGATCACCACCGTTCCGACGAACAGCTGGCCCCGAGGGTAGAAGAACAGGGCCGCGGCGACGGTGCCGAGCGTGCCGGCGGCGGTGACCGCGTTGGGGCTGATCCCGCGGCGGGTGAGTGCCCTGCCCAGCGGGGTCAAGAGCCTGGTGACGGCGGGGCGCAGAAGTTTCAGCATGGCGCTCCGATCGTAGGCCACCCGGCCCTCGGGCGCGCATCGGCGGCGGGCGGCGGCGAGCCGCGGGAGAACGGTGTCCGCGGGCCGCCGGGGACGACCCGGATACGTAGCGATCAGGTCTTCCTCTCGCAAGAGGATCGCCCCATCCCTCTTGTGATATTCGCCACATGGGTATTTGGTGAACAGACCGAGTACACGCGATGAGCGAACTCGGCAGCGGACCCCGGGGGTGTGGCCCCACCAGGCCGCGCCCCTTCGGCAACGACGCGGGAGGCGATGTGGCGGAAAGAGCAACCGGCGGAACAGCGGGAGCCGCGGGGAGGGCACCCGCGGCCGACCGGCCGGGCATGATACGAAACGTCGTGCTGGTCGGCCATTCCGGTGCCGGGAAGACAACACTCGTGGAGGCGCTGCTGGCCGCGACCCGGACCGTCCAGCGGTCCGGCAGGGTCGAGGACGGCACGACCGTGAGCGACTTCGACGAGGTCGAGGTGCGCCAGCAGCGCTCGGTGAACCTGACCGTGGCCCCCGTGATCCACAACGACATCAAGATCAATCTGCTGGACACGCCCGGCTACGCCGACTTCGTCGGCGACCTGCGCGCCGGGCTGCGCGCGGCCGACGCGGCGCTGTTCGTCGTCTCGGCCGTCGACGGCGTGGACGGCCTGACCAGGATGCTCTGGGACGAGTGCGCGGCGGTCGGGATGCCCCGCGCGGTCGTGATCACCAAGATCGACCACCAGCGGGCGAACTTCGAGGACGTCCTCGCCGCCTGCCAGGACGCCTTCGGCGACGGCGTCTCACCCCTCTACCTGCCGGTGGTGACCAACGGCAGGGTGAACGGCCTGATCGGCCTGCTGAGCCAGCGGTTCTACAACTACGCGACCGGCACCCGGACGGAGAACTCCCCGGGCCCCGCCTACGCCGACCAGATCGAGCTCTACCGGGGCGCCCTGATCGAGGGCGTCATCCAGGAGAGCGAGGACGAGTCCCTGATGGACCGCTACCTCTCCGGCGAGGAGATCGACACCAAGGCCCTCGTCGAGGACCTGGAGAAGGCCGTCGCGCGCGGCGGCTTCTACCCGGTGCTGGCCGCGGGGGCCGGGGTGGGCGCCCTGGAGATCCTGGAGCTCATCACCCAGGGGTTCCCCTCCCCGCTCGAACACCCCCTCCCGGAGATCATGTCGATCGGCGGCGAGCCCGTCTCCGGCGTCACCTGCGACCCCGAAGGGCCCCTGGTCGCCGAGGTGGTCAAGACCACCAGCGACCCGTACGTGGGCAGGATCAGCCTGGTACGGGTCTTCTCCGGCACGCTGCGCCCGGACATGACGGTGCACGTCTCCGGGCACGGCCTGGCCGACCGAGGGCACGAGGACCACGACGTGGACGAGCGCATCGGCGCGCTCTCCTCACCGCTGGGCAAGCACCAGCGCACGACCGCCAAGTGCGTGGCCGGGGACATCGCGGCGGTGGCCAAGCTGTCGCGCGCGGAGACCGGCGACACCCTGTCTGACCGGGAGAACCCGCTGCTGATGACGGCCTGGACCATGCCGGAGCCGCTGCTGCCCGTGGCGATCCAGCCCAGGTCCAAGGCCGACGACGACAAGCTGGGCCAGGCGCTGCAGCGGCTGGTCGCCGAGGACCCCACGCTCAGGCTGGAGAACAACCCCGAGACCCGCCAGCTCGTGCTGTGGTGCATGGGCGAGGCCCACACCGACGTGCTCCTGGACCGGCTGAGCAGGCGGCACGGCGTGGAGGTGGAGAAGACCGAGCTGCGGGTGCCGCTCAGGGAGACCTTCGGCGGCAGCTGCCAGGCCCTGGGCCGCAACGTCAAGCAGACCGGCGGCCACGGCCAGTTCGCCGTCTGCCATCTGGAGGTCGAGCCCCTGCCGTCCGGCGGCGGCTTCGAGTTCGTGGACAAGATCGTCGGCGGGGTGGTGCCGCGCCAGTTCATCCCCTCGGTGGAGAAGGGGGTGCGCACCCAGATGCAGCGCGGCGTGCTCGCCGGGTACCCCATGGTGGACGTGCGGGTCACGCTGTACGACGGCAAGGCCCATTCGGTCGACTCCTCCGACATGGCGTTCCAGATCGCCGGGGCGCTCGCGCTGAAGGAGGCCGCGGCCAAGGTGCCGACGCTGCTGCTCGAACCGGTCGACGAGGTGTCCATCCTGATCGCCGACGACCACGTCGGCGCGGTGATGTCCGATCTGTCCTCGCGCAGGGGCCGGGTGCTCGGCACCGAGCCGGTGGGCGTCGGGCGCACCCTGGTCAGGGCCGAGGTGCCCGAGCTGGAGATCACGAGATACTCGATCGACCTGAGGTCCATGTCGCACGGGACGGGGACGTTCCGGCGGGTCTTCCTGCGGTACGAGCCGCTTCCCTCGCATCTCATGGACAAGGTCACCGGCTGACTTCGGTGACGCGGTGACGTGGTGACGCGTGTGCCGGACGGTGCCTCGCCTGGCAGGACGGACGCACCGTCCGGCACACGCCTCCCAGCATGCACTTATGTAACAGAGTCATCACGAAAGGATTTCTTTTTTCCGGTCAAAGCACACCGGTGCTGGTGCCACACTGGGGAACCATGCGAATCGGACGCCCTCTTCTGGCCGCTGCCGCCCTCGCCGTCCTGACCACGGGAGCCGCCTACACCTTCGGCCCCGAGGCCGCGCCCGCCCGGCCGAAGGCCGCGAAGAGCTCGGAGATCTCGGGTGAGCCGGTCGACGCGACGACGGGCGCGACGACCGCCGCCTCGGCGTCGGCGCGCTGCGACGTGGACGCGAAGTACCCCAAGCGGCAGCTGCGCGGGGTGTGGATCGCCACGGTCAAGAACATCGACTGGCCCTCGCGCACCGGCCTGTCCCCGGCCCGGCAGCAGGCCGAGTACGTCAGGATCCTCGACAACGCGGCCAAGCGGCGGTTCAACGCGGTGTTCGTCCAGGTCCGTCCCGCGTCCGACGCGCTGTACAAGTCGGACCTGGAGCCCTGGTCGCAGTATCTGACCGGCACGGCGGGCAAGGATCCCGGCTGGGACCCGCTGCCCTTCCTCGTCGCCGAGGCCCACAAGCGCGGCCTGGAGTTCCACGCCTGGTTCAACCCCTACCGCGCGGCCCCCGACGGGAACCTGTCCAAGCTGCCCGCGAGGCACCCGGCCCGGCTCCACCCCGACTGGATCGTGAAATATGGGGATCTGGCCTACTACAACCCTGGGCTGCCCGCGGTCCGCGACTACGTCACCAAGGTCGTCAAGGACGTGGTGACCCGCTACGACGTCGACGGGGTCCACTTCGACGACTACTTCTACCCCTACCCCGTCGCGGGCGCGACGTTCGCCGACAGTGCCGCCTTCGCCAAGTACGGCAAGGGCGCCAAGCTCGCCGACTGGCGCCGCGCCAACGTCAACAAGCTGATCGCGCAGGTCGACAAGGCCGTGCACGAGGTCAGGAACAGCGTGAAGTTCGGCGTCAGCCCGTTCGGGATCTGGCGCAACAAGGCCGAGGACCCCAGCGGCTCGGCCACCGGCGGCATGTCCGCGTACGACTCCATCTACGCCGACGCCCGCCACTGGATCAAGAAGGGCACGGTCGACTACGTCATCCCCCAGCTGTACTGGCCGCGTGGGTTCAAGATCGCCGACTACGACGTGCTGATGCCCTGGTGGGCCAACGAGGTCAAGGGCACCGGGGTGCAGCTCTACATCGGCCAGGGCCTGTACCGCGTCGGCACCACCGACACCGCCGCCTGGACCAGGCCCGGCGAGATGTCCTCCCACCTGACCCGCAACCGCAAGTACGGGCAGATCTCCGGCGACGTCTACTTCAGCGCCAAGCAGCTCTCCACCAACCCGCTGGGCGCGCTCGACCGCGTCGTCAAGGACCACTACGGCCGCCCGGCGCTGCTGCCGCTGATGAGGGACCGTGGCGGCCAGGCCCCGGCCAAACCCGCCGACGTGCGGCTCCAGGGCACCTCGCTCAGCTGGAGGAGCTCCCCGGACGCCCGCTCGTACGCGGTCTACCGGATCGCCTCGGGCAAGCCCGGGGAGTGCGCCACCGTCGACGCCCGTAACCTGGTCGCGGTCGTGCCCGCCGCGGCCGGAGACCGCCAGGCCTTCACCGCGACGGGCGGCGGCGCCTATCTGGTCACCGCCCTCGACCGCCTGCAGAACGAGAGCGCCCCGAGCGGGACGTGAGAACCCGGCCCAGCCGGTCCCCGACCGGCTGGACCCATGACACGATCTTCCCCTACGGTGCCAGCACTTGGCAGGAGCTGAAGGGGAGGTCGTTCGTGAAGCGGACGCTTGTCGCGTTTGCGGTGGTGCTTGGCCTGCTGTGGCCGGGGGCCGCGCAAGCCACCACGCAGACGGACGGACGGGTGGTGCTGATCGGCATTCCCGGCCTGCGGTGGAGTGATCTCAGCCCCACCGCCACCCCGAACCTGTGGCGGCTGGCCGGGCAGAGCGCGGTCGGCTCCCTGTCGGTCCGCGCGGTGGGCAGGGTCACCTGCCCCTACGACGGGTGGCTGACGGTGTCGGCCGGGGTGCGGTCCGCGGTCGGCTACGGCTGCGGGCTGCCCCCGCAACCCGAGACGGCCGGGGCGGGCGCGGTCATCCCCGACTACGACTACCTGCACCGGGTCGCCGGGCAGCGCAACGCGGGCGCCCTCGGCGAGGCCGTCCACGCCGCCGGTGAGTGCACGCTGGCGGTCGGCCCCGGGGCCGCGCTGGCGCTGGCCGACCGCTCGGGCAGGGTCGACGAGTACGCCCCCTCCCCCGAGCGGGTCCGCGCCGACGCGCTCACCCGGTGCCGGGTGACGGCCGTCGACGTCGACGACCTCATCAAGCCGTACGTGACCGGCGGCCGGCTGGCGCGGGAGGAGGACAGGCTCACCGCGCCGGAGCGGGACGCGGCCCTGCGCCTGGCCGACACCAAGGCCGGGGCGGCGCTGACCATGCTGGCCGCGCTGCCGGGGGACGTCAGCGTGCTGCTGGCGGGCCTGTCCGACCACGGCGGCAACCCGCACCTGCGGGTGGCCATGATGCGCGGCGGAGACGTCTCCGGCCGCTTCCTGGGGGCGGCCTCCACCCACCGCGACGACACCACGATCCTGCCGGACATCACCACGACGATGCTCTCCCTGGCGGGGATCGCGACGCCGCCCGGCGTGATCGGGGCGCACTGGCAGGCCGCCGGGAGGAGCACCGGCGGCACCGAGGCGGCGCGGGTCGAGCTGGAGCGGGCCGACGTGGCCGGGGAGACGATCAGGAACGTGGGCGGGATCTTCTTCACCTCGGTCGCGGTGCTGCAGGTCGCGTTCTACCTGACCGCCTTCCTGCTGCTGCGCCGCAGGCGGGGACTGACCGGCATCCGCGTGGCCGCGATCGTGCTGGCCTCGGTGCCCGTGTCGACGTACCTGGTGAACCTCACCCCCTGGCACCACGCGGGATCGCCGGTGCTCTCACTGGTCGGCGGGATCGCCGGGTGCGCGCTGCTGCTGGCCGTGATCGCGCTGGCGGGCCCCTGGCGCCGGGCGCCGCTCGGGCCGCTGGCGGTGGTGGCGGGGGTGACCGCGACGACGCTGGCGGGCGACCTGCTGACCGGGACGACCCTGCAGCTCAACAGCGTGATGGGCTACAGCGCCGTGGTCGGGGCCCGCTACTACGGGCTGGGCAACATCCCGTTCGCGCTCTTCGCCACCTCGGTGCTGCTGCTGGCCGCCACGATCGCGCACCGGCTGACGCGCGGCGACCGCGCGGACACGCCCGGCCTCGCCGACACGCCCGGCCTCACGGACACGCCCGGCCTCGCGGACACGCCTGACCTCGCGGACGCGCCGACGGACCGGTCGGCGAAGCGGCCCTCGGGCGGGAGCCGGGCGGGCATGGTGGCCGCCGCCGTCGTGGCGGTGCTGGGCGGTTTCGCGATGATCCTGGGCGGCTGGCCGGGCGTGGGCAGCGACTTCGGCGGGGTGATCGCGTTCGTGCCGGGCATCGCGGTGACCGCGCTGCTGATCGCGGGCAGGCGGGTCTCGATCGTCAAGCTGGGCGCGTTCTGCGTGGCGGGCGGCGTCATCGTGATGTCCATCGCCTACCTCGACTACCTGCGCCCGCCGGGCTCGCAGACCCACCTGGGCCGCTTCGTCGGCCAGGTGTTCACCGGCGAGGCCCTGGAGGTGATCGGCCGCAAGTTCGGCGCGATGCTGAGCACGCTGCTCAACCCCAACCTGATGCCGGTCGTGATCGCCGCGGTGGCGTTCCTCGTCTACGCGCTGCTGCGTCCCGAGCAGGCGACCGCGGGGGTGCTGCCCGCCGCGTTCGCGCACTCCCCCGCCCTGCGGGCCGGGCTGATCGGCACCCTGGTCAGCGGGGTGGTCGGCATGCTGGTCAACGACTCGGGCGCCGCGGTGCTGTCCATGGCGCTGGCGCTCGCCGTGCCGCTCACGCTGTCGGCGGGCATCAGTGCCCTGGACGGCGGCGCCCCGCGCTACGACGACCCGGGCCAGGACCCGGCGAGCAACTCCCTGGTGTCGCGCAGCAACTGAGGAAGCACCCTGGTCTGACCGACGACGGGCATGAAGTTGGTGTCGCCGCCCCACCGGGGCACCACGTGCTGGTGCAGGTGGGCGGCGATCCCGGCGCCCGCCACGCCGCCCAGGTTCATGCCCACGTTGAAGCCCTGCGCGCCGCTGGCCTTGCGCAGGGCCACCAGCGCCCGCCGGGTGAAGTCGGCGAGCTCGAAGGTCTCGGCCTCGTCCAGGTCGGTGTAGTCCGGCACGTGCCGGTAGGGGCAGACCATCAGGTGGCCGGAGTTGTACGGGTAGAGGTTGAGCAGCGCGAAGACCGTCTCCCCCCGGGCGACGATCAGCCCGTCCTCGTCGCTCATGCGGGGGATCTCACAGAACGGGCAGCCGTCCTCGGGGCCGGAGCCGGTCGGTTTGCTCGCCCCCTTGATGTAGGCCATCCGGTGGGGGGTCCAGAGTCTCTGGAACGCGTCCGGTGTCCCCGCTCCGTGCTGCGCCTCCGGCTCGTTGCTCATGGTCGCCAGCATATTGCCACGCCGATCCCCGCCGTCTTGCGCCTCCCCCGGGCATCCGGGCCCGGATGCCCGGTATGGGACGCGCGGCGTATGTCACACGGTATTGACGGACGAATGCGGTGGATTTCCGGCAGAATCCCCCCAGCACGTCCACCGACAGCCGAGGAGTAACCCATGACCGACGTCTCCGTCGAGGAGCCGACCGAGGAGACCGCGTCCCCCGGGTCCCCCGCGCCTTTCACGTCTTCCGTGCCTTCTGTGTCGTCCTCCGCGGAGACGGGCGGGAGGCCCAGCCGCCCGTTCTCCCTCAGCCTGTCCCTGTCCGACACCGCGGAGCCCCCGGCGCCCGCAGTGCCCACAGGGCCCGCGGGCGAGCCTGTCGCCTCCCAGGGCGAGCCCTTCCTGGCCGTGGTCGAGGCGCTCCCCGAGCCGTCGCCCGCGCCCGAGGCGCCGGACGACACGATCTCCCTCTCCCCCGTCAGGACGGCACCGGCCGCGAAGATCCCCGCGCCGTCCCCCGTCTCCCCGGTGTCCTCGGCCGTGGTGAAGGGCCGGATCAAGGTGGCCGACGAGGTGGTGGAGAAGGTCGCGGCCCTCGCCACGCTGGAGGTCGCGGGGGTCGCCGAGCTCGGAGGCGACGCCGCCCGCGCGATGGATCCGGCGCGCGAGCGCGCGGGCATCGCCAGGCGCGGCCCCCGGGGCGTCAACGCCCACGTACAGGACCGTACGGCGGCCGTGGACGTGGCGATCGTGGCGGAGTACGGGCACGTCGTGATGGACGTGGCCAACGAGGTCAAGACCAACGTGGCCCGGACCATCAGCCGGATGCTGGGCATGCGGGTCGTGGAGGTCAACGTCGACGTGGAGGACGTCCGCATGCCGGGCGAGACCGGATCCGAGGCTCCCGCCGGGCCCGGAGCCGACGCGTAGGAGGCCGAGAGGCCCCGGAACGACGTACGGGGGCGCGAGAGCCCCCCGTACGCCCGTGGGCAGCCGAGGCCGCCCACGGGGAGGGCTCAGACCTGGAGGCGGCGCTCGATCGCGTCGACGATCTCGGCGATCGCCTCGTCGACCGGCACCCCGTTCTTCTGCTCGCCGTTGCGGAAGCGGAAGGAGACCGCGCCGTTGGCGATGTCGTCGTCGCCCGCCAGGAGCATGAAGGGCACCTTGGACTTCTGCGCGTTGCGGATCTTCTTCTGCATGCGGTCGTCGGAGGCGTCGACCTCGATCCTGATGCCCCGCTCGCGGGCCTTCTTCGCCAGGTCCTGAAGGTAGGGCGCGTGGGCCTCGGCGATCGGGATGCCGACCACCTGGACCGGCGCGAGCCAGGGGGGGAACGCGCCCGCGTAGTGCTCGACCAGGACGCCGAAGAAGCGCTCGATCGACCCGAACAGCGCCCGGTGGATCTTGACGGGCCGCTGGCGGGTGCCGTCGGCGGCCTGGTACTCGAGCTCGAAGCGCTCGGGCAGGTTGAAGTCGAGCTGGATCGTCGACATCTGCCAGGTGCGGCCGATCGCGTCGCGCGCCTGCACGGAGATCTTGGGGCCGTAGAAGGCGGCGCCGCCGGGGTCGAGGACGAGCTCCAGCTTCTCGGACTCGGCGACCTCGCGCAGCGTCTCGGTCGCCTCCTCCCACACCTCGTCGGAGCCGACGAACTTCTCCGGGTCCTTGGTCGACAGCTCCAGGTAGAAGTCGTCGAGCCCGTAGTCGCGGAGCAGGTCGAGCACGAAGCGCAGCAGCGACTTGAGCTCGTCGCGCATCTGGTCGCGGGTGCAGTAGATGTGCGCGTCGTCCTGCGTCATGCCGCGCACCCGGGTCAGGCCGTGGATGACGCCGGACTTCTCGTAGCGGTAGACCGCCCCGAACTCGAACAGCCGCAGCGGCAGCTCCCGGTAGGACCGCCCGCGCGACTTGAAGATCAGGTTGTGCATCGGGCAGTTCATCGGCTTGAGGTAGTACTCGGCGCCTTCGAGCTCCATGGGCGGGAACATCCCGTCCTTGTACCAGTCGAGGTGGCCGGAGATCTCGTAGAGCTTGCTCTTGGTGATGTGCGGGGTGTTGACGAAGGAGTATCCCGCCTCCTCGTGCCGCTTGCGCGAGTAGTCCTCCATCACGCGGCGGATCACGCCGCCCTTGGGATGGAAGACCGGCAGGCCCGAGCCCAGCTCGTCGGGGAAGGAGAACAGGTCGAGCTCGACGCCCAGCTTGCGGTGGTCGCGCTTCTCGGCCTCCTCCAGCATGTGGAGGTACTCGTCCTGCTTCTCGCGCGACTCCCAGGCGGTGCCGTAGATCCGCTGGAGCTGCGGGTTCTTCTCGCTGCCCCGCCAGTAGGCGCCGCCGGAGCGCATCAGCTTGAACGCCGGGATGGACCGGGTGGTCGGCACGTGGGGGCCCCGGCACAGGTCCTTCCAGCGCAGCTCGCCGGTCTTGGCGTCGAGGTTGTCGTAGATGGTCAGCTCGGCGCCGCCCACCTCGACGCTCTCCTCGTCGCCCGCGCCGCCCTTGAGGCCGATCAGCTCCAGCTTGTACGGCTCCGAGGCGAGCTCCTCGGCGGCCTGCTCGTCGGAGACGGGCCTGCGGGAGAAGATCTGCCCCTGCTTGACGATCTCGCGCATGCGCTTCTCGACGCGCTTGAGGTCCTCGGGGGTGAACGGGTCCTTGACGTCGAAGTCGTAGTAGAAGCCGTTCTCGACCGGCGGGCCGATGCCCAGCCTCGCCCCCGGGAAGATCTCCTGGACGGCCTGGGCCATGACGTGCGCGGTGGAGTGGCGGACGATGGCGCGCCCGTCGGGGCTGCTCGCGGCGACCGGCTCGATCACGTCGCCCTCGGCCACGTGGGCCGCGAGGTCCTTCAGCTCGCCGTTGGCGCGGGCGGCCACCACCGAGCGGCCGTCGGCCTCCAGCGCCTCCCCGTACGTCGTGCCTCCCGCCACCACACGCGCGGCTCCGGCGAGGGTGATACGAAGTTCTGGCACGGCGGACACTGTTGCTCCCTGGGAGACGTCGACGAATGGTCTGGGGATCGATGCTACCGGTGCCGGCAACGCGATTTCTCAGGCGTCGCGGCTCCGGCGGTAGCCCAGGGAGGTCAGCTCGGCCCGGGTGCCGCGGAAGACGTTGCGGTCGACGGGTTTGTTCGAGTGCTGATGGATCGTCCACCTGTCCCACGGGCTCGGCACCTCCGGCCTGCCCCGGGGATGGTCGGGCGCGGCGATCCACAGCGGGTAGGGCTCCAGCCCGGCGCAGTTGCCGTTGCGCGCGAACGACAGGAACGTGTAGACCACCGGCTTCACCCCGGCCAGGGCGACGATCGCCTGACACCAGCTGCGGGCGAACCGCGCCACCCGGTGCGCCGGGAGGTGGTCGTTGGTCTCCAGGTCCAGCGCGAGCAGGTCCCCCCTGCGCAACCCTCCGGCCCGCCGCACGATCCGCAGGAAGTGCACCGCCTGCGCCTCGGGATCTCCGGCCGGACGGGCGAAATGGTAGGCGCCGCAGACGATCCAGCTCTCGCGCATGCCGTTCCAGTTGGTGCCGAACCACTTGTCGGTGAAGGTGCTCCCCTCGCTGGCCTTGGCGAAGGCGAAGGAGACCCCGCCCCTCGCGTACGCGCCCCAGTTGACGGCGCCCTGCCAGTTCGACACGTCGATCCCCTGCAACATGGCGGCCACGCTAACCGCCGGGCGCCCCGGGCACACGCCCGACGCTCCCTCGGCGTACTGCCATTGCGGCTGCTTTGGCTAGGCTTGGTCGGCGTGAACGCAGCAGCCCAGACCTCCGGCGCGTACGCGGCCGGCATCGCGACCATGACCTCCGGCGGGACCGTGCTCGACACGTGGTTCCCGTCCCCGCAGCTGGGCGAGCCCTCCTCGCCGGGCACCACGCGGCTGACCGAACGGGAGGCGGTCGAGGAGCTCGGTTCCGGGGTCGCCGCGCTTCTCGGCCCCGACGAGGACCGCGGCGTGGAGGTGGTCGCGGTACGCACCGGCATCACCAAGCTGTCGGAGGCCCCGGCCGACGCCCACGACGCCTACCTGCGCCTGCACCTGCTGTCGGCGCGGCTCGTCCAGCCGCACGGCCAGAACCTGGACGGGCTGTTCGGCCTGCTCAGCAACGTGGTGTGGACCAACCACGGCCCGTGCGCCGTCGAGGGCTTCGAGCAGGTGCGGCTCCGCCTGCGCGCCCGGGGGCAGGTGACCGTCTACGGCGTGGACAAGTTCCCCCGGATGGTCGACTACGTGCTGCCCACCGGCGTACGGATCGCCGAGGCCGACCGGGTCCGCCTCGGCGCGCACCTGGCGAGCGGCACGACCGTGATGCACGAGGGTTTCGTCAACTTCAACGCCGGGACGCTCGGCACCTCCATGGTCGAGGGCCGCGTCTCGGCGGGCGTCGTCGTGGGCGACGGCTCGGACGTCGGCGGCGGCGCCTCGATCATGGGCACCCTGTCCGGCGGCGGCAAGCAGGTCATCTCCATCGGGCGGCGCTGCCTGCTGGGCGCCAACAGCGGCGTCGGCATCTCCCTGGGCGACGACTGCGTCGTGGAGGCGGGCCTCTACGTCACCGCCGGGACCAAGGTGGCCCTGCCCGAGGGGCGGGTGGTCAAGGCGGCCGAGCTCTCCGGCGCCTCCGGCCTGCTGTTCCGCCGCAACTCCACCTCGGGCGCGGTCGAGGCCGTGCCCCGCGGCGGGACGAGCGTGGAGCTCAACAGCGTCCTGCACGCCAACGACTGACCGTCGTCTCCCGCGTCTCATGCCCGGGAGGTCCGCCGTGGGCGCGGTCCGCCGGGACGCCGCCGGAAAGGCCGTCCGGGTCGCTCCTCGCGACCCGGGGGCCTCAGCTGGCAGGGTGGCCCCACGGGCCCCACGCGGGCCCGCGGCCCTCATGTCGACGCGAGTGCCTCATCGGAGGCTCGGGAGCGGGCTCTTCGCGCTGGAAGGATGTAGATGACCGGTCAGGAGACGGCGGGCGACGGTGAGAGCGCGGCGGGGGCGGCGGCCCGGTGGGTGACCGGGCTGTTCGCGCCGCAGGTGCTGGTCATCGGGCTGCCCCCGCTCGTCGGGCTGATGGCCGACGGCTGGCCGGGCGCGGCCTGGGGCCTGGTGGCCTCGGCCCTGTGCGGCGGGATCCCGGCCCTGGTGATCCTGTCCGGGGTCCGTTCCGGGCGCCTGGACTCCCACCACCTGGTCGACCGGGCGAGCCGGACGGTTCCGCTGCTGGTGGCGGTCGCGGCGGTGGTCGTCGCGCTGACGCTGCTGATCCTCCTGGGCGCGCCCCGGCTCCTGGTGGCCACGGTGACCGCGATGCTGGCCGCGCTCGTGGTGACGGTCCCGATCACCCTCTGGTGGAAGATCTCCTTCCACGCGGCCGTGTCGGCGGGCACCGTGGTGGTCCTGGCCCACGTGCTGCCGCCCGTGCCCACGCTGGTCGCGGGCGCGCTGGTGGTGGCGACGGTGTGCTGGGCGCGGGTCAGGCTCACCCACCACACGCCCGCCCAGGTCGCCGCGGGGACCGTCACCGGGGCGGGGACGGCCTGGGCGGCCCTGAGCGCCTTCGGCGTCTGAACGGGGCGGGCCCCGCGTGGGGCGCCCCACAGGAAAGGGACCTCCCCGCGCGAGGGGCCTCCACGGGAAAGCGAGGGGCCCGGAGACGTGGAGACCTCCCCTGCCTGCGGGGCCGGAGGCGGGTGTTCCGGCCGGAGACGATCGTCCGGGCCGGAGACCCCTCGGCCCCGGAGCCGGGGCCCTCAGAAAAGGCTCTTGAGGAACTCCCTCGTCCGGGTGCCCCGGGAGAACTCGGCGGCGACGAAGTCGGTGACCCCGGCCTTGGCGAGCGCCTCGATCCGCGCCGACACCTCGTCCTCGTCGCCGATGATCGCCACGTCCGCCGGGCCCTCGGCGCCCTCCCTGTCGAGCACCGCCCGGTACGACGGCAGCTGGCCGTAGATCTCGAACCGCTCGGCGGCCAGCGCCCTGGCCTCCTCCGGGTCGTCGGTGACGCAGACGGGCAGCGCGCACACGATCCTCGGCGCGGGACGTCCGGCGGCCCGCGCGGCCTCGGTGACGGCGGGCACCACGTGTTCGGCCACCGTCCTGGTACCGGTCATCCACAGTACGGTGCCGTCGGCCATCTCCCCGGCCAGCCTGAGCATCCTCGGGGCCAGGGCGGCGATGAGCACGGGCATGTCCTTCGGCCCCGGTATGTTCAGCCCGATCTGTCCCGTGAGGGTCTCCCCCTGGAAGGCCGCGTTCTCCCCGCGCGCGAGCGGCATCAGGATCGACAGGTACTCGCGCATGTGGCGGGCGGGCCGCTCGAAGCTCATGCCGTACATGCTCTCGATCACGACCTGGTGCGAGAGCCCGATGCCGAGGGCGAGCCGCCCGCCGAGGGCGGCGTTGACGGTGAGCGCCTGCTGGGCGAGGGCCGCCGGATGGCGCGGGTAAGTCGGGACGACGGCGGTGCCGAGCTCGATCCCGGGAACCTGGCCCCCGGCCACGGCGAGCACGGTCAGGGCGTCGAGGTCGAACACGTGCGACACCCAGACGGAGGAGAAGCCGTCGTCGGCGGCGCGGGCGATGCGCTCCCGCAGGTCGCCGAACGCGTCGGGTTTCCGGGAGCCGTTGATGAACAGTCCGAATCGCATCGCTACCGAACTCCATTCTAGTGAGTTCGGCCCAGTCTAGATCGATCATGGGCGGCGGGGGACCCGGAATCTCCGGAAAATCCGGATGTTCCAGGAGGACTCAACCGAGCGGGAACCCGGCGTCCCCGACAAGGACGGGCGTACACCCAGGAAGGGCTCAGGGGAGGACGGGCGTACGCCCAGAGAGGACTCAACCAGGTGGGAACGGTAACCAGGCGTACGCCCAGGGAGGGCTCACGAAAAGACGGGCGTACGCCCTGGGAAGGCTCACGGGAGCTCGGTGAACCGCTCCACCTGCTCGATCTTGCCCGCGATGACGATCACGTCCCCGTACCCCAGCACGGTCCCGGCGTCGGCGTAGGTGAACTCGTCGTACTGGCCCTTCACGCACACGACGGTCACCCCGTACTTGCGCCGCAGGTTGGACTCGCCCAGGGGCACGCCGACGTACTCGCGGGGCGGGCGGGTCTTGACCACCGCGTAGTCGCCGTCCACCTCCATGTAGTCGAGCATCCGCCCGTTGAGCAGGTGGGCCAGCCGCTCCCCCATCTCGTGCTCGGGGAGGATCACGTGGTGGGCGCCGACCCGCTCCAGGATGCGGCCGTGCTCGCGGCTGATCGCCTTGGCCCAGACGTCCTCGATCTCCAGCTCGACGAGCAGGGACGTGGTGAGGATGCTGGACTCCAGGTCGGTGCCGATGGCGACCACCGCCCGGTAGAAGTCGGGCACTCCCATCTGCCGCAGCGCCTCGATGTCGGTGGAGTCGGCGACGACGACGTGGGTGAGCTTCCCCGCCAGGCTCTGCACCACCTTGGGGCGGCTGTCGATGGCCAGCACCTCGGTGCCCCTGCGGAACAGCTCGACCGCCAGGGAGCTGCCGAAGCGGCCGAGCCCGACGACCACCACCGGATCGTTCCTTCTGTCAGCCAACGATCGTCCTCTTTTTTCGGGAGTCCGCAGCCGCGGGGGGATCCGTCAACGCGAGAAGCCCGGAGGCGGACGACAGCCTCCAGGCTCCTGTGTGCGTCTCACTGCGCGGGCCCTTGAGCCCGAATTCGGCTGATTCTACCTCAGGGGAACTCCAGAAGGACTTCCTCGCCACCGGAATCGCGGCCGGTTCCGGCGAGGGTGTCGAGGACCTGCTGACCGTACTTGGCCAGCTTGTTCTCCCCGACCCCGCTGACCGTGCCCAGCTCGGCCAGGGACGAGGGGGCCCTGGTCGCGATCTCGCGCAGGGTCGCGTCATGGAAGATCACGTACGCGGGCACGCCCTGTTCCTTCGCGGTGGCCCCGCGCCAGGCGCGGAGCAGCTCGAACACCGGGGCCGCCTCCTCCGGCATCTCGACGGGCTCGGCCCGGCGCGAGGTGGAGCCCTTGGCGGGCCTGGCGGCCTTCGGCGCCCTCTCCGGCTCGCGGCGCAGCGGGACCTGGCGTTTGCGGCCCAGGACCTCCGCGCTCGCCTCGGTCAGCACCAGCGTGCCGTAGTCGCCCTCGACGGCGAGCAGCCCCTGGGCCAGCAGCTGGCGCACCACCCCGCGCCACTCGGCCTCGCCCAGCTCCGTGCCGATGCCGAAGACCGTCAGGCCGTCGTGGTCGTGCTGGATGACCTTGGCCGTCTTCTTCCCGAGGAGGATGTCGATGATCTGCCCGGCGCCGAACTTCTGGCGGCGCTCGCGCATGAGCCGGAACACGGTCGACAGCACCTTCTGCGCGGCGACCGTGCCGTCCCACGACTCCGGCGGCGACAGGCAGGTGTCGCAGTTGCCGCAGGCGGTGCCCTCCTGGCCGAAGTAGGCGAGCAGCCGCGTACGGCGGCACTCGACCGCCTCGCACAGGGCCAGCATGGCGTCCAGGTGGGCGGCCAGGCGGCGGCGGTGGGCGTCGTCGCCCTCGGAGGTGTCGATCATCTTGCGCTGCTGCACGACGTCCTGGAGGCCGTAGGCGAGCCACGCGGTGGAGGGCAGGCCGTCGCGTCCGGCCCTGCCGGTCTCCTGGTAGTAGCCCTCGACGGACTTGGGCAGGTCGAGGTGGGCGACGAAGCGCACGTCCGGCTTGTCGATGCCCATGCCGAACGCGATGGTGGCGACCATGACGAGGCCGTCCTCACGCAGGAATCGGGCCTGGTTGGCGGCGCGGACGCGGGAGTCGAGTCCCGCGTGGTAGGGCAGCGCCTCGATGCCGTTCTGCACCAGGAACTCGGCGATCTTCTCGACCGAGTTGCGCGACAGGCAGTAGACGATGCCCGCGTCCCCGGCGTGCTCGGTGCGCAGCAGCTCCAGCAGCTGCCGCTTGGGCTCGTTCTTGGGGGCGATGCGGTACTGGATGTTGGGGCGGTCGAAGCTCGCCACGAAGTGGCGGGCCCCCTCCAGGCTCAGGCGGGAGGCGATCTCGGCGTGGGTGGCCTCGGTGGCCGTCGCGGTCAGCGCGATGCGCGGCACGTCGGGCCAGCGCTCGTGCAGCGCGGACAGCGCGAGGTAGTCGGGCCGGAAGTCGTGCCCCCACTGGGCCACGCAGTGCGCCTCGTCGATGGCGAACAGCGAGATCACCCCGCTGTCGAGCAGCCGCAGCGTCGCGTCGACCCGCAGGCGCTCCGGCGCCAGGTAGAGCAGGTCCAGCTCGCCGGAGAGGAAGGCCGACTCGACGGCGCGGCGCTCCTCGAAGTCCTGGGTGGAGTTGAGGAACCCGGCCCGTACGCCGAGCGCGGTCAGGGCGTCGACCTGGTCCTGCATGAGCGCGATGAGCGGCGAGATCACCACTCCGGTGCCCTTCCGCACGAGGGCGGGGATCTGGTAGCACAGCGACTTGCCGCCGCCGGTCGGCATGAGCACGAGGGCGTCGCCACCGGAGACGACGTGCTCGATGATCTCCTGCTGGCCCGCCCGGAACGAGTCGTAGCCGAAGACGCGCTGCAGGACCCGCGACGCGTCACTCACCTCGGGGCCGTTCTCGGGGGAAACCATCGGGACATTGTACGAGGATCTTCCCGCTGGTCGGCGGCGAACAGGCCAACGGGAAAAGGTGCCGCCGGGAGGGTCGGACCTCCCGGCGGCACCGGCACCACGGTTTTCCCGCGTCCTTCCTACGGGGTCACGGGTTGACGTTGATCGTGAAGGTCGACGTCGTGTTCCTGATGTTCTGGAAGTTGTTGCTCAGCTGGAGGTTGTTGAAGGTGGCCGAGCCGACCGCCGGGCCCTGGCCGGGCTCGGGCATCTCGTTGGCCCAGATGGCCCAGCCGGACTTGGCGTCGAAGGCGTCGCCGCTCTTCTTGGCACCGGTGATCGAGACGTTCGTGAAGATCGTGTCGGTGACCGGGTTCTGCGGCTGGCCGCCGACGTAGTTGGTCTGGAACATGATGCCGCCGTAGGTCGGGTCCACGATGTCCACGTTGTTGACGCGGATGCCCTGGAAGACCTTGGAGGCGGAGAAGATCCAGATCGCCGGGAAGACCTGCTGTCCCCAGAAGTGTCCGCCGGCGCGGACGATCGAGATGTTCTCGAACCTGGTGGGCGGGCTGGCGCCGAAGCCGTTCATCGGGTAGCCGAAGTCCAGCGAGCTGATCGTGATGCCGGAGTAGACCAGCGTGTCGGCGATGTAGATGTTCCTGAAGACGTTGTCGTACCCGCCGTAGACCGCGACGCCCGCGGCCCGCCAGGTCAGGATGGACGTCAGGTTCTCGTAGACGTTGCCGCGCATGTCGGCGCCGCCTGCGTCGATGGCCGAGAACAGCGCGAAGCTGTCGTCACCGGTGGCGCGGGCCTCGTTGTTGCTGACGAGGTTGTCCGTGCTGCCGTTGGTCATGTTGATGCCGTCGGCGAACATGTTGCGGATGCGGGAGTTCTTGATCGTCACCCGGTCGGTGTTGGCGCCCCAGTAGAGGCAGACCATGTGCTCGTTCCAGATGTTGTCGATCACGATGTCGCTGACGTTCGAGAAGTCGAACACCTTGCCGGGACCGTCGATGCGCGAGGTGTAGTTACCGAAGTAGGCGAAGTTCGAGAAGGACGAGCCCCTCGCGGTGCCCTCGGCGCGGAAGCCGACGTCGGTGTTGTCCTGCGTGTCGGGCGCGCGGAACTGGGTGTACCAGGGGCCCGCGCCGACCACCTTGACGGCCTTGCCGTAGACCTGGAACTTGCTGGCCGTCTGGTAGGTGCCCGCCGGAAGGTAGACGCCGACCAGGTTGCCGGTGGTGTCCATCCGCACCCGGTCCAGGGCGTTCTGCACGTCCTGGTGGGTGAAGCCGGTGGGGGTCGTGTACTTGGCGGGGTCGGGGTTCGCGACCGGCGAGACCTGCTCGGTGTTGATGAAGTCGATCGCGTACGTCGTGCTGTTGGCCGGGTCCTTCTGCAGCCTGATCTTGCTACCGGCCGGGACGGTGGTCCCGAGCATGACGTTGGCCTCGTCGTAGATGTGACGCGGGCCGCCGGAGCCGGGCGAGTTGTTGGGGCCGGCCTCGGGGCCGTACAGCCAGGCGTACTTGGACGTCAGGTTGATGGGCTTGAGGAAGGTGCCGTTGACGTAGACGTTCAGCGTCGAGTTGATGCCGCCGCCGCCCGCGGAGTCGGGGATGGAGAAGCGGGTGACCAGGGTGTTGGTGCTGGCCTTGGTGGTGAACTCGACGTAGCTGCCCGTGCTGTTCAGCGTCACGGCCCTGCGGCCGGACGCCTCACCGGCGGGGTCGCCGATCTCGCGGTTGGGGCCGACCACGGTCGCCCCGCCGCCGACGACGGCGTCCTCGGCCTCGTACATGTCGTACGGCATGTTGGCGCCGCGGCCGACGAAGAACGGCTGGGTGCTGGTGTTGTTGGCCCGCTTGACCGGGAGCTCGTTGGCGTCGTCGGCGAGGACCGTCCTGACGGTGAACTTGCCGTTGGCCGCCGTCCAGGTGCCCAGGTTCACCGGGCTGGTGGTGGCGCCCGGCGCGATCACGCCGGTGTGGGAGCCGGTCAGGGTACGGACGACGGTGCCCGCCTCGTTGAGGACGTTCAGCGTGATGCCGTGGGCGCCGCTCGCGGAGGCCACGGTGCCCTGGTTCCTGATCGCCACGGAGAAGGTGACGACGGCGCCGTTGGACGGGTTGCTGGGGGTCCAGCTGGTCGTGGCGACCAGGTCGGAGGTGTCGACCGGCCTGATCACGAGCGGGGCGGAGGCCGCGAAGGTGTTGTTCGACTCGTTCTGCTCGATGACGCTGTTGTCCTCGTCGACCTTGGCGCTCAGCGCGTAGCTGCCCGCGTCACGGGGACCGGCGTTGGCGGTCACCGTGGTGGACGCTCCGGCGGCCAGCGCGCCGACCGCGGCGGTGCCGACCTTGGTGGTGCCCAGGTAGAAGTTGACGTTCGTCGCGCCGGAGGCCGCCGTGCCGGCGTTGCGCACCGTGGCCGAGAGCGTGACGGAGTCGGTCTCGATGGGGGACGCGGGGGACGCGGTCACCCCGGTGATCGTCAGGTCCGGGTTCGGCGCCGGGGTGCCGATGACCTGGAACTCGGCGACCTGACCGGCGGGGGCGCCGGTGTTGGAGGTGATCCTGAGCTGGATGTCGGCGTAGGCGCCGCCGACCGGGATCGTCACCGTGTTGCCGGTGGCGGGGTTGAAGATGTAGTTCGCCGCCGACACCAGGCTGGTGAAGGTGGTCGAGCTCTGCGTACGCCCGAGGACCTGGATGTTCTGGGTGCGCGTTCCCCAGGCGCTGTCGGGGTTCAGCTTCACCACGACCGAGCTGAGGGTGGCGTTCGCGCCGAGGCTGACGGTCAGCGTGTTGGGGTAGCTGCCGCCGTTGCCCTCCCAGTAGGTCGCCGTGTTGTTGTCGTTGGCGTTGGTGGCCACGAACGTGAAGACCGAGGAGGAGGCGGTGATCGCCTTGCCGATGGCCAGGTTCGTCCCGGACGGGGTGCTGCCCTGGCGGGTGACGGTGTTGCTGTTGCCCGACTGGTTGCCCGCGGCGTCCTTGGCCTTGACGTAGTAGGACACCGTCGCGGTGGCCGGCTGGGTGTCGGTGTAGGTCAGGACGTTGCCCGCCACGCTGCCGCGCAGGTCGTTGTTGGCGTAGATGTCGTAACCGGTCACGCCGACGGTGTCGGTCGAGGCGTTCCAGGTCAGCCTGATCTGGCCCGAGCCCGGCTCGGTGTAGGCCAGGTTCGACGGCGTGGTCGGCGGCGTGGTGTCACCTCCGCCGCTGACGGGGCCGTACACCTCGAACTCGGAGATCTGACCGGCCGGCCAGCCCGTGTTCGCGGTGATGTTCAGCCGCAGGTAGCGGGCGCTGGTCGCGGCGAAGTTGATCGTCACCGTGTTGCCGGTCGCCGGGTTGAAGGTGTATCCGGCGGAGCCCACGATGGTCGTGGTGGGCGTGGAGCTCGTGCCCGCCAGCACCGACAGGGTCTGCGTCCTGGTGTTCCAGGCCGCCGCGGGCGGCAGCTTCAGGACGACCTGGTCGACGCTGGTCGCGGCCCCGAGGTCCACCTGGACCCACTGCGGGAAGGCGTTGTTGCTGCTCTCCCAGTAGGAGGTGGCGTTGCCGTCGGTGACGTTGCCCGCGCCGTAGGGGGCGCTGACAGTGCTGGACGAGGCCGGCTTGCCCGCCGCCAGGTTGGGGCCGGCCGCCGCCGAGGCCGGCGCGACGACCGCCCCGGCCAGAGCGAGCAGGCTGGTCGCGGCCATCGCCGCCATCAGCCGTAACGCCAGGTACTGCTTTCTCATTGCGTTCCTCTATCTCTCGTCTGGAACGACAGGGTCGGGAGGGAGGCCGTGGCCTCCGTCACGCGACGCGCTCGGCACCCGGGGGTGCCTCGCCCACGAGGTGCGGATCTCCGGTCCTCTTCTTCCGGGTCCTCGGAATCCGGCGGGCGGGCCAGCCGTGTGATCTTGTACGGGCCGATCCGCGAGCCGTGCCTCGTTCGTCGCTGGGGGGTGCTGGTCGCCGTGTGCGCCGGTGTCCTTCTTGTGGAGGTGACCGGCGGGACGAGCGATGGGTGAACGTCGGATCTGTCGGATCTGTCGGTGAGTCCCGGACGGGAGGTGTCCGGAATGGCGGGCCCCTGACCGGCCGGGGCGGCGCGGGACGCTCTGCCGGGCGGGGCCGTGACGGCCCTGCCGTCAACCGCCGGTCAATGTCGGCGCGGGGGCGATGAGTGTCGCAACCGGGGCCGCCAGGGCGGCGACCGACCGCGTAATGCCGAGAACGACATCACCTGGGGCCTCTCCGGAGGGGTGGGAGGGATGTGCGGGCGCAGCACGTCACTGCCGTAAGTTGCGGAGAACAGAGAAAATTTAACAGGACTTTGCAATATTTTTGCATGGCGCTGGCCAAATGTTACATACGTGCTACGGCCGCGTCAACGGGTCGAGAAAGGTGGCTTACCGGGACCCTCTGCCTCAAGTGCGATCCGGCCGATCCGCCTGCCACGGGGGCCTCGCGGCCCTTCCCGGGCCGGGGCGCGAGGGGGGTCGCACCCCTCGGGAAGGCGCCCGCACGACGGGCTCCGGGGGCGAGAATCAAGATCGGGGAAACATCCCCGAAACAAACGGCCGCCGCACGGCTCGCGTGACGGGACCGGCAGGACGAAACCGGCGGCCCCGCACGTCACGGCCTGTCTTCACACCGTTCCCCACGCCGTCCTCGCGCTCGACGCTGGAGGCCGGAGCCGCGAGCCCGTACGGCGCGGTTCTTACGACGGGCGGCCGGAGACCGCCGGTCCCGGAGGGCGCCGGGCCGGGGCTCCCGGGGGCACCCGGCCCGGTGGACACGGGACTTGACCTATTTGGCCTGAAATATGTGGCCTAAGAGACAGCATGCTGAAATATGGGGACGTCTCACCGATCGAACAGGCGCAGCCGGTGTGCCGTGGCCGCGGCCTCACCGCGCGAGGCGGCGCCCAGCTTGGCGAGGATGTTGGAGACGTGCACGCTGACGGTCTTCGCCGAGATGAACAGCTCCCCGGCTATCTCGCGGTTGCTGCGGCCGGTCGCCACCAGGCCCAGCACCTCGTGCTCGCGGGCGGTGAGCCCGAATCCCGCCTCCTCCGGCCCCGGCTCCGCCTCCGCGGAGGCGGGCTCGCCAGGGAGCGCGATCCTCGCCCTCCTGGCGAGGGAGGCGATCTCGGCGGCCAGCGGCGCGGCCCCGAGTCCTGCGGCGAGCTCCGCCGCCCGGGACAGGCTCGGAGCCGCCTCGTCGCGCTCCCCCGCCGCGACGGCGGCCCGTGCCGCGCCGAGCAGGGCGCGGGCCTCGGCGTAGGGCTGGCGGAGCGCGGCCCAGGCGGCGACGGCCACCTTCCACGCCTCCCGGTCGGACACCCCTTCCGCCTGGGCGGCCTCGGCCGTGAAGGTGAGGCTGTGCGCCCGCTGGAGCTCCCCCGCCACGCCGAGCTTCTCCGCCACGGCGCGCAGCCGGGACAGCACCGGCGACGGCGGAGGCGGCGAGGACGGTGAGGAGGGCGGGGACGATGAGGACGATGAGGACACCGCCACCGGCAGGCAGGCGCGCAGGAGTGGCCACACGTAGCGGGGGCTGGACTTCAGGTCGTGCTCGTCCAGGATCCGCTCGACGAGCGCGGACGCCTCGTCGTCCCGGCCGCGCGCCACCAGCAGCTCGACCTCCCTGCGCAGCTGGGGCAGGACCGTCTGGTCCCGGTGGATGCCCGGGGCGAGCGCGGTCCGCGAGGCCTGGAAGAGCGATCCGGCCCGGTCGAGGTCGCCGCGTGCCAGCGCGATGTCGGCGATCAGCCCCTGCAGGCTCGCGCGGTAGGGCGGCGGCGGGGTGACCTCCAGGGTGTGCTCGACCACCTCGGACGCCTCGTCCCAGCGGCCCAGCGAGACCAGGGGCTCGGCGAGGTTGATCGCGACGAAGGCCCCGGACGTGCGGGCCAGGCCGTAGACCTCGGCGTCGGCGACGCCCCGGCGGGCGACCTCCGCGGCCCGCTCGTGCCGTCCGGCCCCCTCCAGGGCGTCGGACTCGAAGATGACCGCCCGCATCAGCGCGTGGTAGGTGTTGGCCCGGCCCGCGATCTCCCGGGCCCGCGCGAACGCGGCGAGCCGCTCCTCCGTCCCGGAATCCTGGCAGCCGGCCCAGGTGAGCGTGACGAGCGCGTGGGCCTCGGCGTCGGGGTCGCCCACCTCCCGGGCGATGCGCATCGCCTCCTCGGCCGTCGCCTCCTTCTCCGCCCAGTCGTCGGGGTGGCTGAGCACGCGCGCCAGGTTCTCCAGGACCTGGGCGCGCAGGGAGGTCGGCGGCTCGGCGGGGACGAGCGCGGCGGCGGCGCGGAGATCCTCCACGGACCCGGCCCTGCCGAGGTCGTACCTGACGAGCCCGCGCTGCCGCAGCAGCCGGGCCGCGCGGATCGGGTCGGTGGCGGTGTCGATCTCCCGCAGGGCCGCCCTGGCGAGGGAGATGCCCCGCTCGAACTCCCCCGCCAGGTGCGCCACGGTGACGGCCTGCCGGAGCACGTCGACGTGGTCGGCCTCGATCCGCTCGGCGGCGTCGGGCACCGCCTCCCACAGTTCGAGGACCCTGGTCAGCATCCGCAGTTGCTCGTCGTAGGCCGCCGTCTTCCTGGCGGCGGCGGCCGCGTGCCACGCGCTGATCAGCGCCCAGAGGGAGTTGTGCGCGGCGTGCCAGTGGTGGGCGAGCTCGATGGCGCCCCGGGGGGCGGGCAGGATGCCGGGATTGATCTCCAGGGCCTCGGCGAAACGGGTGTGCAGGCGCGTGCGCTCGCCGGGCAGCAGGTCGTCGTGGACGGCCTCGCGGATCAGGGCGTGCCGGAAGGCGTACGTCTCGCCGTCGACCACGAGCACGTTGCCCGCCACCGCCGGGCGCAGCAAGCGGGAGAGCTCGCCGTCGTCGGCCCCGGCGACGGCCGAGAGCATCGTGTGCTCGATCCTCGCCCCACCGGCGGCGGCCAGCCGCATCAGCTCCTGGGTCTCCTCCGGCAGCCGCTCGACGCTGGCCAGCAGCAGGTCGCGCAGCGAGTCGGGCAGGGTCTCGCCCTCGCCACCGCTGAGCAGCGCCTCGACGAACAGCGGGTTTCCCTCGCTGCGCGCGTAGACCAGGTCGAGGTCGGCGACCGGCCCGCCGTCGAGGATGCTCGCGGCCTGCTGGTCCACCTCCCTGCGGCTCAGCCTGCGCAGGTCGAGCCGGGTGACCCAGTCGACCCGGCTCAGCTCGGTCAGCAGCGGGCGCAGGGGATGCGTGCGGTGGAGCTCGTCGGCCCGGTAGGTGACCAGGGTCAGCAGGTGCGCGTCGGAGCGCTGGTAGCGGACGAGGAAGGACAGCAGGTCGCGGGTGGAGCGGTCGGCCCAGTGGGCGTCCTCGATGACCAGGATCGCCGGCCGGGTCTCGGCGAGCCGCTCCAGCAGGCCCAGGACCTGCTCGAAGAGCCGGGCCCGTGCCTCGGCCCCCTCCCTCTCCGGCTCACCGAACTCCGGCAGCAGCCGGGCCAGCCCCCGCGTCGCCCCGCCGGGCAGCAGCGCGGCGACGCCGTCGTGGCCCAGGTCGCGCGCGAGCTTGCGCAGCACCGCGGTGAAGGGGGCGAAGGGAAGGCCGTCGGTGCCCAGCTCCAGGCATCCGCCGATGAGCACCAGGGCGTCGCCCGAGCGCTCGGTGAACTCGCGGACGAGGCGGGTCTTGCCGACCCCGGCCTCGCCTCCCACGAACACGGTCGAGGCCGATCCGGAGCGCGCCCTGGCGAGCGCGCCCTCCAGAACGGCGAGCTCGTCGGCACGGCCGACGAACAGGGGACTTACCGCGTGGGCTCTCACGCCCCCAGGATGCCACCGGTCACCGACAGAACCCCAGCGGGGAGGTGTGGACCCCTCATCCGGGTGGCCGGGGTGGCCGAGGCCCCGTTCCGACGCGTTCCCCGGCGCCTCCGGCCGGGGGGAGACGGACGCCCCCCGGAGTTTCCGGAGACCCGGCCGGTGCCGACGTGAGGACCGCCGGGGTCTCGCGTGACGGGATCCGCGACGCCGCGGGCGTCATCTCACTCTGAGTTCAAGATCCTCGGCGAACTTCGCCCAGGCCTCGGCGAGTTCCTTGGCCACCTGGCAGACCAGGTCGACGCAGTGCTCGGGAACCGCGTCGATCAGCTGCTCCCGGCTCGGCGCGAGGTAGGCGCTCGCGCCGAGTGTCCGCAGCAGGAGCCGGCCACGCTCCCTGGAGCGGATGGACGGGTCCTTGACCAGGATGCTCAGCGCCGATGTCCGGCCCCGGTCCTGCTCCGCCCCTGGGCGGGGCCCGGTCGCGACACCCGGCAGCGGGACAACCGAGACGTCCATCCGGTTCTGGGCGGGTGGCGCGGGTGGCACGGCGGCGGGCCGCAGCGAGTTCGGCAGGGGGTCCTCTCCTCGCTTCAGGCGCTCACGGACGTCCCGTACCGTGCTCGGCGAGATCCCGGACTGCTGTGCGATCTGGCGGAGCGAGGCCTGCGGCTCCTCCGCGATCAGCGCGGCCGCGCGGATCCGCCCGGCGGAGCTGTCCAGCGGACGGACCCGCCCGTCGCGCCCCAGCCGTGCCTCGATCCGGGCGCCCTGGGGAAACGCCGTACGGCGGATGTCCCGCACCGTCCGGGCGGACAGCCCGGTGACCTTCGCGATCGCCCGGTCGGACCAGTAGGGGTGCGACCGCACGATCCGGCCGGCGGCCGCGGCGCGGTCGGCGGCCGACAGCGGCAGGCCGTGGGCGACGTTCTCCTTGACCGCGACCACGAAGGCGTCCCGCTCGTCCCCGTCGAAGAACCGCACGCGCATACTCTCCTCACCGCGCAACGCCGCCGCCCGCAGCCGGTGCATCCCGTCCACGACCCGCATGGTGGGCCGGTGCACGATCACCGGGGGCAGTACGGTCTCCAGCCTGGAGAGCAGACGGACGTGCTCCGGGTTCTCCCCCGCGCTCCGCGGCGTGTCCGCCGAGAGCAGCGAGCGGACGGGCACCGTCTCGACTCCCGAGAGCCTGGAGTGGTAGTCCTCCCCCAGCGCCTCTACCCCGGTCTGGTTCACATGCGACGAGGCCGTTTCCATGGTCTGGTTAACCAACGTGTCCTCCCATCCAACGAAACCCTTTCGCTTCCCATTGCCGCGTCGAGCAGGCCGGTGTTCCCTCCCGGACCTCACCGGCCCGCCCTCCCCGTCCCGCGGGATGTACGCACGGGTCGGTACGCGGCGGGGCCGCCGGGGTCAGGGCTCGGCGGGCTCGGTGCCGGTCGTGGAACCGCCCGTCCTCGCGCGGGGTGACCGTCCGGATCGACGACCACCGGCCGCCCGGGGAGATCACGGAGATCCCTGACCGGCGGCGAGCGGATATCGGCGTCCGCACCGGCCCCGGGGGCCCGGCGCGCGAGGTGCTCGTCGTCCACGTCATCGGCTACGACGAGGCCCCTCGCCCGGCGCCCGCCTCGGCGGGCACCCTCATCGCCCCTTCGGCCGCCGGGCCGCCCGGCGCGTGGATACCCGGCCGGACACTCGTTCCGGACGTACTCATACGAATCTCCCGCGTCCCGCCGGACGCGTTCACCCGTGTTCCGTGACCCTCGCGCCGGCAGCGGTTGCGGGGGCGTGACGAGTGCGCATGGATCTCCTTCCGCGAGGTGGGCCACCGTGCGGGCTCCTGCAGGAATTCTGCGGTCCAGCGCCTGTTTTGTCGTTGACGCTCCCCGCACTCCTGTTGATCAGTTCTGCACGGCCGCGGTGGGCGAGAAGGCGTGCCTGCAGTCGCTGGGGGTCATGTCGTAGCGGGCGCGGAAGGCGCGGCTGAAGTGGGCCTTGTTGGTGAAGCCCCAGCGTGCGGCGATGGCGTTGACGGAGCGGCTGCGGAGGGAGGGATCGGCGAGGTCGCGGCGGCAGTTCTCCAGGCGGCGTTCGCGGATCCAGGAGGCCACGGCGCGGCCCTCCTCCTGGAAGAGGGTGTACAGGTAGCGGGTGGAGATCCCGTGGGCGGTGGCGATGGTGTCGGGGGTGAGGGCCGGTTCGCCGAGATGCTGCTCGATGAAGGAGAGGATGCGCTGCTTCAGGGCGTGTCTGTGGATCTCCGGGGGTACGGCGTCCTCGGCGTCCACGCAGGTGGCGAGGACGGAGACCAGGAGGTCTCGGGTGACCTGGGTCAGGGTGGGGATGTCGGCCGGGGTGAACTCACCGGCGCGCGCGTTGAGGTCGGTCAGCCAGCGGGCCAGCGCCCCGCCCATTCCGCGGCGCCCGTCGATGGGGACGCCGACCAGGTTCCGCATCGCCTTCTCCGGCAGCGGCAGCAGCCCGCGAGGGCACTGCACGATCAGGTTCGACCAGCCGTCCGGGAGAGCGTGGACGTCGGCGTGGAAGGCGCGGCTGCTGTCCACCACCACGAAGTCACCGGCGCGGAGCAACATGTCACGCCCGGCCTGGGAGATGGACCCGCCCCCGGCGAGGAAGTAGTTGATCTGGTAGACCTCCGGGTCGGTCTGCCGTATCACCTTCGCCGTCCGCGCGATCTCCAGGTGCGGATAGGCCAGCGCGGACACCTGCAACGGCCCCAGGTCCATGACGCGTATCTTGGCGCGGAAGTCGTCGTGATCGTTGCTGCGGTGCCGGTTGGGCACGTGCGACTGTGCCGCGACCTCCTGCCACAGCGCGAATCGCTCCGGTGCCGCCACGGCCTCCGTAGTGAACTCGGTCACCAGCATCCATTACCCCCACGGTTACCCTGCATTTTTCACCAGGAACCCTGACTTGACAGACATATGTTGACTCGCGACCTTACGGAAGCATAGTCGCATTTTTGAGCATTCTTAAATGCCTACTGGCCCTTATATTCGACGGGACCGGCTCCGTCGCCGGTCGGCGGGCGACCCGTCCCCGTGACGGCGCGGCCGAAGGCCGGCGCCCGCGTACGGACGGCGAGAACGGACGCCCGGCCGGTGGAAGAGGCCACGCCACGGGGCCTTCGGGCCCCTCTCGGACACGAACGGCCGAGCCGGTCGTCGCCGACCTGTCCGCCGTCTGGTCGCCGTCCGGTCGCCGCGCGGGCCGATCCGGGAATGGCGGATTCGACCGCGTCCGGCCGGGCCGCGCCGGGAACCGCGTCGACTTTGATGGGTCTGCCGAAATTCGGATAATTTAGCTTATTTCTTCATATATAGAAAAAATATAGAAATAGGCCGTTCTCCTCTTCTGGGGGAGGTCACATCCCCGCCGCGAAGTCCCGAAGGGGCCGGAGAGGCCGGAGGAGCACCACCACAGCCCCGTACCGGCTGCGGACCGGAGGAGAGGTGTCCGGGGCGCGCGCAGAGGCCCCCAGGGCGCCGGTGGATCCGGAGGGCGGCCGACCCGGCCCCGGTCCCCTCGGTCACGGTGTGGCGCTCCGCTCGGGCCGGGGGCGACGCCGGGACCCACGGGTCGCGACGGACCGGGCCACGCCGAGGCGGCGGATCGGATCCTCCCGGGCGATCGCCGTACTCCGCCGCGCGATGGCCCCATGGACAGACGAAAGCCCCCCGGTTGGTGTCAACCGAGGGGCTCTGACCTGCTTCTTGCTAGTGTGGGCGATACTGGGATCGAACCAGTGACCTCTTCGGTGTGAACGAAGCGCTCTCCCGCTGAGCTAATCGCCCGCCCTGTGCGGCCCCTCACGGTGCCGACGTGGAAAACCATACAGCAATCCGAGAGCGCTCGCGAAGCGGTATCCGCCACTCAAAGGATCTTGGAAGACGACACGGTCGGGAGGCAAAGGTCTGAGGATGCATCCGGCGGGGGGCTACGGTGTCATAGCATCGTCCTGATCCGTAGAAGCACCGAACGACCCGCGCTCGACCCGAATCACCCGAGACGCCCCGCCGGGGAGTCGATGGTGACCAAAACGAGATGCAAAACCCTTGCAAATACGGCCCTGTTGGTGATGTTTAGCCAGGTAGATGCCCAAATGTCGCGCTGTGATGTGTGTTACAGAAGGGCGCGGAGGCGGAATCTTTCCTACAGGTTTCTTTGTTCCGCGTGATAGCTCGCGAGGGACGAAGCCGTTCGGAGCAGCAAGAGCAGTGAAAGCCCCGCAGAGGGGACCGACGACGAAAAAGGTTTGGCTGACGATGAACAGCGCCACCGTCTCTGCCGAGCTAGGCCTTCGGCTTGTGGTCCCCGACCGTACCACCGTCCCCCTGCTCGCCGGGCTCAGCTACACGGCCGGTGATCCGTACGCGATCAGGATGGCCTTCCACGTGGGAAACGACGAGCCGGTCGAGTGGATCTTCGCTCGCGAGCTGCTGACGGTCGGCATCGTGCGGCGGGTCGGCGACGGGGACGTCCAGGTGTGGCCCGCGCGCGCCGACGGTGAGCGCACGCTGCACATCAGCCTCACCTCGCCGTTCGGCCAGGCCCTGTTCGAGGTGCCGCTGGCTCCGCTCACGGAGTTCCTGCACCGGACGTACGAGCTGGTCCCCGCCGGTCGCGAGACCGACTTCATGGACCTGGACGCCGAGCTGAGCAACATGCTCTGGAGCTCCTGACCGGTTCGGCGGGGCCGCTCCGGGCTACGTCCCGGGCTTGAGCAGGCCCCGCATCCGGGCGATCTCGATGCCCTGGCCCGCCACGACGTCCTTCGCGGTGGCCAGCATGGCCCGGTCGGCGCCCTCGCGCAGCTGGAGCCCGGCCATCGTGACCGCCGCCTCGTGATGAGTGATCATGAGGGTCAGGAAGAGCGTGTCGAAGGCCGTCCCCCTGGCCGCCCTGAGCCGGTTCATCTCCTCCAGCGGGAGATTGTGGTCGTCGTGGCCGCCGTGCTCGTCCGCGGTCCGTCCGGCCGCCCTCAGCCACGAGGTCAGGGCCTCGACCTCCGGCCGCTGCGCGGCGGTGATCCGCTCGGCGAGCCTCCGCAGGACCGGCGAGGACGACCGGGACGGCACCAGCGCCGCCATCTCCAGCGCCTGCCGGTGGTGCGGGATCATGCCCTCGGCGAATTTCACGTCGGCCGCGGTGACGCGCGCCTCCGACTCCCCCAGCCTCTCGCCCGGCCTGGCCGTACGTCCGTCCTCCCCCGGCCCGCCCGGGATGATCACGGGCGCGCCGGACTCTGCGACGAGCGGGGCCGGTCGCTCCGGCGCGGTCTCCGCGCACCCGCAGAGAACCGATGCCACGATGATCATCGCGGTAACCTGTCTCGGCACACGCATCCTCCGCATAGCTTCAATAATGGGGCAAGTGGACCGACGTAATGGGGGCACCGTGCGACCGATCGTGGCATTCGGCCTGGCCGCGCTACTTCTCGTGGCCGGGTGCGGGGCCGACCCGGCACCCGCCGCCTCGCCACCGTCCACCGCCGCCTCGGCGCCTCCGGCCACCCCGGAGGAGAGCCCGGGCGCCTCGGAGCCGGTGGAGGAGACCCCCGACCAGGGGATCTCGGGCGACGGCACCCACAGCGACAACGTCACGCACCTGGCCAACGTGCCCCCCGGCGCCCCGCTCGACGGGCCCCAGGCGTGGGGCACCGACCTGGCCTTCCAGGGCGACTACGCGTTCGCCGGCAACTTCGACGGCTTCACCGTCTTCGACATCTCCGACCCGTCGAGCCCCTCGGTGGCAGCCCGGGTGCTCTGCCCCGGCGAGCAGAACGACGTCTCGGTGAGCGGGGACCTGCTGTTCCTGTCGATCGACTCCGTCCGGGAGGGCCCGGAGTGTGACGCCCAGCGCGGCGAGCCCGAGTCGGACGGCTTCGAGGGCATCCGGATCTTCGACATCGCGGACAAGACCCACCCCAAGTTCGTCTCGGCGGTCCGCACCGACTGCGGCTCGCACACCCACACCCTCGTCCCCGGCAAGACCCCGGACAAGGTCTACCTCTACATCTCCTCCCCCGGCCCGGAGCCCGAGTCGACGACCTGCCCGGAACCGCACAACAAGATCTCCGTGGTCGAGGTGCCCGTCAAGGCCCCGGAGACCGCCAAGGTGGTCTCCAAGCCGGTGCTCTCCGACAAGCCCGCCGAGGAGGGCATCGGCGGCTGCCACGACCTCACGGTCTACGCGGAGAAGAACCTCGCCGCCGCCGCCTGCTTCGGCGACGGGATCCTGCTGGACATCGCCGACCGGGTCAACCCCAAGGTGCTCCAGCACGTGAGCGACACGGAGAACTTCGCCATCTGGCACTCGGCGACGTTCAACAACGACGCCACCAAGGTCGTCTTCGGGGACGAGCTGGGCGGCGGCGTCAGCGCGACCTGCGACGCCCACACCCCGAAGACCAAGGGCGCCAACGCCGTCTACGACCTCGGCAAGGACCGCAGGCTCAAGCTCCGCGGCTACTTCAAGATCCCGAGGGAGCAGGCGTCCGGCGAGAACTGCGTCGCGCACAACGGGTCGCTGCTGCCGGTGCCCGGCAAGGACATCATGGTCCAGTCGTGGTACCAGGGCGGGGTGTCCATCTGGGACTTCACCGACGCGGCCGAGCCCCGGGAGATCGGGTTCTTCGAGCGGGGCCCGATCCAGGGGGTCGGCGGCTCCTGGTCGGCGTACTACTACAACGGCCACATCTACTCAAGTGACATCACCAAGGGCCTGGACGTGCTCCGCATCGACGACCCGCTGACCGATCCGGCCGCCAAGGTCAAGATCAAGGAGCTGAACGCGCAGACCCAGGTCTCCTACTAGCCTGCCGGTGGGACCCGGCCTGCCGGACGACCGGCTCCGTGAGGGCGTGCCCCACGGAGCCGGGAAACGGGGCTCAGGGGTCGAGGTCGGCGGCGGCGCGCTCGGCGAAGACCCGCATGGCCTTGGCGGTGATCGGGCCGGGCGCCGCGGGCAGCACGGTCTGGTCGACCATCCGGATCGGCTGGATGTCACGGGTGGTGGAGGTCAGGAACGCCTCCTCGGCCTCGTACAGGGCCGAGAGCGGGACGTCCTCCTCGGTGCCCCCGCACCACTCCAGGGCGAGCGCGCGGGTGACCCCGGCCAGGCAGCCCGAGGCGAGCGTGGGGGTGAGCAGCCGCCCGTCGCGTACGACGAAGATGTTGCTGCCGGTGCCCTCGCAGAGGTTCCCCGCGAGGTTCTCGAAGATCGCCTCGCCGCCGCCCCTGGCCTTGGCGAAGAACAGCGCCTTGGCGTTGTCGCCGTAGGAGGTGCTCTTCACCCCGGCGAGCGCGCCGCGCTCGTTGCGCGGCCAGGGCACGACGGTGACGTCGGCGGTGGCCGGGAACGGCTTCTGCTCGTCGACGATCACCACGGTCGTGCGGCCCTGGTCGCCCCGGTCGGAGCCGAGCGGCCCCGGGCCGCTGGTGTAGGTGACCCGGACGCGGCCGAGCCTCCAGGGCGGGGCCTCGGCCAGGCAGGCGCGGATCCCGTCGGCGATCGCCTCCACGTCGGGGTCGGGCAGGTCCATCCGCCGCGCCGAGAGCGTGAGCCGGTCGAGGTGGCGGGTGAGCGCGAACGTGGCGCCGTCCATGCACTTGATGGTTTCGAACACCCCGTCGCCGACCATCAGACCGTGATCGAACACCGAGACGGTGGCCTGATCCGGAGAGATAAGTGCCCCGTTAAGCCATATAGGTACGTTCATACGACTCCTTCTGAACCTGATGTTGATGCCAGCGCGATGAGCCGGGATGCCTTCAGCTCGGTCTCGTCCCACTCGCGTCGCGGGTCGCTACCCCAGGTTATGCCCGCGCCCGTACCGAAGCGGATCTCGTCGGACGACATCCAGAACGTGCGGATCCCCACGGCCAGCGACGCGCGCCGCCTGTCGGCGTCGACCCAGCCCACGGTCCCACAGTAGGGCCCGCGCGGCTCGGGTTCGAGCTCATCGATGATCCGCAGGGCCGAGGATTTCGGGGCCCCGGTCACCGATCCCGGCGGGAAGGTCGCGGAGAACAGCTCCGGCCACCCGTACTCCGGCGCGAGCCGCGCCCGGACCGTGGAGACCAGGTGCACGAGACCGGGGTGCTCCTCCACCTCGCACAGGGCGGGCACGCTCACCGAGCCGACCTCGGCGACCCTGCCCAGGTCGTTGCGGACCAGGTCGACGATCATCACGTTCTCCGCGTAGTCCTTCTCCAGCAGGTCCCCCGCGGTGACCCCGGTCCCCTTGATCGGCCTGGACTCGACCACGTCGCCGTCCCTGGACAGGAAGAGCTCCGGGGAGGCCGACACGACGTCCAGTCCCGGCAGGCTCACCGTGGCGGCGTAGGGGGCGGGGTTGCCCTCCGCCAGCCGTACGGCCAGGGCGAGCGGGTCCGGCTCCTCACCCGGGGGGAGCGGCGCGGTCAGCACCCGGCAGAGGTTGGCCTGGTAGACCTCGCCCCGCTCGATGCGGGCCCGGACGCGCCGCACGCCGTCCTCGTACGCGGTCCGGCCGAGGGAGCCGCGCCACGACGACGGGCGCGGCCCGCGCCAGGGGCCGCGCGGCGCGGGCAGCGGGGCCCGGCGGACGTCGCCGAACCTGGCGCACGTCACCTTGCCCTCGTAGTCGACCACGACGGCCCACCATCCCTCGCCGTCCAGCGCGGCGAGATCGGTGGTGAGGTCCCGGAGACCGGTGGCCAGATATCCGGATATATGCGCAAAAGAGTCATGCACCGCCCTATTCTCCCGCTCGCCTGGCCAGCAGCCGTACCAGGGTGCGGGCGGCGGGCAGCGGGGCGGGCGGCAGGGCCGCGTAGACGGTCCTGCGCGGGGCGAGGTCGCCGAGGGAGCGCAGCACCAGATCGGACGGCACGGCGTACGCGGCGATGGCGGGCACGAGCGTGACGCCGAGCCCGGCCGCGACGAACCCGAACTTGCCCGTCCACTCGGCGATCCTGACCGTGGCCCGGGGCGCGAACCCGGCGCGGGCGCAGGCCGAGGCGAGCGCGGTGGCCCGCCCCGGCGGGGGCGCCTCGATCCAGGTCTCCTCCCGCAGCTCGCGCAGGTCGACGATCTCCTCCGCCGCCAGCCGGTGGTCGCGGGGCAGCGCGACGAGCAGTTCGTCGTCGGCCAGCTCGACCATCTCCACCTCGCCCGCCTCGCGAGGCAGCTCGGACGGGTAGTCGCTGACCACCGCGACGTCCAGGCCCCCCTCACGCATGCGGCGCAGCAGGCCCGCGCTGGGGCCCTCGACCGGGACGAGCTCGACCTCGGGGAAGTCCGCGCGGAACGCGCGCAGGGCGCCCGGCACGAGCGCGACGTTGGCGGTGGCGAACGCCCCCACCCGCAGCCGCCCCCGGTAGCCGCCGTGGATCCCGGCCAGCTCCTCCTCCGCCCTGGTCAGCCGGTTCAGGACGACCTGGGCGTGATGGTGCAGCGCCTCACCGGCGGGCGTGAGCCGCACCCCGCGCGGCAGCCGCTCGAACAGCGGGCCGCCCGCCCGGTGTTCGAGCGCGGCGATGCGGCGGGACACGGCCGACTGGGTGTAGTTGAGCCTCGCGGCGGCCGAGGTGAACGACCCGGTACGGGCCACGGTGTCCAGCAGGCGCAACGCCTCGATGTCGAACACATTCCTCCTTCGCATGGCTTACATGCAATCTAGTCGCTGGTGGAATGCCTTCCCGGTTTCGTAGCGTGAGGCGCATGATTTCCTTTCTTGGTCTGGGACACATGGGTGTCCCGATGGCCCGGCGGCTCGTGGGAGCCGGATACGCGGTGACGACGTGGAACCGCACCCCTCGCGCGATCGAGGGGGCCGTGGCGGCGGCGTCGCCCGCCGAGGCCGTGGCGGGCGCGGAACTCGTCGTCACGATGCTCAGCGACCCCTCGGCGGTGCGGCGGACGCTCTCGGACGCGGCACCGGGGCTGCGGGCCGGGACGCTGGTCGTGGAGATGTCGACGATCGGGCCCGAGGCGGTGGCCGGGCTGCGCGAGCTGCTTCCCCCGGGAGTACGGCTGGTCGACGCGCCCGTGCTGGGCAGCGTGGGACCGGCCGGGGACGGCACCCTGACGGTGCTGGCCGGGGGCCTGCCCGAGGACCTGGCCCGCTGCCGGAAGGTGCTGGAGGTGTTCGGGGAGGTGCGAAAGGTCGGCGGCCCCGGCGCGGGCGCGGCGATGAAGCTGGCCGTCATGAGCGCGCTGGTGCCCGCCCAGGTGCTGCTCGCCGAGACCGTCGCGTACGCGGGGGCGACCGGGGTGGACACCTCGGCCCTGCTGGACGTGCTCGGCGGCACGCCGCTGGGGGCGCTCACCGAACGGGTCCGCCCGGTCGTGGAGAGCGGCCCGTACGAGACGCGCTACGCCCTCGGCCTCGCGGCCAAGGACGTGGAACTGGCCGCGCACGGCACCCAGACGCTCGCCGCCTCGGCCGGGGCGAGGCTGGCGGACGCGGTGGCGGCCGGGCTCGGTGGAGCGGACCTCAGCGCGATCTTCGCGCACGTCGCCGCGACCGGTCCTGCAGGGGCGGGCCGGACGGGCGTGGCGGGTCGTTCTTCGGAGCAGTCGGGTCATTCTTCGGGTCAGGCGGGTCCTTCGGGTCAGGCGGAGCAGGTGGGTCAGGTGGGTCGTTCGGAGCAGGTGGGGCGTTCGGGTGTGGAGAGGCTGAACCCGGCCACGGTTCCCGCCACCAACGGCTACTACTCGCACGCCACCAGGGCCGGGGGCCTGCTGTTCGTCTCGGGGCAGGTGGCGCTGGACGAGGAGGGGAAGGTGGTCGGCGAAGGGGACATGACACGCCAGTCCGAGTACGTGATGGACCTGCTGTCACGCGTCCTCGCCGACCAGGGCTGCACGTTCGACGACGTGACCCACATCCGGACCCATCTCACCGACATGTCGCTGCTGCACGAGTACGGGGCCGTACGACGGCGTTTCATCACCGGCGAACCCCCGGCCAGCACGACCGTGGAGGTCTCGCGGCTGTTCCAGCCGGGTCTGCTCATCGAGGTGGAGGTGATCGCCGCCATCCCGGCGAACGGGTGACGGCGATCGCCTCCACCGGTTCGCCGGGTCTGCCCCGGTCTCGCCGGTGGGCTGTTACGGCGGGGCCACGAGGGGGCGCGGATCATCGCGTCCACCGGCCTGGCAGCGGCCCGGCGGCGGTCTGGCACCGGTCTCGACGGCGGGCCGTGACGGCGCCGTGGCCGCCCTACGACAGGGGGCCGGTGATCGTCTCGGCGGCGGCGACGACCGCGTTGGCCGCGACGAGCTGGACCACCGTCTCGATCTCCGGCGCGAGGAAGCGGTCGGGGCCGGGGCCGGGGACGGACTGGCGCAGGACGTCCACCACGGCCCCGGTCGCCGGGGCGGGCCGCAGCGGGGCGCGCAGGTCCAGGGCCCGCGCGGCGGTGAAGACCTCGATCGCGAGCACCCGGGTGAGCCCGTCCACCGAGCGGCGCAGCTTGCGCGCGGCCGACCAGCCCATGGAGACGTGGTCCTCCTGCATGGCGGAGCTCGGGATGGAGTCGACGCTCGCGGGCGCGGCCAGGCGCTTGAGCTCGGAGACCACCGCCGCCTGGGTGTACTGGGCGATCATGTGGCCGGAGTCGACGCCGGGGTCGTCCGCGAGGAAGGCGGGCAGGCCGTGGTTGCGGGCCACGTCCAGCATGCGGTCGGTGCGGCGCTCGGAGATGCTCGCCATGTCGGCGACCGCGATGGCCAGGAAGTCGAGCACGTAGCCGACGGGGGCCCCGTGGAAGTTGCCGTTGGACTCCACCCGGCCGTCGGCCAGGACCACCGGGTTGTCGATCGCTGAGGCGAGCTCCCGCCCGGCGACCAGGGCGGCGTGCGCCAGGGTGTCGCGGGCGGCCCCGGCGACCTGCGGGGCACACCTGAGGGAGTACGCGTCCTGGACGCGGGTGCAGGTGCCGTCCCGGTGGGACTCCATGATCTGCGAGCCGCCGAGCAGGGCCCTGAGGTTGGCCGCGCTGGCCGCCTGCCCGGGATGCGGGCGCAGGGCCTGAAGGTCGGCGGCGAAGACGCGATCGGTGCCGAGGAGCGCCTCCACGCTCATGGCCGCGCTCACGTCGGCGGTCCTGAACAGGCGTGCGAGATCGTCCATGGCCAGGATGAGCATGCCGAGCATGCCGTCGGTGCCGTTGATGAGCGCGAGCCCCTCCTTGGCCACCAGTTCCACCGGCTCGATGCCCGCGCGCTTGAGCGCCTCCGCGGCGTCGCCCCGCTCCCCCGAGGCGTCGCGGACGACGCCCTCTCCCATGATCGTGAGGGCCACGTGGGAGAGCGGCGCGAGATCGCCGGAGCAGCCGAGGCTTCCGTACTCGTGCACGACCGGGGTGATCCGCGCGTTGAGCAGGCTCTCCAGCACCTTGGCCGTCTTCGGGCGCACCCCGGTGTGGCCGGTGGCCAGGGTGTGCAGGCGCAGCAACATCATCGCCCGGGTGACCTCGACCTCCACCTCGGGGCCGGACCCGGCGGCGTGCGAGCGTACGAGGGACCGCTGCAGCTGGGCGCGGAGGGAGGGGTCGATGTGGCGGGTGGCCAGGGCGCCGAACCCGGTCGAGACGCCGTAGGCGGGGGTGGGGCTCTCGGCCAGCTCGTCCACACGGGTGCGGGCCGCCGCCATCGCGGCCACGGCGTCGTCGTCGAGGCGTACGGGAACGCCGTGCCTGGCGACCCTGACGACCTCCTCGAAGCTCAGCGGTTCCGGCCCGATGGTCACGACCTCGTTGTCGCGCATGCTGTCAACTCTCTCGCGTAGGGTGAGTCGTGGTAACTGGTGAAACCATCGCTGGCTCCTTACACCTCAAGATACCGGTCGTATTCGGTTTGGGGAGTCGCCGGGTATTCGCTAGAGTTCTCACAGTGAGTCCGGGCCGGTCCCGGAGGCACGCGGAAGTGGCTCAGTGGTAGAGCATCACCTTGCCAAGGTGAGGGTCGCGGGTTCGAATCCCGTCTTCCGCTCGGAAAAGGGGCGCCAGCCCCCCACTCGGTGGAGTGGCCGAGAGGCGAGGCAACGGCCTGCAAAGCCGTCTACACGGGTTCAAATCCCGTCTCCACCTCTGGTTTTCAGCGAGGACGATTAGCTCAGCGGGAGAGCGCTTCCCTGACACGGAAGAGGTCACAGGTTCAATCCCTGTATCGTCCACCATCCACCACAGAACGGCCGTCAACGCCCCACCCAGGGGCCTTGGCGGCCTTCTTGCTTGTCTGGGTGATGTTGGTTGTTCCGGGTTGTTGTCAGCACCGGTGCTGACTCGCGACGGGCTGACTTGCCGGGAATCGCTTGACCTTCCTTCCGAACCGAGCGAGTGTCATGGATGACATACGCTGACTGTGGAGGTCGCAAAGTCATGCAAACTTCTCATACTCACAATGACCTGCGTCTCACCTTCTTCTGCACGGACCCGGACTCTGTGCCGGGTGAAGACTGCGCGACCTTCTACCGGACCAACCGGGGCACATGGGTCGTCCAGGGCGATCGACGCGAGGAGCCCGAAGTGGCGACACAGTTGGTGGCCCTGAAGCCTCACGAGACCTCGGTCGAGGTTCCAGGCCCCTTGGTGGAGCTACTCGTACACAAATATGCCAAGGAGCATTATGGAATTGATCTCGGCTGAGGAGCGCGGGAGGTTCTTCGCGACGTTCAAGCGCGAAGCCGTCCACCTGGAGCTGCGGGATCACTACGCCACCAGCGATCTGGAGCGTGAAAGGTTCGCCGCGTGGAAGGCGGGTGAGGCTGACGATCTGAGCTGGATGAACCCGTGGTGCGACCGAATTCGTGCGGCGGTAGCCGAGGGCAAGCGCTATCGACGTGCGTGCGTCGTCTCTGAACCGCTGTCGGAGTATCGCCAGTTCGCCCATGACGTTGTAGGCCCGAGCGTGGAGGCTGGGGAAGAGATCCGTTGGGTACCAAGGCGGCTCGTCTCGGCCGTGGCACTGCCTGGCAACGACTTCTGGATGTTCGATGAGGAAGCCGTGGTTTTCGGCATTTTCTCCGGAGACGGTGAGGTAATCCAGCGCCAGCTCTACACCGACCCTGATGTTGTGAAGCTCTGTCGTGATGCTTTTGAAGCCGTCTGGGCTTTCTCGATCCCGCATGGCGAGTATCGCCCGACCTGAACCAACCTGACATGTCAGCACAAGCAGCATCGGCGAAGAAGGCGTTCGGCGTCCGGCTCCGGGACCTGCGCAAAGACGCGGGCCTGACGGGACGGCAGCTCTCGGAGGCGTCAGGTCTCCACAACACCAAGATCAGCCGAATTGAGCACGGGCAACAAAACCCGTCCGAGGAAGATATCCGGGCTTGGTGTATCGCCTGTGGCGTCGCGCGGATAATTCCCGAGCTGATCGCCGTGCAGCGCGAAATCGAACAAATGTGGGTGGAGTGGCGGCGTCATCTCCAAGCCGGGCAGCAGCACATCCAGTCACGGGCCATGCCGCTGTATGAGCAGACGGAACTTCTGTGTGCCTACGAATCCGTCGTCGTGCCTGGCATCCTGCAAACCCCTCGCTACGTTCGGGCGCTCTTCGAGTCCGCTGGTCGGCTTTACGACTTGCCCGAGGGGGAGGCAGAGGCCGCCGTAGCCGCCCGCATGCCGCGTCAACGGCTCATCACAGCCGGGACCGGACGCAACCGCTACAGCTTCCTTGTCGAGGCCGGGGCGCTCAATTTCATCATCGGTGGTATTGGCGTCATGCGCGAGCAGCTGGATTTCCTTCTGACAGTGACGGCGTTGCCTCATGTCTCTCTGGGCATCATTCCGCCGAATCGCGTGCGGACTCTCTACCCGGGCGAAGGCTTTTACATCTTCGACGGCAAGCTCGTGCGCAGCGAGTTGTGGTCGGGAGGTCTCCGGACGAACCGGCCTGAGGAGATCGGCACGTTCTTGAGAGCGTTCGCCATGCTCCGCGACCTGGCCGTTTACGGTGCGACCGCACGCACGCTGATAGAGACAGCCCGAGATCATCTGCAAACTGATGAAAACCTCTAGCCGCTCATAGATCGAGGTTCCTACCGTCTGGGTTATGGCATCCGGACAGAGAGTGACAGAGGCCCGCGCCGGGGGGCATGAGGGCGATGAGACCGCCAGCCCTGATGGGCAAGGGCTTCCCGAGGGGTTGCGGGACCTCGCACGGCTGGTCCATGCGCGGGGTGTGCGTACGTCGATCATTCACTACGTGGGGCTTCGCCTTCGTGGGCATCGGCCGCTTCCGTTTCCTCGGGAAGATCGGTTCGAGCTGATCGCGCACAGTCGCGATGGCTGGGAGGTGGCGAGTGTGAGCGTGGGGGAGTGTTCCGGCTGTTTCGTGGTCTCGCTGCCTTCGGTGGGGATCACGACCCAGCTGGTGAACGCCGATCAGCCGCTCGCGGTGGTGGATCTGATCCTCGCCGCGCTGCCGAAGGAGGTCGCGTGAGGCGGGAGATGAGGCCGGACGGCGAGGCGCGCTCCTGTGATGAGGTGGCCGGGGTGGACGCCACGGCGTTTCGAGAGCTTGAGCTGGGATGGCTGGCCGTGCGGGTGGTGTGGTCGCTCGTACCGGATGGAGGGAGAAGATGAGCGGCGTTGTGCCGGCGCAGCTTCGGGTCCCCTATGTCATCGCGCACGCCGACGAGGTCGCGCCGCAGCCTTTGAGGTTCGTGCGGCGTCCGCTGGGCGGGCTTCGGCTGGCCTATGCCGACGAACGCCGGGGCGATCGGGTCGGCGGGGTGTTGCGGGTCCGGGTGCTGAACAACCAGCGCGGGGCGCCGCAGTGGCGCAAGCTCAACACCCTGCGCCAGTGGCGGTGCATGGAGAAACTGCTGTGCCAGGTCTGCGGGCAGGCCGCGACCGACCCCGACACCGGACGCATTCCGTGGATCATGACCGACAGCGCGTTCCGTGAGATCCCCGGCGACCCCACCGGGGGTCTCACCAGCGCTCCGCCAACGTGTTGGACCTGTATCCCGGAGGCGCTGGCCACCTGCCCCCAGCTTCGCCTCTCCCAGGCCGTCTGCACCGTCGCCCGCGCCGAACCCGCCGCCGTACTGGCCGATATGTTCACCCCCGGTCCGGGCCGCGGAGCGCTCCACACGGGCGAACGCAACGTCGAGGTCAGCCTGAAGGACGAGGTGTCGATTCCCAGGGCGCTCGCCACCCAGCTGATCGTCCGTGTCCAGGACATGCGGCCTTTGAACGTGGCGTGAGTTCTCCCCCTGCTTCCCGGGGGTCAGGTGTCTTCCCCGGTGCGGCCTCACGCCCGATGCCTGCCTCCCTGACCCCCGGGAACCCAAGATCTCCTCATCATCGTGAAGGGGTGTACGGAGGGTCGCCGGAGCACGGCGTGGGGACACTGGTTGAAAGGGGAACGCCTCGGCCACACCGCCGTGGCCGGGTCCCGGCTCGCACGCCCCCCGCCACCGGTGTTCGACCGGCCCGTGAACCGGTAGGCCGATCCGGGCACCGGTGCCTGGAGCCACCGTTCCTAGATCCGAGACAAGGGGGCAGCGATGGACGACGAGCCCGTTCTCGTCACCGGTGCCGGTGGGGACGTCGGGGGCGTCGGCCGTACCGTGGTCGGGCTGCTGCGCGGGCGCGGCCTGCCCGTGCGGGCGATGGCGCACCGCGACGACGAGCGCGCTGACGCGCTGCGCGCCCTCGGGGCCCAGGTGGTGGTCGGCGATCTCACCCGGCCCACCGACGTGGCGAACGCCCTCGACGGGTGTTCCCGGATATTCTTCGGCATGAGCGTGTCGCCGTCGTACCTGGAGGCCGCCGCCACCGTCGCGACGGTGGCCCGCGCGGTGGGCGGGCTGGAGGCCCTGGTCGGCATCTCGCAGATGACCGTGTCCCAGATGACCGCGCTGAGCACCGAGGAGTCCCACCAGCAGCGGCTGCACTGGCTGTCGGAGCGGGTGCTCGACTGGTCGGGGCTTCCCGTGGTGCACGTACGGCCCACCGCCTTCCTGGAGAACCCGATGTTCACGACGCTGGCCGAGCGTTCCATCGCCGACAGCGGGACCATCCGGCTCCCCTTCGGGACCGGCCGCACGTCACCGGTCGCGGCCGGTGACGTCGCGGCCGTGGTCGCCACGATCCTGGAGGACCCGCGACCGCACATCGGGCGCGTCTACGAGCTGACCGGGCCCCGTTCCCAGGAGATGACCGGCGTCGCCGAGGAGTACTCCCGGGCGCTGGGCAGGAAAGTCACGTACGTGGACGTACCGCTCGACGCCTGGATCGACGAGGTCCTCGCGCCCGCCGGGCTTCCGGCGCACACCGAGGAGCACATCGTCACCATGGCGCGTCTGCACCGCGAGAACCGTTATGACCGGGCGACCCGGGACGTCGAGTCGGTCACGGGACGGCCCGCGACGACGGTGGAGGAGTTCGTCGCGGAACGGGCCGACCGTTTCACGCGGTGAACGCCCCACGGGGTGAACGCCTTACCGCCCGCGTTTCACACGATGAGCGCCCCATCGCTCGCGCTTCACCCGGTGAGCGCCCCGCCGGGTGATCGGCTTACCTCCCGCGTTTCACACGATGAGCGCCTCACCGTCCGGGTTCATCCGGCGAGCCGGGCGCGAGCCCCTCTCCCGGTCACGAGCCGTCCATGGAAGCGGAGGCGGCCTCAGAACCGGGCCATGACCAGGTCAACGAGACCGGCGCGAGCGGGTCACGGGGTATCCGGGGCGTCATGAGGTTCCCGTGGATCGGGGCATGATCAGGCCCGACTCGTAGGCGAGGACGACGAGCTGGGCGCGGTCGCGGGCCCCGGTTTTGATCATGGCGCGGCTGACGTGGGTCTTGGCGGTGAACGGGCTGATCACCATGTCCGTGGCGATCTCGTCGTTGCTGAGCCCCCGGCCGACCAGCGCCACGACCTCCCGTTCGCGCCTGGTGAGGATGTCCAGCGCGCCTTCCGTGACCGCGTCGGCCGGACGGGACACGTACTGGGCGATCAGCCTGCGGGTGATGCCGGGCGACAGCAGGGCGTCACCCCGCGCGACCACGCGCACGCCGTGGAGCAGGTCCTCGGGTTCGGTGTCCTTGACGAGGAACCCGGCCGCGCCCGCGCGCAGGGCGTCGAAGACGTACGCGTCGAGCCCGTAGTTGGTCAGAATCACGACGCGTACACCGGCCAGGGCCGGGTCGGCGGCGATCCGCCGGGTCGCCTCGATGCCGTCGAGCACGGGCATCTGGATGTCGAGGAGCACGACGTCGGGGACGTGGCGGGCGGCCAGCTCGACGCCCCGCAGCCCGTCGGCCGCCTCGGCGACCACCTCGATGCCGTCCTCGGCGTCGAGCAGGGCGCGGAACCCCGCGCGGATGAGCGCCTGGTCGTCGACGAGCAGCACGCGAATCATGGGGCACCCTCCGGTGAAAGCCCGGCGCGCGTAACGCGGCCTCCTCCCGCAGGAGCCCAGTGCGTCACAAGGCCCCTTCCCGCAGGACCCCGGCGCGTCACAAAGCACCCTCCCGCAAAAGCCCGACGCATCACGCGGCACTCTCCCGCAAAAGCCCAACGTCTCACGCGGCTCCCTCTCGCAGGAGCCTGGCGCGTCACGAAACACCATCCCGCAGGAACCCGACGCGTCACGCGGGACCTTCCTGTAGGAGCTTGGCGCATCACGCGGCCCCCTCTCGCAGGACCCCGGCGCGTCACGAAACACCGTCCCGCAAAAACCCAGCGCGTCACGCGGTGCCCTCCCGTAGGAATCCGGCGCGTCACGAAGCACCCTCCTGTAAAAGCCCGACGCATCATGCGGTGCCCTCCCGCAAAAGCCTGGCGCGTCATGCGGGGCCGTCCACGGGGAGTTCGGCGCGGACGCTGAAACCGCCCTTGGTGCGGGGTCCGGCGTGCAGCCGCCCGCCGAGCGCGGTGACCCTCTCGCGCATGCCGTTCAGCCCGACCCCGGGCACCGGGACGGCGCCGGGCGCCGCGCTTCCGTCGTCGTCGACCCGCACGGTCAGCTCCTCGGGGCCGTAGGTGATACGCACCGACGCCACCGCGGGACCGGCGTGCCTGGCGGCGTTGGTGAGCGCCTCCTGGACGATCCGGTACGCGGTGCGGTCGACGTCCGCGGAGAGTGCCCGCCGCTCCCCGTCCACGACCACGGTCGCGGGCAGGCCCGTCGCCCGTGACCGCTCGACCAGTTCGGCGAGGCGGTCGAGCCCGCTGCCGGGTGGCTCGTCGTCGCGCAGCACCTCCAGGGTGGCGCGCAGTTCTCGCATGGCCTCCCCGCTGGCCTCCTGGATGGCGAGCAGCGGCGCGGGCACCTCCTCACCTCGCTTGCGGGCGAGGTGGACCGCGACCCCGGCCTGTACCTTGATCACGGAGATGCTGTGGGTGAGCGAGTCGTGCAGTTCCCTGGCGATCCGCAGCCGTTCCTCGTCCGCGCGGCGGCGGGCCGTCTCCTCGCGGGTGCGCTCGGCCTCGGTGGCGCGTTCCTCGGCCCGTCGCAGGTCGTCCCGGCGGTGGCGGGAGACCACGCCCATGACGCCCGCGGCGACGAACCAGCCGACCAGCAGGCCGGTGGACTGCCGCGAGAATCCCCCGGACTCGACCCCGAGTCCGGCTCCGACTCCGGACGACAGGCCGAACGCCAGGTTGCCGCCCAGGAACACCGCGCTCGCGGCCACCGCGGCGGAGCGGTGACCGGTCAGGACCGCGGTGTAGACGGCCACCAGCACCGGGAAGGCCGCCGGGGGCCCGACGTCCGCCCGTACGGAGTAGACCATCATGCACAGCGCGGTGAACAGCGCGATCACGGCCGGGAGGCGGCGCCGGGCGGCGAGCGGCAGGGTCCCGGCGAGCAGCAGCGCGTACTCGACCGGCCCGTGCGGACCGCCCTGCGCCGGTCCGGCGAGCGTACCGGCCACCAGCAGCACGGCGATCCCCCCGGCGAGCGCCGCGTCCGGCACCTGACCGCGCCCCGCCCACCCGCGCACCCGGTCACCCCACCCACGTACGTGATCGACCCACCCGCGTACGCGATCAGCCCGACCGGGTGCGCGATCGGCCCACCCGCGTACGCGATCGTGCCATCCGTACGCGTGCCCCCGCTCTCCGCGTACGTGACCGCGCCGTTCGCGCATGCGATTCATGCCGGAACAGTAGACCGGGCGCCGCGTTCCGCGCCTCCTCCCGGAGAGGGGACCGGGGCTACTCCCTGCGCGGTAGCCTCCGGTCCGCTACGCCCCCGGTGCCGGGCACGAGAGCATCCACCGGTGCGACGCCCGGAAGCGGGCCGATCGGCGACCATCGGCTCACCGGTACGGACACCGGCCCCGGTACAGGCACCGGCTCTGGTCTGGCTCTGGTACGAACACCGGCTCTGGTACGGGCACCGGCTCGCCGGTACGGACACCGGCCGGAAGCCGGGCCGGGTCGCCGGGGGTGCCACGGCGGGCCCGGACGGTTCCGCGGGGGCCACCCCGATCCGGGCGCCGTCTCCGCGACCGGGGACGGCGGCGTTCCGACCACCCACCACGATGGGAACGACGGCAGATGGCGAACACCTTCCGATACGTGACTCCCGTTACCCCCGAGGCCGCGACCGGCCGGGTCGCCGACGTCTACGGCCAGGCGGCCACCGACTTCGGCCTCGCCAGGATGCCGGTCCTCATGACGCTCTCCCCCGCGCCCGACCTGCTCGCCGCGACCTGGGCGCTGCTGCGCGAGTCGCTCGTGGCCGGGCCCGCCTCCAGGACGGGCAGGGAGGTGGTCGCGCTCGGCGTGTCCGTGGCCAACCGGTGCCCGTACTGCGTCGCCGCGCACACCACCCTGCTGCACGCCACCGGCGACCACCGGCTGGCCGAGGTCATCGCGCGCGGCGGCACGCCCGCCGATCCCGGGCACGCCGCGCTCCTCGACTGGGCCACGGCCACCCGCGTGCCGGGCGCGGCGCGGCCGTCGGCGGCGTTCCCTCCGGAGCACGCGGCCGAGTACGCGGGCACCGCCCTGACCTTCCACTTCATCAATCGCGTGGCCTCGGCCCTGCTGGCCGACAGCATGCTGCCCGGCAACCTGCACCGGTCGCGGCTGGTCCGCAGCCTGGGCGGCAGGGCGCTGGCCCGTACCGTACGCAGGCGGTCGGCGGCCGGTGCGAGCCTCCCCCTGCTGGCGGGGCCGCCCGCGCTCCCTGAGCCCGGCTGGGCGGCGGGCACACCGGTGGGGGCCGCCTTCGCCGCGCTGCGGTCGGCGGCGGGCGCGGGCGGGACGCTGCTGGGCGAGCGGGCCCGCGCGACCGTACTGGAGGCCGTGGACGGGTGGGACGGCGAGCATCCGGGGATGGGTGGCGGGTGGCTGGACGGGCCGCTGGCGGACCTGCCCGGCGCCGACCGGCCGGGGGCGAGGCTCGCCCTGCTCGCCGCGCTGGCGCCGTACCGCGTCACCGACGCCGACGTCGCGGCCTGGCGTACCGACCACCCGGACGACGCCGACCTGGTACGGCTGGTCGCGTACGGGGCGATCACCGCTGTCGAGGGCGTCGAGGCGTCGATCCGCCGGGACCTGCCCGCACCGTCCGGAGCATGAGCGCGACCAGTGTCACGCCGTCCGGAGCGTGAGCGCGACCAGTGTCACGCCGTCCGGAGCGTGAGCGCGACCGGCGTCACAACCGGCGGCACGCTGTCTGGAGCGCGATCACGATCGGCGGCACGCCGTCCGGAGCATGAGCACGACCGGCAGCGCGCCCTCTGGAGCGTGAGCGCGACCGGCGTCACGATCGGCGGCATACCGTCCGGAACATGATCACGACCAGTGTCACGCCGTCCGGAGCGTGAGCGCGACCGGCGTCACGACCGGCGGCACGCCGTCTGGAGCGTGAGCGCGATCGGCGGGGTGCTGTGTCAGGTGCGGAGTTTGGCGTAGAAGCGGCGGCACTCCTCGTACGCCGGGAGCAGCCCCCGCCGCCCGGCCTCCGCGAGGGAGGGCGCCGCCGCGTCCTTGGCCGACAGCAGCGGCGTCACCCCGCCCGGCCAGCCGATCCCCAGCTCGGTGTCGAAGGGGTCGACCCCGTGCTCGCGGCCCGGCGCGTAGCCCTCGGAGCACAGGTACACCACCATGGCCTCGTCGCTCAACGCCATGAACCCGTGTCCCAGCCCCTCCGACACGTACACCGAGCGGTGGTCGACGTCGTCCAGCACCACCGACTCCCAGCGCCCGAACGTCGGCGACCCCACCCGCAGGTCGACCACCACGTCGAAGACCGACCCGCGCACGCACTTCAGGTACTTGGCCTGTCCCGGCGGGACGTCCGCGAAGTGCACCCCCCGGACCGTCCCTCGGCGCGAGACCGAGAGGTTCGCCTGTGACAGCGCGAGCCCCTGCCCCGTCGCCCCGTCGAACGTGCCGCCGTGGAACCACTCGTGGAAGCTCCCGCGCTCGTCCACGAACACCTCCGGCTCGAAGACCCACGCACCGTCGATACCGAGCGGACGCATGCCCATGTGCTCCCTCTCCCTCCGAGGTCACTCCCGCTCCCGGGTGACGGCTCTCGCCGGGACCGTTCCAGGGACGGGACCGTTCCAGGGGCCGATGAGCCGATTGTCACGGATGAGTGCTGATCAGACGGACGATCCGGGCAAGCTGGCCACTTCTGGTCATCAAGGCCCGGCCACGCCGCCAGGCGGTCGTTCGCACGACGAACGCGGAAGGCCGGGGGTCCGTCAGGCGCGCGTTCGGCTTCTTGTTCACGACGACCTCACCGGCGTCGGCCGCCCTCGCACAACCGCGCCACACTCATGGGGCGGGCTCCGCGTGGCGCAGCACTTTCTGGGCGTTGAGCTGCATTAAAGTGACATCGCCGGTATCCCGGATCGATCGGTGCTACGAGGCGATCTCCCCTCATGCTCACAGAGCCGAGGTCAAGGAGAACACCATGTTCCGCAAGGGTGCCGCCGCCACAGGATGTCTCGTGGCGATCACCGTGCTCGCGCCGGTGATGGCCTCGGCCGTCGCCACCCACCCGGCCCGGACGATCTCGGCCGTTCCCGGCGGACAGGCCGCCGAGCGGGTCGCGACGGCGTGGAAACCTCCGCTGGGCATGCTGGAAGCCCTGCAACGCGACCTGGGCCTCACCGTGGCCCAGGCCCAGAAGCGCCTGCTCAACGAGGTCCATCTGACCCCGATCGCGGCGCAGCTCCGCAGACGGCTCGGCGACCGCTTCGCCGGTGCCTGGCTGCCGGACCCCACCGCCCAGATCCTCATAGTGGCCACCACCAGCCAGGCCGACAGCGCCCAGATCACCGCCCGGGGGGCGCAGCCCCTCCTCGTCGCCCGGTCGCTGGCGACGCTGGAGCAGGTCAAGGAGAAGCTCGACGACGCCGTGCCCGCCCTGTCGGCGGTGAGCAGCGTGCGCTACATCGACGTCAAGACCAACAAGGTCATCGTCCTGTCGAACACGCCCAAGGCGACCGCGAACTCCATCAGGGCCGCCCGGGTCACCCCCGCCGCGGTTCAGGTGATCTCCTCGACCGAACGGCCCCGGCTCCTGCGCGCCGACCCGCAGACCGACCTGGTGGGCGGCCAGGCCTACTACGTCGGTGCCACGACCCGCTGCTCGGTCGGCTTCTCGGTGCACCACGGCACCCAGAAGGGGTTCGTCAGCGCCGGGCACTGCGGCAGGCCGGGTGACGCCACCGTCGGCTTCAACCGGCTCGCCCAGGGCACCGTACAGGCCTCGACGTTCCCGGGCGTCGACCACTCGTGGGTCGCGGTCAACGACACCTGGCTGCCCCGGCCGCTGGTGGGCAACGACACCGGTGGCACCGTGCGCGTCTACGGCGCCAGACCGGCCATCGAGGGCTCCTCGGCCTGCCTGGCCGGATCCTCCAGCACCGGCCTCAACTGGTACTGCGGCACCATCGCCCAGCGCGACGCCGACGTCACCTACCCCGAGGGGGTCGCCCACAACCTGATCCGTACCAGCGCCTGCGGTCACCCCGGTGACTCGGGCGCCTCCGTGATCTCGGTCGACCAGGCCCAGGGGGTCGTCTCGGGCGGCTCGGGCAGCTGCTCCGGCGGCGGCGTCACCTACGTCCAGCCGATCGGCGGGATCCTCACCGCCTACGACCTGACCCTGGTGACCAACGACGTGGCCCCCCTGGCGAGCACCGGGAGCTGCAGCGGTTACCCCACCGTCCTGACCGGCACGCTGGGCAGCGCCAAGTTCGTCTACCAGCCCAACGGCCTGTACTACAGCACGACCGTCACCGGCGACCACTACGGCTGCCTGGAGAGCAACACCGGCGGCGACTACGACCTCTACCTGCAGAAGCAGACCGGTTCCGTCTGGAACACCGTCGCCTCCTCCGACAGCCCCAACCCCTTCGAGGCGATCGGCTACCGGGGGCCGCCCGGCTACTACCGCTACCTGGTGATCGCCTCCAGCGGTGTCGGCCCCTACAAGCTGGGCTACACGACGCCGTAGCCACCGGCGGCCAGGACGGCGAATTCACAGCCTGAAGCGCCGCCACCGGCACCGGACTGGGGATGAGTCCGGCACCGGCGGCGGCGCGGCCCTCAGTGGTCGCCGTCGCCGGACGGCGACCCCAGCGACTCCAGCCAGCCCTCGATGGCGCGGGCCATCGAGGGAGACCTGTCCTCCAGCATGGTGTAGTGGTCGCCCTCGACCTCGCGGAGGACGTGCTCGGTGTGCCAGGAGGCACGCCAGTCGTCGCTGACCGGCACCTCACCGTCGAAGCCGGTCAGCGGGGTGTCCGGGTGCAGGAACAGGATGGGCGCCCGCACCTCCCCCACCGTGCTCTCGCGGAACAGCCGGTAGTAGCGGCCCATCGCCGCCAGCCGCGCGCTGGTGAACGGGCCGAAGGACGCCTCCCTGTCGAACATGCCCCGCACCAGCTGCATGCCGATGTCGTCGATGACCTTGTCGTCGGGCATGAAGGTGTCCAGCAGGACCAGTCCCACCGGGTTGACGCCGATGCTCTCCAGGTAGCCGACGGCGGAGTGCGCGAAGATCCCGCCCGCGCAGTAGCCGAGGACCGCGAACGGCTCGTCCCCCGCGGCCCGGCGTACGGACTCCGCCCACACGCGCACCGCGGCGTCGACCGTGCCGGGAAGCCTCTCCTCCTTGGCGAAGCCGGGCACCGTGAGCGCGTAGAGGTCCCGTACGCCACGGAAGTTCGCCGCGAGCCGGGCGAACTGGGTCGCCCCGCCCAGCGCCATGGGGGTGCTGAAGCAGAACAGCGCGGGCCCGCCGGGACCGGAGGCCAGCTTGACCGGCGGCGGGATCTCGTCGAGCTCCTCGACCGAGGAGAAGGAGGGACGCAGGTCGGCCATGGCCCGCAGGAGCCCCATGGCCTCGTGCATCTTGCCCGCCTTCGCGGCCTCGTGGAACAGCGCGCTGGGGGTCTCCGAGGGGTCGGCCCCGCCCGGTGCGCCGTCCCCGCCGCCGCCCAGGCGGGCCGCCAGCTCACCCAGAAGGTGTTTCGCCAGGTCGGAGGGGTTGGGATAGTCGAAGACCACCGTCGCGGGCATCCGCAGCCCGGTCGCCTTGACGAGGCCGTTGCGCAGCTCCATGGAGGTCAGCGAGTCGAAGCCCGCCTCCAGGAAGTTCTGTTGCGCGTCGATCGCCTCGGGGCCGGGGTGGCCGAGCGCCCTGGCGGCGTGTACCCGCACCGCCTCGCGCAGCACGTCCAGCCTCTCCTCCTCGGGCAGCCCGGCGAGCCTGGCCACCAGCGGCGAACCGCCCGTCTCCTCCTCCTCGTCGTCGCGGCCGCCGCCGTCGAGGATCGCGGTGACCTCGGGAAGGGCCCGCAGCAGCGGGCGGGACCTGGAGAGGGTGTACGCGGGGGCGAACCGGCTCCAGTCGATGTCGGCCACCACCAGGTGAGGCTCGTCGTGGTCGAGGGCCTGGCCGAGCGCGGCCGTGGCGGCGGAGGGCTCCATGGCGCGTACGCCGAGGCGGCGCAGCCGGGAGCCGACCTCGTCGTCCACCATGCCGCCGCCGCCCCAGGCACCCCAGGCGACGCAGGTCGCCGCCAGTCCCCGCGCGCGGCGGCGGGCGGCCAGCGCGTCCAGGAACGCGTTCGCCGCGGCGTACGCCGCCTGTCCTCCCTGGCCCCAGACGGCGGCCCCCGAGGAGAACAGCGCGAACAGGTCCAGCGGGCGGTCGCCCAGCAGTTCGTCGAGGTGCCGGGCGCCCGCGACCTTGGCCAGGCCGACCTCGGCGAACTCCTCGACCGTGGTACCGGCCAGCGGCGCCCCGTCCTGGACGACACCGGCCGCGTGGACCACCGCGCGGAGCGGGTACTCCGCGGGCAGCCCGTCCAGCAGGCGGCGGAGGTCCTCGCGGTCGGCGACGTCGCACGCGGCGATCGTGACCGTGACGCCCAGGGCCGTCAGCTCGGCCTCCAGCTCGGCGGCGCCCGCGGCGGCGCGACCGCGTCTGCTGGTCAGGAGCAGGTGCTCGGCGCCCCGGCCCGCCAGCCAGCGGGCCACGTGCGCGCCGACCCCGCCGGTGCCGCCGGTGACGAGCGCGGTGCCGCTCAGCCGCCGGACACCGCCGGGAGCCTCAGAGGCAGATGAACCCGAGGCGTGCCCGGTGAGGGTGTCGCCGAGCGGTGCCCGTACCATCCGGCGGGCGAGCATCCCGTTCTCCCTGACCGCGAGCTGCTCCTCCCCGCCCGGCCCGGCCAGTACGCCGCAGAGGCGGTCGACGGCCCGCTCGTCCGGGGCGGGGGGCAGGTCGACGAGGCCGCCCCAGGTGTCCGGGTGGTCCAGGGCGAGGACGGTGCCGACCCCCCAGACCTGCGCCTGGAACGGGGCGGCGTCCCCGGAAGTGCCGGTGTCCACCGCGCCGGAGGTCACGGCCCACAGCGGGGCGGTGACCCCGGCGTCGTTCAGGGCCTGGACGAGCGTGACGGTCGCCGCCGTACCGCGCGAGAGCCCGGGGTGCGCGGGGTGGGGGTGTTCGTCCAGTGCCAGCAGGGAGAGCACGCCGGTCACGGGCTCGTCGGCGAGCCGGTCGCGCAGCGCGGAGGTGAGCGCGGCGCGGTCCTGCCCGGCCACCTCGACGGGCACCACCCGGGCGCCGTGCCGGGCGAGCCCGGCGACGACCGCGTCCAGCGTGGCCGTCGGGGCGGAGTCGCCGTCGGCGGGCAGGGCGACCAGCCACGAGCCGGTCAGCGTGCCGCCCGCCGGGTCACCGACCGGCCGCCAGGCCACCCGGTAGCGCCAGGAGTCGATCGTGGCCCGCTCCCGCGTACGCCGCCGCCAGGAGGACAGCGCGGGCAGCACCTCGTCCAGGACGCCGGGGGCGATCCGCAGGTCGTCGGCGAGGCTCAGCGCGTTCCCGTGCTCGACCGCCTCCCAGAAGGCGGTGTCCACCGGGTCGGCGGCCGGGGCCTGCGCGACCGGCGCGGACTCCAGCCAGTAGCGCCGCCGCTGGAAGGCGTAGGTCGGCAGGTCCACCGGGCGGGCCCCGGAGTACAGGCCCGACCAGTCGACGGTGGCGCCCCGCACGTGCAGCTCGGCGGCGGAGGCCAGGAGCCTGGGCAGCCCGCCGTCGTCGCGGCGCAGGGTGCCGGTGACGACGGCGTCGTGGCCAAGCGCGTCGAAGGTCTCCTGAAGGCTCATGGTGAGCACCGGGTGCGGGCTGGTCTCGACGAACACGCCGTGCCCCTGCGCGGCGAGCGCGCGGACGGCGGCGTCGAAGCCGACGGTGCGGCGCAGGTTGGTGTACCAGTACTCGGCGTCGAGGGCGGTGTCGCCGACCCAGTCGCCGGTCACCGTGGAGATCATCGGCACCTCGCCCGCGCGGGGCTCGATCGGCCCGAGGTCGCGCAGCAGGCGATCGCGCAGCTCCTCGACCTGCGCGGAGTGGGAGGCGTAGTCGACGGGGACCTTCCTGGCCCGGACACCCTCCGCGGTCAGTTCCTCGATCAGCGCGTCGAGGGCGTCCGGCACGCCGGAGACCACGACCGAGCGGGCCCCGTTGACCGCCGCGACGGAGATCCGGTCCCGCCAGGGCTCCAGCCGCGCGGTCAGCTCCCCGACGGGCAGCCCGACGGAGACCATGCCCCCGCGCCCGGCGAGCACGTCGCCGATGGCCTGGCTGCGCAGGGCGGCGACGCGGGCGCCGTCGTCGAGGGAGAGCGCGCCGACGACCGTGGCGGCGGCGATCTCACCCTGGGAGTGGCCGATCACGGCGTCGGGGCGGATCCCGTACCCGCTCCAGAGCCGGGCCAGCGAGACCATGACCGCCCACAGCACCGGCTGGACCACGTCCACCCTGTCCAGCGGGGGCGTGCCGGGCTCCCCGCGCAGCACGGCGGACAGCGACCAGTCCACGAACGGCGCCAGCGCCCGCTCGCAGTCGGCGACGTGCCCGGCGAAGGCGGGGGACGCGGTGAGCAGCTCGGTGGCCATCCCGGCCCACTGCGAGCCCTGGCCGGGGAAGACGAACACCGTCTTGCCCGGCGTCCCGGCCGCCACGCCGGTGACCGCGCCGGCGGTCTCGTCGCCCGAGAGCAGCCCGCGCACCCCGGCCAGCAGTTCCTCGCGGTCGCGTCCCACGACCACGGCCCGGTGCGGGAAGGCGGTGCGCGCGGCGGCCAGGGCGAGGCCGATGTCGGCGACCGGCTGCCCGGGGTGGTCCTCGGCGTGGGCGAGGAGCCGGTCGAGCTGGGCCTGGAGGACGGGCGCGCTCTTGGCCGAGACGGCCCACGCCGTCGCGAACCCCGGCAGCGCGAGCGCCGGTGCGGCGTCCGCAGACTCGGGCTCCCCGGCCGATGTGTCGGGGGCGGGGGCCTGCTCGACGATCACGTGGGCGTTGGTGCCGCTGACGCCGAAGGAGGAGACGCCCGCGCGGCGGGGCCGCTCGGCGGCGTCCGGCCAGTCGACGGGTTCGGTCAGCAGCCGGACGTTCCCGGCCGACCAGTCCACGTGGGAGGAGGGCTCGGACACGTGCAGGGTGCTGGGCAGGACGCCCTCGCGCAACGCCATCAGCATCTTGATCACGCCCGCGACCCCGGCGGCGGCCTGGGTGTGGCCGATGTTCGACTTGATCGACCCCAGCCACAGCGGCTGGTCCTCGGGGCGGTCCTTGCCGTACGCGGCCAGCAGGGCCTGCGCCTCGATCGGGTCGCCGAGGGTGGTACCGGTGCCGTGCGCCTCGACGGCGTCCACGTCGAACGCGGCGAGACCGGCGTTGGCGAGCGCGCGGCGGATGACCCGCTGCTGGGACACCCCGTTCGGGGCGGACAGGCCGTTGCTGGCGCCGTCCTGGTTGACCGCGGAGCCTCGGATGACGCCGAGGATCGGGTGGCCGTTGCGGCGTGCGTCCGACAGCCGCTCCAGCAGCAGCATGCCCGCGCCCTCGCCCCAGCCGGTGCCGTCGGCGTCGTCGGAGAACGCCTTGCACCGTCCGTCTCGCGCGAGGCCCCGCTGGCGGCTGAACTCCACGAACGTCTCGGGAGTGGCCATCACGGTCACCCCACCGGCCAGGGCGAGCGTGCTCTCCCCGCGCCGCAGCGAGTCGCACGCCCAGTGCAGCGCCACCAGGGACGACGAGCACGCGGTGTCGACGGTGACCGCCGGGCCCTTGAGCCCGAACACGTAGGCGACCCGCCCGGAGATCACGGCGGTGGAGTTGCCGGTCAGCAGGTGGCCCTCCACGCCCTCGGGCAGCGCGTCCAGGCCGGTGCCGTACCCGCTGGAGAAGGCGCCGACGAAGACGCCGGTCTGGCTGCCCTTCAGCGACGCCAGGTCGACGCCGGCCCGCTCGAAGGCCTCCCAGGACACCTCGAGCAGCAGTCGCTGCTGCGGGTCGGCGGCGAGCGCCTCGCGCGGCGAGATGCCGAAGGAGCCCGCGTCGAAGTCTCCCGCGTCGTAGAGGAAACCGCCCTCGCGGGTGTAGCTGGTCCCGGGCCGGGTGAGCTCCGGGTCGTACAGGGCCTCCAGGTCCCAGCCCCGGTCGCCGGGGAAGTCCGAGATGCCGTCGCGGCCCTCCGCGACGAGCCGCCACAGGTCCTCGGGGCTGCGTACGCCCCCGGGGAACCGGCATCCGGCCGCGATGACCGCGATCGGCTCGCGGTCCTTGGCCTCCACCTCGCGCAGCCGCTGCTGGGCCTGCTGGAGGTCCGCGGTCACCCGCCGGAGATAGCCGAGGAGCTTCTGCTCGTCCGCCACGTCACGTCACCTTCCCACACGTCGAGCCGGGCGCCCACCGCTGGGGCGTTCGGCACGGAGAGACCGTTCATCGGAGAGACCGTTCAACGCGGCAGGAACACCACGCGGAGATCGTTCATCGGAGAGACCGCTCAACGCGGCGGAACCACCACGGAGAGACCGTTCATCGGAGAGACCGCTCACCACGGCGGGAACACCGCGGAGGGACCGCTTGTCGGAGGGACCGTTCGTCACGGCGGGAACATTTGGGAACACAGGGCTCAGAGCCCCTTGTCGATCAGTGCGAACAGCTCGTCGGCGCTCGCCGACTCGACGCCCTCGCCGGTGGCCGCGCCGTTCGCGTCCGCCTCCGGCCGGTCGCCGCGCCACTGGGCCAGCAGACCTCCCAGACGCGTGGCGATCGTGAACCGCGTCTCCTCGTCTGGGGTGATCTCGGTGAGCACCCGGCCCAGCCGGTCGAGTTCCTGAAGAACCTGCGTCTCGGTCGGCGCCTCGTCGGGCGCCATCTCCGCGCGCAGGTAGTCGGCGAGGGCCGCCGGGTTCGCGTAGTCGAACACCAGCGTGGCGGGCAGCCGCCTGCCGGTCGCGGCGTTCAGCCGGTTGCGCAGCTCGACCGAGGTGAGCGAGTCGAAGCCCATCTCGTCGAAGGCCCGGTCGGCCTCCACCTGGTCGGCGGAGGCGTGGCCGAGCACGGCGGCGACCTCGGCCCGTACCAGGTCGAGCAGCATCCGGTGGCGGTCGGCGGCGGGGAGCGCGGCCAGCCTGGTGAGCAGGTCGGCGCCGGTCTGCCCGCCCGTGGCGGCCGTCGCGGTACGGCGGGCGGGCGCGCGCACCACGCCCCGCAGCAGCGGGGGCAGCCGGTCACCCCTGGCCGCCAGTGCCTTGGCGTCGAGGCGGATCGGCACCAGCGCGGACTCCGGCCTGCCCGAGGCCGCGTCGAGCAGCGCCAGGCCCTCCTCGGGGACGAGCGGCACGATGCCGTCGCGGGCCATCCGGCTGACATCGGCGTCGGTGAGGGTGCCGAGCATGCCGCCCACCTGGGACCAGGGGCCCCAGGCCAGCGACAGCGCGGGCAGTCCCTGCGCGCGCCGCAGCCCGGCCAGCGCGTCGAGGAACGCGTTGGCCGCGGCGTAGTTGCCCTGCCCGGTGCTGCCGAGCGTGCCCGCCACCGACGAGAACATCACGAAGGACGACAGGTCGAGGTCGCGGGTCAGCTCGTGTAGGTTGAGCGCGGCGTCCGCCTTGGGGCGCAGCACCCTGTCGACCCGGTCGGGGGTGAGGGAGGCGATCGTCCCGTCGTCCAGGACGCCCGCGGCGTGCACCACCGCGGTGAGCGGGTGCTCGGCGGGCACCCCGGCCAGCAGTTTCGTCAGGGCGGTCCGGTCGGCCACGTCGCAGGCGGCGATCTCCACGTCCGCGCCCAGGGCCGTCAGCTCGGCCCGCAGCGACTCCGCGCCCTCGGCGGCGGGGCCGCTGCGCCCGGCCAGCAGGAGGTTGCGGACGCCGTGGGCGGTCACGAGGTGGCGGGCGACGAGCCCGCCGAGGCCGCCGGTGCCGCCGGTCACCAGCACGGTGCCGTCCGGGTCGAGCGGGACGGGCAGGGTGAGCGCGACCTTGCCGACGTGCCGGGCCTGCGACAGGAAGCGGAACGCCTCGGGGGCGCGGCGGATGTCCCAGGCGGCCACCGGCAGCGGCCGGATCGCCCCCCGCTCGAACAGGTCGACGAGAGCGCGCAGCATCTCCCCGATCCGGTCGTACCCAGCCTCGACGAGGTCGAAGTCGCGGTAGCGGACACCGGGGTGCGCGGCGGCCACGGCCTCGGGCGTCCGGAGGTCGGTCTTGCCCATCTCCACGAACCGGCCGCCGCGCGGCAGCGTCCGCAGCGAGGCGTCGACGAAGTCGCCCGCCAGCGAGTTGAGGACCACGTCGACTCCTCTCCCGCCGGTCGAGGCGAGGAAGGCGCCCTCGAAGTCCAGGGTGCGCGAGGAGGAGATGTGCGCCTCGTCTAGGCCCAGGGAGCGCAGGACGTCCCATTTGCCGGTCCCGGCGGTGCCGTAGACCTCGGCGCCGAAGTGGCGGGCGAGCTGCACGGCGGCCATGCCCACCCCGCCCGCGGCGGCGTGGATCAGCACCTTCTCCCCCGCCCTCAGCCCCGCCAGGTCCACCAGCGCGTAGTACGCGGTGAGGAAGGCGACCGGCGTCGACGCGGCCTGGGCGAAGGTCCAGCCGCCGGGTACGGCGGCCAGCTGGCGGTGGTCGGTGACGGCGAGCGGGCCGAACGCGCCACCGTCGAACATGCCCATCACCCGGTCGCCCACGGCGAACGCGGTGACGCCGGGGCCGACCTCCACGACGCGGCCCGCTCCCTCGAGGCCCATCGCGCCCGCCTCGCCCGGGTACATGCCGAGCGCGTTGAGCACGTCCCTGAAGTTCACCCCGGCGGCGCGGAGCGCGACCCGGACCTGCCCCGGCGCCAGCGGGGCGACGGCCTCGGGCGCGTCCAGGAACGTCAGGTTCTCCAGGGTGCCCTTGTCCCTGCTGTCCATCCGCCAGGAGGCGGCGCCCTCGGGCGGCGACAGCGCCGCGCCGGTCGCGCGGACGAGCCTGGCGGCCAGCACGGCCCCTCCCTCCCGCAGCGCCACCTGCGGCTCGCCGGTGGCGAGCGCGGCGGGGAGCCGTCCGGCGGACGCGGCGTGGCCGTCCAGGTCGGCGAGGACGAACCGGTCGGGGTTCTCGGCCTGGGCCGAGCGGACCAGGCCCCACACGGCGGCCCCGGCGACGTCGCGGGCGGTCTCGCCGGAGGCGGCGGAGACCGCTCCCCTGCTCACGAAGACCAGCCGGGAGCCGTCGAGGCGGTCGTCGGCCAGCCAGGCCCGCGCCAGGTCCAGCGCCCGCCGGACGGCCGAGTGGACGCTCCCCGCCACGACCTCCGCGTCGGTTTCACCATCGGCCTCGGTGCCGGTGCTCACGAGGACGACGTCGGGGACGGCCGCGCCGGAGTCGAGGGCCGCAACCAGCTCCTCGATCCCGGCGTAGGACGCCGGGGAGGTCCCGGCCGCGCGCAGCGCCGCCCCGGCGCCGGAGGCGTCGCCGCCGAGCAGCGCCCACTCCTCCGCCGGTACGGTCCCGGTCTCGGCCGGGACCCACTCCACCCGGTGCAGCGAGCGCCCGGCGTCCGGGCGGGCAGCGGTGAGGTCGCCGGTGCCGATCGGGCGCAGTACGAGCGAGCCGATCGACACCACCGGGTGCCCGGCCTGGTCGGCCGCCTCCAGGCGCAGCGAGTCTCCGCCGGTCGGGACCACCCGTACCCGCAGGCCGGACGCCCCGGCGGCGTGCAGTTCCACCTCCGACCACGTGAACGGCAGCGCGGCGTGTTCCGCCGAGGCGTCGCTGAGGGCGAGGGCGTGCAGCGCGGCGTCCAGCAGGGCCGGGTGGATGCCGAACCGGGAGGCGTCGGTGGCGACGGCCTCGGGGAGCGCGATCTCGGCGAACACCTCGTCGCCGCGCGTCCAGGCCGCCGTGAGGCCGCGGAAGGCCGGGCCGTAGTTGAGGCCGAGGTCGGTGAGCCGGTCGTAGAGGCCGTCCGTCTCCACCGGCTCGGCACCGGGCGGCGGCCACTCGGCGAGGTCGAAGTCCCCGGTGGGTTCCGAGGGTGTGAGGAGGCCGGTGGCGTGCCGGGTCCACGGCTCGTCGGCCGGGAGGTCCTCGGCGCGCCCGTAGACGCTGACCGCGCGGGCCCCGGAGTCGTCCGGGGCGCCGACCACGACCTGCACCTGGACGCCGCCCTGACCGGTCAGGACCAGCGGGGCCTCCAGGGTGAGCTCCTCGACCCTGGCGCAGCCCACCTGGTCTCCTGCGCGGACGGCCAGCTCCACGAGCCCGGTGCCGGGGAACAGCACCGTCTCGCCCACCGCGTGGTCGGCGAGCCACGGGTGCGTACGGGCCGAGAGACGGGCGGTGAACAGGTGCCCGCCGGAGTCTGGCAGCTCGACGGCGGCCCCCAGGAGGGGGTGGCCGGGGGAGCCGAGGCCGACGGACTCCGGGTCTCCGGAGCTGGGGACCTGCAGCCAGTAGTGGTGGTGCTGAAAGGCGTACGTGGGCAACTCCACCCGACGCGGCCCCTCGACACCGGCCGCACCCGTCACCTCGGCGAAGAAAGCCTCCCAGTCGACGGCCACGCCGCGTGCGTGCAGGGCACCCACCGCCGCGACCAGCTCTGATGCCTCACCACGATCACGCCGCAACATCGGCACGAACACCGCTCCAGTGTCACCGGTAACGCATTCCTGACCCATCGCCGACAGCACCGCGTCCGGACCCGCCTCCACGAACGTGCCGACCCCGGCCGCCTCCAACACCGCGATCCCGTCGGCGAACCGCACCGCCTGACGCACATGCCGCACCCAGTACTCCGCCGTGCCCAACTCCTCCCCCGCCAACGCACCCGTGACGTTAGAGACCACCGCGATCCGCGCCGGGCCGTACGACACCTTCTCCGCCACCGCCCGGAACTCCGCCAGCATCGCCTCCATCCGAGGCGAATGGAACGCGTGACTGACCCGCAACCGACGACTCTTCCGCCCCAAACCAGTGAAATGCTCCGCCACCTCGGCGACCGCATCCTCATCCCCAGACACCACCACCGAGGTCGGGCCGTTCAACGCGGCGATTCCCACTCGGGTCCCGTCCGCGTCAACGGAAGACAGCACCTCCAAGACCTCGGCCTCGTTCGCCTGCAGCGCGACCATGGAACCGCCCTCGGGCAGCGCCTGCATCAACCGGCCCCGCGCCGCCACCAGCGCACACGCGTCCTCCAGCGACAACACCCCCGCCACATGCGCCGCGACCAGCTCCCCGATCGAGTGCCCCAGCAGGTAGTCCGCCCGCACCCCCCACCCCTCCAGCACCCGGAACAACCCCACCTCGACCGCGAACAACGCCGCCTGGGTGTAGGCCGTCTGGTCCAGCAACCCCGCCGCCTGCGACT